>JAOPXM010000165.1 GCA_025965125.1 Nocardioides sp.
ACCCGCCCCGGCAGCGTCGAGCCGTTGTCCGCGGTGTGCACCACCCACGCGGCCCCCTCCGGGAGGGCCCGCGGGCGTGCGGCAGCTGGTGGCGCTGAGACCCGAAGCGACCGGATCCGCTCGTCGATGGCGAGCGTCTTCGACTCCGAGAGCTGGCGCAGCAGGTAGGGCGGCACGAACGAGCAGACCATGCCTCCACCCTCGTCGAGGCTTGCGCCGTGGACAAGGCCGTGGACAAGGCCGGACAGGGCCGTGGACACGGCCGTAGGCAGGGCCGTGGACAGGGCCGTGAACCAGGGCCGTGAACCAGGGAGCGACCGGAACACCCGCTGGTGCGAGATCGCCGATGACGTGCCTCGTTGCCCCGGCCACTAGAGTGGGGTCGGCCCATCGGGCCCCCTTGACTCCTCTGAAAGCGATGTTGCTCCGCCATGTCTGCCTCAACCGAATCCGCCCGGTCCACCCGCATCGACCTGCGCAACGTCGCGATCGTGGCGCACGTCGACCATGGCAAGACCACGCTCGTGGACGCGATGCTCCGCCAGGGCGGCGCCTTCTCCGAGCACCAGGCCGAGGGTGTCGCGGACCGGGTGATGGACTCCGGTGACCTCGAACGCGAGAAGGGCATCACGATCCTCGCGAAGAACACCGCGATCCACTACGCCGGTCCCGCCGGCGGCGGCAAGCCGATGACGATCAACATCATCGACACCCCGGGCCACGCCGACTTCGGTGGCGAGGTCGAGCGCGGCCTGTCGATGGTCGACGGCATCGTGCTGCTCGTCGACGCGTCCGAGGGTCCGCTGCCCCAGACCCGGTTCGTGCTGCGCAAGGCACTCAACGCCGACATGCCGGTCGTGCTGGTCGTCAACAAGGTCGACCGACCTGACTCCCGCATTGCCGAGGTCGTGGATGAGACCTACGAGCTGTTCATGGACCTGCTCGACGAGCACCACAGCCAGGACGCCCTCGACTTCCCCGTCGTCTACGCCTCCGCCAAGACCGGCCGCGCGTCGCTGGCGATGCCCGAGAACGGCGGGATGCCGGACTCCCCAGACCTCGAGCCGCTGTTCAAGACGATCCTGGAGACCATCCCGGCTCCGACGTACGCCGAGGGCGCGCCGCTGCAGGCCCATGTCACCAACCTCGACGCCTCGCCGTTCCTCGGCCGGCTCGCGCTGGTCCGCGTGCACGAGGGCACCCTGCGCAAGGGCCAGCAGGTCGCGTGGATGAAGCGCGACGGCTCGGTCAAGAACGTCAAGGTCACCGAGCTGCTCGTCACGGAGGGTCTCGAGCGCAAGCCCGGCGAGTCCGCCGGCCCCGGCGACATCGTGGCCATTGCGGGCATCCCCGACATCACGATCGGCGAGACGCTGGCCGACCCCGAGAACCCGATCGCGCTGCCGCTCATCCACGTCGACGAACCGGCCATCTCCATGACGATCGGCACCAACACCTCGCCGCTGGTCGGGCGCACCAAGGGCGGCAAGGTCACCGCCCGCCTGGTCAAGGACCGCCTCGACGCCGAGCTCGTCGGCAACGTGTCGCTGCGGATCCTGCCGACCGAGCGCCCCGACGCCTGGGAGGTGCAGGGCCGCGGTGAGCTGGCCCTCGCGATCCTGGTCGAGCAGATGCGCCGCGAGGGCTTCGAGCTCACCGTCGGCAAGCCGCAGGTCGTCACCAGGGAGGTCAACGGCAAGCTCCACGAGCCCGTGGAGCGACTGACGATCGACGCCCCGGAGGAGTACCTCGGCACGATCACCGAGCTGCTCGCCTCCCGCAAGGGCCGCATGGAGCAGATGACCAACCCCGGCACCCGCTGGGTCCGGATGGAGTTCCTGGTCCCGGCGCGCGGGCTGATCGGCTTCCGCACCGAGTTCCTCACCGACACCCGGGGCACCGGCATCGCGCACCACATCTCCGAGGGCTACGAGCCGTGGGCCGGCGAGATCCGGTCGCGCAACAACGGCTCGCTCGTGGCCGACCGCAAGGGTGCCGCGACGGCGTACGCCATGACCAACCTGCAGGAGCGCGGGACCATGTTCGTCGAGCCGACCACCGAGGTCTACGAGGGCATGATCATCGGTGAGAACTCCCGCGCCGACGACATGGACGTCAACATCACCAAGGAGAAGCAGCAGACCAACATCCGGTCCGCGACCTCCGACAACTTCGAGAAGCTGATCCCGCCGCGCCGGCTCTCCCTCGAGCAGTGCCTGGAGTTCTGCCGCGAGGACGAGTGTGTCGAGGTCACCCCCGACTCGGTGCGGATCCGCAAGCTCATCCTGGACGCCAACGAGCGCGCGAAGCTCGCGTCGCGGGCCCGCAAGGACAAGTAGCCCTTCCGCCGATCCGGCACAATCACCGGCGTGCTCCTCGACGTCCAGCTCGATGCCCGGCCCGACCTCGCCGCGGGACGGGCGCGTGAGCTCGCGGGCGCCGGCATAGCCGGGCTCTTCACGTTCGAGGGCCCGCACGACGTGTTCCTCCCTCTTGCCACCGCAGCCGGTGTGGTCGACGTCGACCTGATGACGAACGTCGCGATCGCGATGCCGCGCAGCCCGATGCACCTGGCCCACGCGGCGTACGACCTGCAGCTGATGTCCGGGGGCCGGTTCCGGCTCGGGCTGGGCTCGCAGGTCAGGCCGCACATCGAGAAGCGGTACGGCGCCACGTGGAGCCCGCCGGCAGCGCGGATGCGCGAGATCGTGCTGGCGGTGAAGGCGATCCTGACGTCCTGGCAGGACGGGAGCCGCCTCGACTTCCGGGGCGAGTTCACCCAGCACACGCTGATGCCGCCGACGTTCGTGCCAGGACCCAACCCGTACGGCCCGCCCCCGGTCCTGCTCGGCGCCCTGGGCCCGGTGATGACCCGCACGGCCGCGGAGGTCGCCGACGGCCTCCTGGTGATGCCGTTCCACAGCCACCGCCACTTCCGCGACCGCACCCTTCCGGCGGTTGCCGAGGGGCTCGAGCGGGCCGGACGCTCGGCGGACGAGTTCAGCATCTTTCCGCAGGCGATCCTGGCAATGGGGCGTACGCCGGAGGAGCAGGCGGCCGCGACAACCGGCGTACGTTCCCTCCTCGGGTTCTACGGCTCAACCCCTGCCTACCGCCCCGTGCTCGAGGTCGAGGGCTGGGCGGAGGTCCAGCCCGCGCTGAACGCACTGTCGAAGCAGGGTGACGTCGACGCCATGGTCGAGCTGGTCACCGACGAGATGGTCTCGACGCTGGCCGTGCGCGGGACCCCCGAGGAGTGCGCGGCGGAGCTCAGGCTCCGCTTCGGCGACGTGGCCGAGAGGGTCTGCGCGTACTTCCCGGGTTACGACGCGCCGCTCGAGCAGGTCAGCGAGCTCGCGTCCGCGCTCGGCTGACCGGGGCCGCGAACGTCGACGGCGGGCCGGCGGCGCGCATCCCGAGTCCGGCGAACGCGAAGACCATCAGGAAGATCGTGGCCTTGGCGAGCCCTTCCGGCAGGACCGTCGAGACCGGGAACGTGGCCACGTGCAGGATGAGCAGCACGGGGATCCACCGCCGTACGGTGTCCGCGCGCAGCAGGCCGATCGCAAGCAGCAGCTCGCCGAGGTAGAACGCCACGATCCAGACATAGAGGAAGACGGTGAGCCCGGACTCGTGGGCCACGTCGTCGAACGCCTCGTTGCGGATCGCGTGGGTGATGACCATGGCCCGGAAGAACACCAGCAGCATCGCGTAACCGGCGATCCCCATGAACCCCACTGAGAGCGCTACCGCACCGGCCAGCCCGAGGCTGCGGCCCCGGAGGTCGAACAGCGTCAGCACCGAGGGCAGGCCGAGCATCAGCCCGACCGCGGCGAGGAAGTAGATCGCGGACGCGGCGAGCCAGCGGCCGTCCTGCTCCTGGACGAGTCTCAGCGTGTCCGCCGAGCTCGAACCCGTGGGTGTGAGGATCGACGCCAGGGCAAGCGCCAGCGCCCCCGTCACCAGCAACGCCGCAGAGGTCGGCAGCCAATCCATTCGCACGGACCACACCGTAGGGCCCACGCGGCCCGCGCGGGGCACCCGGTCGGGTGAGGTCAAGTCCAGTTCTTGGCGACCAGGTCGGCGACTCGATGGACCTGTTCGACGTCGGAGCCGGTCGGGATGAGGTGGACCTCGTCGGCGCCGACGGCCTCGAAGGTCCGCAGTACGTCGACCAGCCCGGCCTCGCTGCCGGCGAAGCCGGTGGTCGGTGCCATGGCGTCGACGAACTCGACGGGGATCCAGTTCATGTAGTGCCGCAGGTGTCGGTGCACCTGGCTCCGGGCCGGCCCGGACGGCGCGTCGTCACCGAGCGCGAACCAGAACGACGTCGTCAGTCGCGGCGCCGTGCGGCCGGCCTCGCGCCAGGCGGTGCGGGCCAGCTCGAAGAGATCGCTGACCGCAGCCGCGTCGAGGTCGAGGGTGACACCGGCGAGGCCGTCCGCCCACCGCGAGGCGTGGCGGATCGTGCGGGGCCCCATGGTTCCGACCAGGATCTCGGGCCCTCCCGGCTGGACCGGCGGCGGGCCGACCGGGCGGACCGCCTCGGTGACCTTGTCCCCCGCCCACACCCGTTTCATCACCGCGACGCGGTCCGCCATCCCGGCCATCGTCTGGGTCCCCGGGTCCGCGTCGACCGCCCGGTAGTCCTCCTCGCGGCCGCCGACCCCGAACCCGACCGTCAGCCGACCGTTGCTCAGCTGGTCTCCGGTCGCCAGTGACTTGGCCAGCAGGACGGGGTCGTGCAGCTGCGGCACGATCACCGTCGTGACGAGGCGGGCCCGTTCGGTCCACGCCGCGACCGCGCCGAGGAGGGTGAGGGTCTCCGGGTTGTCGAAGGCCATCCGCTCCCCGAAGCACAGCGAGGAGAACGGGCCCTCGTCGATCGCCCGCGCCCAGGCCTCGAGGGTCGCTGCTCCCTTGTCCCAGAGGTCCGGCTCCATGATCGGCATCGTCATCCCGACTCGCATGAGGCTCACTCTGGCAGGCGCGTCTCATCCTTTTGGTCAGAGTCCCGACATTCCTGGGGCGAGATCCCGCAACCTCGTGTTCACTCGTCGGCAGCCGACCATCCGAGGAGCACGCGACATGCCCACCCAGGTCAGCCGCGACGACTATTTCCGGGCGGCCATGCAGGTTCTGGCCGCCGACGGTGCCGGGGCGCTCAAGATCGGCGTGCTGTGTCGTTCCCTCGGGGTGACGACGGGCTCGTTCTACCACCACTTCGGCAGCTTGCGGACCTTCGTCGAGCTGCTGCTCGTGCACTGGGAGCAGGAACAGACCGAGGCGTACGCCGAGCTGGCCGCGGCTGCGGAGAGGCCCGATGTCGCGCTCGGTGTCCTGACCCGGAGCGCGATCGGCCTACCGCACCGTGCCGAGGCGGCGATCCGGGCTTGGAGCCACCTCGACCGGCAGGTCGCGGCCGCGCAGAGCCGGGTCGACCGGAAGCGCCGGGTCATCCTCCGCGAGGTCCTGCAGCGGACGGTCGACGACCCCCTGCGCGCCGAGCGTCTCGCCCTGGTCGGCACGACGCTGCTCACCGGCTTCCAGCAGGGCGACCCCGACGCCGCGGACGAGATCAGGGTGCTGGTGGCGGAGTACGAGTTCCTGATCCGATGCTCGCTCGCCGAGCTCGCCGAGCGCCGCTGAGGGCGGCCGACGAGCCCGGCGTACCGATCAGAACAGGTTGCGCGACCGCAGCGGGCGGGCGGACCCGCCGCCCTTGATCGAAAAGCCCTTGGGGTTCACGGCGAAGAAGTAGTTGCCTCGTGCCTCGACCATGATCCTGGCCGCACCGGTCGAGACCTTCGGCAGCTTGACCGTGACCGATCCGTCGTTCGGGGTCTTCCCCTTCAGGACGCGGTCGAAGGTCTTGCCGCCGTCGGTCGACAGCCGGATCCGGACGTTGTGGGCCAGCGGCCGGGTGCCGTTGACGTCCCACGTGACCCGCTGCATGGTGCCACCGGCGACCTTGAGGCCCTTCTCGGCCTGAGAGGTGACCAGGAACGGACCGGCATTCGGGTCGACCCTGAGCACGACGTCGTCGTGGCCGGTGCCGCCGCCGTTGGCGAACCCGTCGCGGGCGGTGATGCGGAAGTGCATGGCCCGCTTCGTGGAGCCCGGGGTGCCGAGGTAGTCGGCGGTCGGCAGGAACTCCGAGTAGCAGTTGAGCACGTAGCGGGGCAGCGCCGTGTTGGGGTTGCCGGGCGCCTTCGGACACTTCCCCGTCCGCGCGTTCGTCGTGCCGGCCAGGACCTGCTTGAGGTCCGGGAACGTCCGGCTCGGGCTGCCGGTCGCCAGGTTCTCGCCCGGCGACGGGCTGTGCAGGGTGCCCTGCGACGTCACTGCGGCGTAGACGCCGAAGATCCGGAAGAGCGGACCGGTCACCTTCTTGTTCGACACCAGGTTGGTGCCGGAGGCACCACCCTTGTCGTTCTGCTCCCACAGATAGGTGAGGTGGTTGCCGTCGCTGTCCGAACCGGATCCGGTGAGCGTGAAGGGCGTGCGGGTCGGCAAGGTCTTGTTCGCCGGCGCGTGCGCGACTGGGGCGTGGTTGGCCGTCGTCGTGACGACGTCACCGCGGTTGTCGGCCGGCCCGCCCTTGGCGGTCTCGCCGACCATGGTGGTCACTCCGCTCGAGCCGGTGACGCTCAGGTCCGCGACGTCCACCGAGTCGGCGGGGGCGCGCTCGGGCAGGAGCCGGTTGGAGAAGATGACCTGGAAACCGGTGTCATCTGGCTCGGTCAGGGGCGCAGGGTAAGCGTCGTAGCTGCCCCACGGGTCGTAGCCCCAGCCGGCGATGATCACCTGCTGGCCGGTCATCGCCTCGACGGCCGACTTGATGTGAGCGGCGTCGTAGTCCGTGCCCCGGGTGAGGGTCACCGGCGTCTCAGCGCCGAAGGCGATCGTAATGGTGTCGCCGTTGGAGTCGAAGCCCTCGAGCGATACGTCCTGCACGTCGGCGACGTGCTTCGCCGTCTTGCTGGTGTAGCCCGACACCTCCGTGATCGAACGCTGCGAGAAGTACGGGTCCGTGTGCGGCTGCAGGTCGTCCTGCCCGCAGATGCCGGCGTACGCCATCACCGACGAGCCCGAGCCGGGTTCGACCGACGTGCTGCCGTTGCGGTTGCCGCCGGAGCAGGCGAAGTTGATGCCGTTGAAGGTGTGGTTGCCGTCGAACTGGTGGCCCATCTCGTGCGCGACGTAGTCGATGGCGAAGAAGTCACCCTTGGGCTGCGGGATCCCCGTGCACCCGCCGCCCTTGTAGTCGGCGCCCACGACGCCGAGCTCGGCGATGCCGCCACCGTTGACGCCGAGCGCGATGTGCCCGATGTCGTAGTTGTCGGCGCCGATGAGCAGGCCGAGGACGGTGCGGTTGCGGCCCAGCGTGCCGATGTCGCAGAAGTCCAGCTGGCCGGGCACGTCGTTGTTGGTGCCCGGGTTGTCGATCGGCGGGTCGAAGCACGGGTGCGCACCACAGGGGCCGTTGGCGCCCGTGGCCTTGGCCTCGGTGTCGAAGTTCAGCGCGTCGTTGTTGGCGACGAGGATCATCTTGATCGCCATGTCGTCGTTGTAGATCTGGTTGACCCGGTTGATCAGGGTGACCTTCGCCGCGGTCACATTGGCGCTGCCGAAGTAGGCGGCGTACGACGGGTCCGAGGTCAGCGCAAGGCGGTAGACGCGTTGCTTGACCAGGCTGCCGGCGGCCCGCCGGGCGGTGTGCTGGCCGGCGCTGCGGGTGAGGTCCTTGCGGATCGTGGGCGTCTCGCGCTCGACGAACGTGTCCTCGGCGCGCGGGACCTGGCCGCCGGAGTAGCTCAGGTGCACGGTGGTGCCGCGTTCGTCGTACGCCGGGTCGACGTACCACGCGCCCTGTCCGGACGGACCGCGCACGGATGCGTGGAAGCCCAGCGGTGTCACGTCGAGCGCGATGGTGGTGCCGGGGTGTTCCAGGGAACGTCCCGCCCAGGTCGCGATCTCGGGGTGCGCGGCAGCGAGCTTCGGCTCCATGACGCTGGTGCGACGTACGCTGAAGCGCTCGGTCCCACCGGCGGGCGTCGGCACCGGAAACGTCGTACGTCCCGCACCGGCCGCCGGCAGTGCGGCCCGCACCTTGGCGACGTTGACCAGGACCGCGGAGTACTTGTTCGGCGCGACCCGTGCGCGGTTGGCGGTCGGTCTGAAGCCAGGCGCCGACTGGTACATCGGCTCGTCGGCGGAGTCCCCGGCCTTGGCCGTTGCTGTGGCCGAGGTCGAGGTTGACGCGGAAAGCGCTGCCGCGGCGAGCAGCAGGGCGAAGAGCGCGGCGAGCGGGCGGACCAGACGAGACATGGGTGACTTCCCTCCAGAGACCGGGCCTCGCACGGCCCGGGACCTCGCACTCTAGGACCAGAAGGCGTCGAGGCCTAGCAGGGCCTTCGTCAGGTGTCAGGCAGAGCTCCGGACCACTGACCAGCGGCCCAGCAGGGTGCCGCCCTCCTCCAGCAACAGGGTGAGCTCGAGGGGTACGTCGACGGGGGCCCCGGCCGTGATCCGCGGGCCGGCACCGGCGACCAGGCGTGGCACGACCGTCGCCGTGAGCTCGTCGACAACGCCGGCATCGAGCAGGTCGCGCAGCAGGTGGGGGCCGCCCTCGCAGAGGAGGTCGTGGTGGCCCAGGGTCTCGAGGCGGTCGCGCAGCCGCACCAGGTCGACCGAGTCGGCGCCGAGGACGAGGACGTGCTCGGCACCGAGCAGCGCCCGGGACTCGTCGAGGCCCTGAGCGGTCTCGCACGTCGCCAGCAGGACGAAGCCGGGCGGGGCTCCGCGCAGGTTCTCGGGGATCTCCCCGCGGCGGCTGACCACCACGATCGGGGTGTCACCGGGGCCGTACCCCTCGGCGCGAGCGGTCCCGGCCCCGACAATGATCACGTCGGCGAGGCGCCGCAGCGTGTCGAAGACCCGCTTGTCCGGGACGTTGTTGATCGAGCCGGACCTGCCGGACTCGCCGGTCGCGGCACCGTCGACCGTGGTCACCATGTTGACCCTCAGCCAGGGCAGCGTGGGGGGCTCGTACAGCCGCTCGAGGTCGCGGTCCGAGAGCTCGCCGGCTCCGGCCCCCTCGGGACCCGTCAGGACTCGCACTGCCACCCCATCACCCAGTACTGCACCCCGAACGGGTCGTCGTCGTGGTCGAACACCAGCCGGTGTTCGACGGTCAACAGACCCGCCAGCTCGCGCAGGCCGGCTGGGTTGCCGACGAGGAGGTCGGCTGCGAGCTCCTCGTCGAGGCCGCCCAGTGCGGCCGGGTCCGGGGTGCGCAGCGCCGTACCCAGGGCGGCATCGAAACCCGCCGCCCGCTCGTCCAGGTAGCCAGGCGCCTTCTCGCTCCTGCGGGCCGTCCCGTTCGCCACGACGAGGTGAGCGGCGCCCTCGCCCGCCATCAGCCGCAGATCCGCTTCCGACGGGCAGGTGACCCTCAGGCTGCGGGCCTGCTCGAGCAGGTGCGCGGCCACCCGCGCGCCCTGCTCGTCCGCGATCACGGTCACCTCCGGGGCCCAGCACAACCACCCGACCGCGGTGGAGCAGGCCGCCCGGAGCTCGGCAACCGGGTCGACCAGCCCGGCGTACTCCGGGAGCAGCGCCAACACGCCCGGGACGAGCACGATTCGGGATACTCCGTGACGGAACTGTCGTGATTCGGGCCCTGAGACAGCAGTTTCGTCACGGACTATCCCCCTTTCGGTCTCATTCACTGCAGCCCCCGGATCGCGCGGGAGGGGGGACGCCGGCCGGCGATCGTCCACACCATGTCCACGACCTGGCGGGTCTCGACGACCTCGTGGACCCGGTAGATCCGGGCGCCGGCAAGGGCGCAGACCGCGGTGGCGGCCAGCGTGCCGGTCAGCCGGGACCCGACGGGGAGGTCGAGCGTCTCGCCGACGAAGTCCTTGTTGGACAGCGAGACCAGCACCGGCCAGCCGGTGTCGACGAGCTCGCCCAGCCGCCTCGTGAGCTCGAGCGAGTGGAAGGTGTTCTTGCCGAAATCGTGCGCCGGGTCGATGACCACTGACGAGCGGGGGACGCCGGCCGCGACCGCCCGCTCGGCGTACGCGACCGTGTCGGCCACGGCCGACGCCACCACGTCGTCGTACTCGATCCGGTAGGGCCGGGTCCGCGGCGCGACCCCACCCGTGTGGGTGCACACGATGGCCGCACCGTACGACGCCGCCACGTCCACGAGCTCCGGGTCCGCGCCTCCCCAGGCATCGTTGAGCACGTCGGCCCCGGCCTCGCAGGCAGCCTGGCCGACAGGGGCGCGCCAGGTGTCGACCGAGATGACCAGGGCAGGGAACGAAGATCGCACCCGCGCCACGAAGTCCACGACCCTCGACATCTCCTCGGCTGGCCCGATCTCGACTCCGGGAGCGGCCTTGATGCCGCCGATGTCGACGATCTCCGCGCCCTCGGCCACCACCTGCGCAACGCGCGCGAAGGCCGACTCCTCCGCCCAGGTCGCACCCTTGTCGTAGAACGAGTCCGGGGTGCGGTTGACGATCGCCATCATCAGCGTCGCGTCGTCGGCGAACTCGTGCCGCCCGAGCTTGAGGGTCATGGGAAGCGCACCGCCGGCGGACGTTCGGAGAGCGGGACGGCCCGGTCGGTCGGCGCGATCCGCCCCTCACCGGGGCGGTACTGACGCAGTGTCACCGCGCGGTCGAGCTGGTCCGACCTGTCGAGGCCGCTCTGCCGCGACGCGACGGCGCCGAGGAGCTGGGTGGCCATGGCGCCGAGGTCGAGCAGCTCCTGGTGACGGTGTGCCCGGCGACCGAGGTCGACCTGGGCAATGGCGTCCAGACCCCGCAGGGCGAGCGTGTCCACGAGCGCCGCCAGCTCGACGGCGTACCCGGTCGGCACCGCGAGGCTCTCGAACAGCGACCGGCGAACCGCCCACTCCCCCGCCAGGGGCTGCACCAGCCCGGACAGCGATGGGTACTCCAACGCGATCAACGGTCGGGCGACGAGCTCGGTCACGCGGCCACCGTCGTAGGCCCCCGCCCCTTCTCCCACGAGGAGCGGCCGTTCGTAGAACCCCTTCACCAGGGCGACCTCGGGCCGGGTGAGCAGGGGCCCGAGCAGTCCGGGCACGAAATGCGTGTCCCACTCCACGAGGTCGGCGTCCATGAACACCAGCACGTCTCCCGACGTCACGAACAGCGACTTCCACATCGCTTCGCCCTTGCCGGGCACGGACCCGAGGTCGGGACGGATCTCGGCCGAGCGGTGCACCACGGCGCCGGCGTCGGTGGCGACGGCGTACGTGTCGTCGGTCGAGTCGGAGTCGATCACCACGATCTCGTCGAGCAACGCCACGGTGTCGACCAGCGCCTCCCGCACCCGGGTGACGACGTCGCCGACCGTCGTTGCCTCGTTGCGTGCGGGTACGACGAGGCTGACGCGCTGGTCGCCCTTCGCCTCGAGCAACGACGGGAGCGGCCACTCGTCCCAGTGATGGGTGTTGCGGTCGAACCAGCTCATCGCGTCCTCTCGGCGGGTCCGGAAACCCTATCGACCTCCTCGACACCGTCGGTGGCCGCGCCACGAAGGACGGTGCCGGACACCACCTGGTGGTTGAATCATTCAATGACCTCGTCCGACTCGGCGTTGCGCAAGAGCCGTGGTCGTCCCCGCACTCCCGGCGCCGAGGGCCGCATCCTCGAAGCGGCGCTGGAGGAGTACGGCGAGCGCGGCTGGGCCGGGTTCACCATGGACGCGGTCGCCCGGAGGGCCGGCGTCGGCAAGTCGACGGTCTACCTGCGCTGGCGCGACAAGGACTCGCTGCTGACCGACGCCATCGAGGCGCACTCCAGCGGCATCGAGGAGGTCGACACCGGGAGCCTCCGCAGCGACCTGGAGCAACTCGCCGCCAACCTCTTCCGCCACTACATGGATCCCATCGGCTGGGCCACGGTCCGGCTCACCGTCGACGCCGCGACCGCCTCCGCGGCCCTCGGCATGTTCGGCCAGCGGGTCGCGCGACGACACAGCGAGTCGCTCTTCGCGATCGTGGGGAGAGCCATCGAGCGTGGCGAGGTCCCTGCCGACTTCCCGACGATGACGCTCTTCCAGTGCCTGTACGGCGCCGTCACCATGCAGTCGATGACCCTGCTGGGCGCGCGTCGGGACCTGACCGACGACGAGATCGCGCGGCGGGTCACCCCGCTCGTGGAGTTCGTGATGCCGAGCTGAGCTCCGCTCAGCCGTGCAGCAGGTTCCTGATCCGGGCCACGACGTCCTCGGTGGCGACGCCGGCCGCCGGGCTCAGCATCCCCATGTCGTGGAAGCTGTGCACCATGGCGTCGTAGCGGACCCTGTCGACGGGCACGCCCGCCGCGTGGAGCTTGGCGGCGTACGCCTCACCCTCGTCGCGCAGGGGGTCGAACTCGGCGGTCACGACGAGCGCCGGGGCCACCCCGGCGAGGTCGCCCAGCAGCGGGGAGAGCCGGATGTCGTCCGCGTCCAGGTCGTCGATCCCCGTCACGTAGTGGCCGAAGAACCACTCCATCGTCGCCAGCTCGAGGTAGTAGCCCTCCGCGTTGTCCGTCCGGGACGCGTAGTCGCCGAGCACGTGTGTCGCGGGGTACAGCAGCACCTGCGCCCGCACCTTGTCCGGCAGCGCCTGCGCCACGACCGCGGAGAGGTTGCCGCCGGCGCTGTCACCCCCGACCGCGAGCATCTCGTTGCCGCCGAGCTCGGTCAGGTGACCGGCCGCCCACTCGACCGCAGCCAGGGCGTCCTCGACGGCTGCCGGGAACGGCGCCTCGGGCGCGAGTCGGTAGTCGACGGAGAGCACGACGGCCTCAGCGTCGCGGCAGATCCGGCGACAGAGCTGGTCGTGCGTGTCGAGGTCGCCGATCACGAAGCCGCCGCCGTGTAGGTAGACCAGCGTGGGAAACGGGGCGGCACCCGCAGGCCGGTAGAGCCGGGCAGGACGTCCGGCCACCTCGAGGTCCTCGACCGATCCCACTGCGATCACGTCGTGCGGCTGCACGGGGTCGACGGTCATCGCCCGGAGCGCCTGCCGGCCCAGCTCGGGTGTGCCGTCGCACATCGGCGGGTAGCCGGAGCTCTTGATCAGGTCGAGCAGGGTCGCGATCCCGGGGTCCACTGGCATAGGCACATCCTGTCCGACGTCCCAGCGGTCCCGGGACCGGGTGTCTCAGTGGATGGCGCCGTCGACCGCGTCGGCGATCTTCTTGGCGAAGTAGATGTTGCCGGCGGCGCTGGGGTGGATGTTGTCGGGGCCGATGAGGTCGTCCAGGTTGTCGACCGTCAGCCACCCCTCGGCGATGGGGTCGATGAACGTCAGGCCGGCGGCCTCCGCCTCCTGCTTGAGCACGTCTCGGATCTTGAGGATGCCGGGGTCGGGGGTCACGGGCGGCCAGATCGGCCCGACGATGACCACGTGGGCCTTCCGGGCCACGTTCGAAAGCGTGGCGAAGACGCCGCGAGCGGCCGTGGCGAGCTCGTCGAGGGTCTGTGACCCGCCCTGGTAGATGCCGATCCAGTCGTTCGCGCCGCCGTAGACGACGTAGAGGTTCGCCTTGCTCTTGACGGCGAGCTTCGCCTGGGTGCCGTACTCCTCGGTCCCGGTCGGGCCGCCGCGGAGGTAGCCGGTGCCGCCGATCGAGAAGTTGGAGAGGTACATGCCGAGGTCGTCGGCGACCTTGCCGGCCATCCCGGAGCCCGGGTCGGCCGGGTCCGCGCCGGCCATGTAGGAGTCGCCGATGATCGCGACCAGTCCGTGCTTGGGGGCGGTGTCGCCGGGCTCGGCAGGGTTGTTGTCGTTGCAGCCCGACACCGCGGCGAGCAGCGCGAGCCCGACTGCCGCGCCGACGGCTCGGCGTGGCAGGCGCAGCGTCATGTCTCAGATCCTAGATGGCGGTGTTCAGGCGCCCAAGAAGGCGTCGATCGCTCGCGCCAGGCCCCGGGCGTACGTCGTGCGCCCGGCCACGGTGGTCATCTGTCGGGCGTCGCGAGCGTTGCGCATGTTGCCGAGCTCGACCATCACGGTCGGGACGTCGGAGAGGTTGAGCGTGGCGAGGTCGGAGCGGAAGTCGAGGCCGTCGCCGCCGGCGATGTAGTTCGCGACCGGGAGGCCGACCCCGAGCAGGGCGGCACGAGTGTCCCGAGCGAGCCGCTTCGACGTGGGGTAGATGTCGTGGGTCCAGGGGCGGCGGTCCGTGGGCGCGATGACGTGGAAGCCCCGCGCCCCGGCGGTGTAGGAGCCGTCCCCGTGCACGCTGATCTTGAGGTCGGCCGGGATCGCGTTCCCGGCCCGGCCGCGGGTGTCGACGCACGGACCCCAGCGGTCCTGGCGGTTGCTGTGCCGGGTCAGCACGACCCGCGCTCCCTGGTTGACGAGCCGGTCCCGCAGCAGCAGCGACACGCGCCAGACGAACGTGGCCTCGGGATAACCGGCGTTCGTGGCGGTGCCCGTGGTGTTGCAGGGCTTCTTGAAGCCACCCGCGGGGACCGGTCGGTTGATCTTCGCGGGGTAGTTGTGGTTGCCGAGCTGGTGGCCCGGATCGATCACGACCACTCGTCCCGCCAGCGGCTTGTCGCTGGTTGAGGAGGTCGCGCGCACACCGCTGGTTGAGGAGGTTGCGCAGCAACCGTCTCGTAACCCGGTGAGCTCGAGGCGACCCTGTGCCGAAGGCCGAGCCACCCACCCGGTCGCGACAGTCGAAACGACCAGCGCGGCGACCAGGAGCCTCGTCGTACGACGCGTCACTCGTAGCCCAGGATCTCCTGGCGCTTGTCGCCCCAGGCCAGCGCCGATGCGATCGCGTCCTCGAGTGTCAGCCGGGTGCGCCAGTCGAGGAGCCGCACGGACTTGTCGACGTTGGCGAAGGCGCCGACGACGTCACCGGGCCGCGGGGGGGCCTCGGTGACGGGGACGTCGCTGCCGAAGACCTTCTCGAACGCCGTGACCAGCTCGCGCACGGTGACGCCCTGACCGGTGCCGATGTTGATCACGGTGCTGGGGGCGTCGACGGCGGCCAGGACGTCGTCGAAGGCCTCGACCGCCCGCACATGGGCCCGGGCGAGATCCCAGACGTGGATGTAGTCGCGGATGCCGGTGCCGTCCCTGGTCGGGTGCTC
>JAOPXM010000021.1 GCA_025965125.1 Nocardioides sp.
ATCGTCCTCACCGACCGCCTGTTCAAGGAATGAGGCACGGCCCAACTTCCGACCGGAGGACTGCATGAGCTCAACAGACACAGCTGACCGCTTCACCACGCTGCCCGACGAGCAGACGCTCGCAACAACCATCGTCGCACTCGAGGAGCACGGCTTCAGCGTCGACCTCGTCGACGACCTCCCGGCCGCGCAGGCCGCCGTCCTCGCGCGCATCCCAAACGGCGCCTCGGTGATGACCAACACGTCGGTGACGCTGGACGAGACCGGCATCGCCGATGCGATCAACCACGGCGGACCGTACGACTCGGCGCGCCACAAGATGCTCGCGCTCGACTTCGAGACCCAGGCTCAGGAGATGAAGGCGATCGGCGGCCAGCCCGACTACGCCCTCGGCAGCGTCCATGCGATCACCCGCGACGGCACGCTCATCATCGCCTCGGCCTCCGGTAGCCAGCTGGCCTCCTACGCCTGGGGGGCGGCCAACGTCATCTTCGTCGTCGGTGCGCAGAAACTCGTCCCGAGCGTGGACGCGGCTCGGGAGCGGATCTATCAGCACAGTCTGGTCCTCGAAGATGCTCGGGCGCAGGCCGCATACGGACAGCACAGCGCCGTAGCGAAGATCCTGGAGATCCACCAGGAGTTTCCCGGTCGGATCCACGTCGTGCTCATCCGACTGTCCGTCGGCTTCTGAAGCGCGAACCCACCTGCCCAGGAGACATCATGACGGCGAACGAGATCCCCTGGGGCGGCGACGGCCGACGCTGGAGCCACCGGACGAGAAAGTGGATCACGTCTGCGGGCCTGAAGCGGGTCACCTGATCGTCGACCACGACGACAACGAGTGCCGCTACTCGCGACTAGCGCCCAAGAATGCTGTTGTCCGCGACCATCGTGCGTAGGTTCTCGGCACCTTCGGCGTTGGTGATCTCGCTGTCGAAGTAGCCAGGGCATAGCGCGTTCACCCGGATGCCCCTGCGGCCCGACCACTGTTGCGCCAAATCGCGAGTCAGCCCTAACCCCCGCCTTGCTGGCGCAGTAGCCAGCTTGGGGGTAACACCAGTGAGCGACGCGACCCGCGCGGAGGTCTGCGAGGCGACCTGGCCAAGGACGGTGGCGATGTTGCCGATCGAGGACCCTCGGGCATGTGCGCAGCGCAGGCGCGGGCCATCCAACAGGTGCCGTTGAGGTTGGTGTCGATGCTCCGGCAGAACTCCGGGTCCTCGCGCAGCCCGCTGCCTGCGCGGCCGCTCCCGGCGTTGTTGACAAGGACATCCATCCGGCCGTACTCGGTGACGGCTGAGTGTGTCGCGGAGCCGCGCCGGGCACCACGGGAGCGCGCCGCAGACCTAGGCGAGCAGGTCCTCGGCCGCGTCTATGATCCGCTGGTCGTCCGGCGGCGCCTGGGGGCTGAACCGCGCGACGACCTCCCCGAAGTTGACACCAGGAACTTCTCGAAGTTCCACTGGATGTCGCCGGAGTTGCCGCTGGCGGTGGCCGCCGGGGTGAGCGCGTCGTACACGTCGTACGGCCGTCGTACTTCTCGTGCAGATCCTCCAGGGCGGTGTAATGCGACGTCAGGCGTCAATTCGACGCGACGTTGACCACCAGCGCGGGTCGCCCGCCGGTGATCGAGCCGAGGTAGAGGGGGTGCCGTCGAGCAGTGCGATGGGTGTGTCCAGAATTGTCATACCGACAAACCACCCAACGCTGCCAACGTCATCTCCTGCAGCAATTCCGACAGCTCGGACTCGGGCAGCGTGGAGATCCGGGGCGTGGCGTTGAGCAGCCCGAAGGCAGCGTGGGCGCGCCTGGTGCCAACACTGGAGCTGCCCCGGGGCTGCGGGATGATGGATGACGTGAACCGTCTTGCCGGTGCGACGAGCCCGTACCTGCTGCAGCACGCCGACAACCCTGTCGACTGGTGGGAGTGGGAGCCGGCCGCGTTCGAGGAGGCCCGGCGACGAAACGTTCCGGTGCTGCTGAGCATCGGGTACGCCGCCTGCCACTGGTGCCATGTGATGGCGCACGAGTCCTTCGAGGACGACGCCACCGCGGCGTACCTCAACGAGCACTTCGTGAGCATCAAGGTCGACCGCGAGGAGCGTCCGGACGTCGACGCGGTCTACATGCAGGCCACCACGTCGATGACCGGCCACGGCGGCTGGCCGATGACGTGCGTGCTCGACCACGACGGCAACCCCTTCTTCGCCGGCACCTACTTCCCGGACGAGCCGCGGCACGGACAGCCGTCGTTCCGCCAGGTGCTCGGCGCCCTGACCGACGCCTGGCAGAACCGAGGCGACGACGTACGACGCGTGGCCGGCACCCTGCGTGAGCACCTCAACCAGGTCGCAGTCCTGTCGTCGGGCCCGCTCACGGCGGAGGTCCTCGACCAGGCCGTCCAGACCCTGGGGAGCGAGTTCGACCCGGGTGCTGCCGGGTTCGGCGACGCACCCAAGTTCCC
Organism: Nocardioides sp.; assembly: GCA_025965125.1. GTDB lineage: Bacteria > Actinomycetota > Actinomycetes > Propionibacteriales > Nocardioidaceae > Nocardioides. The sequence goes on from JAOPXM010000021.1 coordinate 2,465, forward strand.
CCCGTCGATGGTTCTGGAGTTCCTGCTCCGGCACGCCGACCGGACCCGTTCGGCGATGAGTCGGCAGCTGCTCGATGCGACCTGCACCGCCATGGCGCGGGGCGGCATCTACGACCAGCTCGGCGGCGGCTTCGCCCGCTACTCGGTCGACCGACGGTGGGTCGTCCCCCACTTCGAGAAGATGCTCTACGACAACGCGCAGCTGGTCGGCCTCTACGCACGCTGGGGCGGCCCGGTCGGGGACCGGGTGGCCCGTGGCACCGCGGACTTCATGCTGCGCGAGCTGCAAACGTCGGAGGGCGGCTTCGCCTCCGCCCTCGATGCGGACAGCGAGGGCGTCGAGGGCAAGTTCTACGCCTGGACACCCGCCCAGCTGGTGGAGGTGCTCGGAGCCGACGACGGTGCCTGGGCCGCGCGGGTCTTCGAGGTCACCGACGCGGGCACGTTCGAGCACGGCGCCTCGACCCTGCAGCTGCTCGCCGACCCCGACGACACCGGGCGGCTGGAGGCTGTGCGGACTCGACTGATGGCGGCACGCGAGCAGCGGGTCCGACCCGCACTCGACGACAAGGTCGTGGCTGCCTGGAACGGGCTGGCCATCACCGGCCTCTGCGACGCCGGTCGGCTGCTGGGAGTTGAGAGGTACGTCGAGGCGGCCGAGGCGGCAGGGCAGCTGCTCGCCGACCTGCACCTCGTCGACGGGCGGCTGCGTCGGGTGTCGCGCCGCGGCCTCGTCGGCCGACATGCGGCCGTCCTGGAGGACCTGGGCTGCGTGGCATCGGGGTTCCTGTCGCTGGCCCAGGTCACCGGCGAAGCGGTCTGGCTGGAGCGGGCCGCCACCCTGCTCGACGACGCGCTGAACCGGTTCCGGGCGGACGACGGCGGCTTCTTCGACACGGCGGACGACGCCGAGGCCCTCGTGGCCAGGCCACGCGACCCGGGTGACAACGCCAGCCCGTCCGGCCTGTCGTCGGTGGTGCACGCGCTCACGACGTACCACGCGCTGAGCGGCCTCGGCCGCTACCGCGACGCGGCCGAGCAGGCCGTCGCAACCGTGTCGACGCTCGCCGAGCGGGCGCCCAGGTTCGCCGGCTGGTCGCTCGCTGCCGCCGAGGCGATGCTCGTCGGCCCGCTGGAGATCGCGGTCGTCGGTGCACCCGGGCCGGATCGAGACGCCCTGGAGGTCGCCGCCCGTCGCAAGCCTGGCGCTGTCGTCGTGGTCGCGGGGGCCGGGGGCACCGGTATCCCGCTGCTCGATGGCCGCACCGAGGTCGACGGCAGTCCGGCGGCGTACGTCTGCCGGGGCATGGTGTGCGAGCGCCCGGTCACCGACGTCGCGGACCTCGAGGCATCGATGCGACGGTCTGGTCCTGCCGCGCGTCCGTGACCTCGACGGGTCGGGTCACCCTCCCCAAGGAGTCTGCAGCCTGGGGTGCCCGGGGCCAGACGTGTCGTCGGTGGGGTCGCTGCCAGAGCGCACTTCGCGGCCGTCCGAGACGCCACCCCTGTCGGTGTCCCAGTTCATGGGGTCGGTGGGCCTGCGCGCGAACCTGCGGTTCGCCGAGCCCGTCACTTCTGCCCTGTCGCCGAGCCCGTCTTGGTCCGAGTCGGCGGTGACCGGGTTCGACCGGTAGGTGTGGTGGAGCTTGCGGGTAGGGAAGCCGCGGATCTCCCGTCCGTCCCGGAGCCCGTCCTTGTCTGTGTCATGACTGCACGGATTCGGCTTGACGAGTCCAAGATCGACGACCTGGTTCCCCGGCAGCACGAGCAGTCGGTGCAGGTTGATGCCGTGGATCTCGAGTCCGTCACTCAGGCCGTCTCGATCGGTGTCCTTGCGCAGCGGGTCGGTAGCGCAGTTGTTGAATGTGTTCTCCGAACCAGTCACCTCCTGGCCGTCGGTGAGGCCGTCGCCGTCGGTGTCGGGATTTGTCGGGTCGGTGCCGAGGACGACCTCGTCCACGTCACTGACTCCGTCGTGGTCGGTGTCTGTGGCCGGAGTGGGGGTGTCGGCCGTCCAGTGCGCGTACAGCGTCTGGGCGCCGGTGATGGGGTTGGTGAAGTCGTAGAGCGTGCTCCCGCTGGCGGCGCTGTACCAGCCGGTGAAGGTGTACCCGGTGCGGGTGGGTTCGGTGGGCAGGGTGGCGGGGTCGCCGTAGGCCACGGTCTGGTCGGCGACGGTGCCGCCGCCGTTGGCGTCGAAGGTGACCGTGTACGAGTTCAGGCTCCAGTACGCGGTCAGCTGGGTGGTGCCGGTGATGGGGTCGGTGAAGTCGTAGAGCGTGCCCCCGCTGGCGGCGCTGTACCAGCCGGTGAAGGTGTACCCGGTGCGGGTGGGTTCGGTGGGCAGGGCGGCGGGGTCGCTGTAGTCCACGGCCTGGTCGGCGACGGTGCTGCCGCCGTTGGCGTCGAAGGTGACCGTGTACGAGTTCAGGCTCCAGTGGGCATGGACGGTGTTGGCGCCCGTGATCTGGATGCTGAAGTCGTAAAGC
>JAOPXM010000207.1 GCA_025965125.1 Nocardioides sp.
CCCGGTCCTACCGCCGGCCAACCCGCAGTCCGCGTCCGCGCTGCCTCTCGTACGCCGCGGCGGCTACGACAAGGATGCCGTCGACGCCCGGATCCGTCAGCTCAGCTCCGAAAAGGCCGGTCTCGGCAGCAGCCTGACCCAGTCCGAGAAGCGCGTCCTCGAGCTCGAGGCCCAGCTCCAGGACGCCAAGCGTGAGCTGTCCGAGATCGAGAAACCGTCGTACGCGGGTCTGGGCGGCCGGGCCAGCGCCATGCTGCGCCTTGCCGAGGAGGAGGCCAGCGAGATTCGGGGCGTCGCCGAGCGCGACGCGGCTGAGATCCGCGAGCAGGCGACCCGCGACGCGAAGGCGATCCGCGCGGATGCCGCCCGCGAGGCCGACGACATGCGCATGGTCCAGCTCGAGGAGCTCGACGGACACCGCGCCCGCGTCGTCGCCGACGCCGAGCAGGAGCTCAACCTGGCGCGTGCCGAAGCCGAGGACACCCTGGCGTCCGCACGCCGCGAGGCAGCACAGCTCCGGCTCGCGGCCCAGCAGGAGACCAACGAGCTACGCACCGCCGCGACCCGCGAGGTCGAGCAGGCCAGGGCGGCCGCCGACCGCGAGGTCCAGGAGGCCCGGCGCACGCTGGCCGTCGAGAAGGAGCGGTTGGCCCGTGAGGCAACCGACCACCACAACAGCGCGACCTCCGAGACCCGTCGCCTCGTCGAGGAGGCCGAGCAGCGTGCCGACGCGGCCGAGCAGCGCGCTCGCGAGGCGACCAACCAGGCGTCCGCCCACCGCCAGCAGGCCCAGTCGGAGTCCGAGGCGCTGCTGACCCGGGCACGCCGAGAGGCCGAGCAGATCCTGGCCTCGGCCCGCACCCAGGCCGAGTCGGTCACCTCGACCAGCAACGCCGAGGCCGAGCGCGACGTCGCCGCCACTCGGGCGGAGCTCGACCGGCTGACCAAGCGCCGGGACGCGATCACCGCCCAGCTGGCTTCCCTCCGTGACGTCGTGGCGGGTTTCGGCGAGGACGAGAGTTGAGCAAGGATCCGGCTCCCGAGCGGGAGCCGGACGCCTTGCTCGACGTCGACGACGAGGCGACCCGGGACGAGCCGGCGCTCGCGCCCGAGCCGTCCCCAGAAGATTTCGGTGAGCCCGGTCCGCCGCTGAACAGGGGACCGTTCCTGATCGGCTTCTTCGGCGGCCTCGGGTTCTTCATCGCCTGGTGGCTGGGCGAGCAGATCGTGTCGATCGGGTCGGTGCTCGTGCTGATCGTCGTCTCGATGTTCCTCGCCGCGGGTCTCAACCCCGGTGTCGAGTTCTTCGAGCGCCGCGGCATGCGCCGCTCCTACGCCGTACTCACCGTGATCCTCCTGGTGCTGGCCGCACTGGCGCTCTTCCTGGTCGCGTTCGTCCCGGTGATCTCCGACCAGATCAAGTCCATCACCGACAACGCTCCGGGCTGGCTCGACTCCCTGCAGAAGAACCAGAAGGTTCAGGACCTCGACAAGCAGTACGACGTGATCGACAAGATCAAGGCGTACATCGCCAAGGGCGACTTCGCCAGCAACATTTTCGGCGGTGTCCTCGGTGTCGGCCTGGCCGTGCTCGGGGTCCTGGCCAACGCGTTCGTCGTGATCGTGCTGACGCTCTACTTCCTTTCGTCGCTCGACAAGACCAAGCACGCGCTCTACGGCCTCGCTCCCGCCTCGCGCCGCGACCGGGTCACCAAGCTCGGCGACCGGATCATCAAGGGTGTCGGTGGCTACGTGTCCGGCGCCTTCATCGTCGCCACCTGCGCCGGAGTGACGTCGCTGATCTTCCTGTTCATCGTCGGCCTGAGCCAGTACGCCGTCGCGCTGGCGTTCGTGGTCGCGCTGCTCGACGTGATCCCGATGATCGGCGCCACGATCGGCGCGGTCATCGTGACCGCGATCGGTTTCGCAGAGGACCCGAAGATCGGCATCGCCTGCATCATCTTCTACGTGATCTACCAGCAACTCGAGAACTACCTGATCTACCCGCGCGTGATGTCACGCTCGGTCGACGTCCCCGGCGCCGTCACCGTGATCGCGGCACTCGTCGGTGCCGCCCTCCTTGGCGTCGTCGGCGCACTGCTGGCGATTCCGACCGCCGCCGCGATCCTGATGCTGACGCGTGAGGTGTTCGTGCGGCGCCAGGACAAGCACTGACCTCCGTGCTCAGCCGAGCATGCCGATGAAGTACTTGTAGGGCCAGGCGGCACCACCGAAGGAGGGGCCGACCATCGTTGCGGCCACCCCGTGGCCGGCCCACGGCACCACGTTGGCTTCGTTGAGGGCATGGAACTCACCTGGTGAGGTCTCGATGCGGGAACAGCCGGTGTCCACGACGTAGTCCTGAGAAACGGGCTCAGCGCCGAACGGATCGTCGCCCGTGAGGGTGACCACGGCGTACTCGAAGGGGCGGTCGTAGTCGCACAGGTTGGCGCTCGGTGCCGCGTACGTCGCGTCCGTGAAGTCCTGGCCCTCTTTGCCGGTCAGCTCGCGGGAGTAGACCAGGTCGAACGCGTTGCCCGAGTCCGTGCGATAGACACAGAGCAGGCCGGAGCTGACCTTGCTCATCCCTTCGGTCAGCATGGAGTCCACGGTCGGCGGGCTGTCCAGGTTGGCCATGCAGGTCTCCGCACCGGTCACCGTGGACACGATCCGCTCCCGCAGCGCATCGTCCTGCGTCGCAACGGTCACCGTGCTGCCGTTGACCGCGACCGTCTCCTGGACGTAGCCGTCGCCGACATCGACCGTGCCGGGCTCGAGTCCCGCGTCGAACCAGATGTACGGCGACGTCGGCGGCGGGTCGTCGACGAAGTTCATGCACGCGTCGGAGAGCATGATCGGTCGGCCGACGTACGGCACCGAATCGTCGGCGTTGACGTTGCGATGTCCGTCGGCAAGCACGGTGGCGCCGGGGCCTCCGCAGAAGTACCTCTCGGGTTCGCCGCTGCCGGTGTCCGTGGGCGCGGTGCCCCAGCCCCAGTCGGCGGGCACGTCGACCTGGACGTCGTGCCAGTACTCCGTGCGCCACTGCGACGGCAGCGGGTCGGAGGTGGGGTTGTCCTGGACCTGGGCGCCGCGGTCGTCGTCGCCCGACCGGTCCACGACCACGGCGGTGACGGCAGCCGCCG
>JAOPXM010000227.1 GCA_025965125.1 Nocardioides sp.
CGATCGCGGCGTACGACCGGCGCCCGTCCTGCTGTAGCTGTTCGATGATCTTCTTGCTGACGTCGTCGAGGTGGGCGGTCACGCGCTCCTGCTTGCGGGTCATGCGCGAATGCTGACACCGCCCGCGCGGCGGGTCAAAGGTTTCCCCGAGATCGCAGGAACAAGGGATTTCGTTGCGTAGAGGTTTCGTGTCGACGGTTTCCCTTGTCGAAGGGATGCCTGCGTGGCACGATCCGATTCATCGAGACCGTTGCTCGAAGGGAGTTCCATGGCGCGGGACGTGCGGAGTCCGAGGTCTGGACTGACCCGCCGGGGGGTGTTGCGCGGTGCCGGAGGGCTGGCGCTCGGTGGACTCAGCATCGCCGCCCTCGACCTGCCGTTCTTCGATGTCGCGGGAGCCCAGCAGAACCCGCTCGACTGCCGGGCCCGTGACGTCTCGGCAACCGACAAGTCGGTCGTGATCTCCAACTGGCCGGGCTACATCGACCCACGCAAGGGCGCCGGCAACACCCGTGACCGTTTCGAACAGCAGACCGGGGTCGCGGTCGAGTACACCGACGACGTCAACGACAACTCCGAGTTCTACGCCAAGGTCAAGAACCAGCTCGGGTCCTGTGAGCCCGTGGGCCGGGACCTGATGGTGCTGACCGACTGGATGGCGGCCCGCATGATCGGCCTCGGCTGGGTCCAGCCCCTTGACGCCGCCCGGGTCCCGCACCTGCGCAAGAACTTGATCAAGCCCCTCCAGGACAAGCAGTGGGACCCGAAGCTGGACTACCACGCGCCCTGGCAGAGCGGCCTGACCGGCATCGCCTACAACGCAGCCAAGACCGGGGAGGTCAAGAGCTTCACCGAGCTGCTCGACAACAAGGACCTCAAGGGCAGGGTGACCATGCTCTCCGAGATGCGCGACACCATGGGTTTCATGCTCAAGGTGGTCGGCGCGGAACCCCACAGCTTCACCGCTGACGACTGGGCCAATGCCATCGACCGGCTGCGCGGCGCGGTGTCCTCCGGTCAGATCCGGGCCTTCACCGGCAACGAGTACACCCAGGACCTGGCCGCCGGGAACGTCGTGGCCTGCGAGGCCTGGTCCGGCGACGTGATCCAGCTGCAGTTCGACAACCCGGACATCAAGTTCGTCACGCCCGAGGAGGGGTTGTCCCTCTGGAGCGACAACATGTTGATCCCGAACGGCGCCGAGCACCAGACCAATGCCGAGAAGTGGATCGACTTCTACTACGAGCCCAGGAACGCCGCGAAGCTGGCGGCCTGGGTCAACTACATCTGTCCGGTCGCCGGCGCGCAGCAGGAGATGGAGAAGATCGACCCGTCACTGGTCGACAACCTGCTGATCTTCCCCGACGACGCGACGCTCGCACAGACGTGGGACTTCATGCCGCTCGACGACCGGCAACAGATCGCCTACGAAGGAGACTGGTCCGATGTCACAGGTGGCTGAGGCCCCGAAGTCCGAGGGTGGCACAGACCCGGGCGGGGATCCGTCCTACGACGGACTGCGGCTGCGGCAGGTGACGAAGTCCTTCGGCGCGTTCACCGCCGTCGACTCGCTGGACCTCGACATCCCGCGCGGGTCGTTCTTCGCGCTGCTCGGCCCTTCGGGCTGTGGCAAGACCACGACCCTGCGGATGGTCGCCGGGCTCGAGACGCCCACCTCGGGCACAATCACCCTTGCCGGCGAGGACATCACCTATGCGAAGCCCTACCGGAGACCGGTCAACACGGTCTTCCAGAGCTACGCGCTCTTCCCGCACCTCGACATCTTCGAGAACGTCGCGTTCGGGCTGCGCCGGCGCAAGAGCAAGGACGTCACGTCCCAGGTCAACGAGATGCTCGACCTCGTCGAGCTCGGGAACCAGGCCCGCAAGAAGCCGGCCCAGCTGTCCGGCGGGCAGCAGCAGCGCGTCGCGCTGGCCAGGGCGCTGATCAACAAGCCCGAGGTGCTCCTGCTCGACGAGCCGCTCGGCGCGCTGGACCTCAAGCTGCGGCGCTCGATGCAGATCGAGCTCAAGCGGATCCAGACCGAGGTGGGTCTGACGTTCGTCCACGTGACCCACGACCAGGAGGAGGCCATGACGATGGCCGACACGGTTGCGGTGATGAACAGGGGAGTGATCGAGCAGATGGGCGCCCCCTCGGTGCTCTACGAGAACCCGCGGTCGACGTTCGTGGCCAACTTCCTCGGCCAGTCCAACCTGATCGAGGGCAATGTCACCGGCCGGGCGGCGGACGTCGTCACCGTGGACATGCACGGGATCGCGGTGTCCGTGCCGACCGAGCGGACGCACGTCGACGGCGAACGCGGCTGGGTCGGGATCCGCCCTGAGAAGGTGCTGATCGGCGAGCTCGGTGAGTCGCTCGACGCGCCCGGAAACACCATCCCCGGCGGTGTGATCACCGACGTCAGCTTCTACGGCGTCAGCACCCAGTACCTCGTCAGGATGCCCTGGGGCCAGGAGCTCACGGTCTTCCAGCAGAACACCGGACGGTCCAAGCTCTTCGGCCAGGGCGAGCAGGTCGAGCTGTCCTGGCGCCCGGAGTATGCCTTCCTCCTCGACCACAGCCAGGACGCCTCGGCGGGGGCCCAGCGGGGAGCTGACGAATGAGCGAGACCGTCCGCAAGCGCGGGCGGCTCGGCTATCTGCTCCTGTTCCCGGCGCTGGCGTGGCTCGGCCTCTTCTTCGTCGTGCCGCTCTACTCCCTGGTCGCGACCAGCCTCTTCGACCCGGCCGGGTCGGACTTCCGCGGGTACACGATGTCCTGGGCGTGGGGCAACTACAGCGATGCCCTCCACGAGTACTGGCAGCCCCTGCTGCGCTCGATCGTGTACGGCGGGATCGCGACGGCGCTGTGCCTGGTGCTGGGCTATGTCCTTGCCTACGCGATCGCGTTCAAGGCCGGGCGGTGGAAAAACGTGATGCTGGTGCTGGTCATCGCGCCGTTCTTCACGAGCTTCCTGATCCGCACCCTGTCCTGGAAGCTGATCCTGGCCGACGACGGCGTGATCGTGAACTCCCTGCAGTTTCTGCACGTGCTGGGCTCGGACGGCAGGTTGCTGGCCACGCCCGTCGCGGTGATCGCCGGCCTGACGTACAACTTCCTGCCGTTCATGGTGCTGCCGCTCTACGCGAGCCTCGACAAGATCGACCACCGGCTGATCGAGGCGTCCGGCGATCTCTATGCCCACCCCGCCATCGGGTTCTTCAAGGTCACCTGGCCCTTGTCGTTGCCCGGTGTCGTGTCGGGCACGCTACTGACGTTCATCCCGGCAGCCGGCGACTTCATCAACGTGCAGCTGCTCGGCAGCCCCAACCAGCGGATGGTCGGCAGCGTGATCCAGAGCCTGTTCACCGACGCCAACAACTACCCGGCTGCTGCGTCGCTGTCGATGATCCTGATGGTGCTGATCGTGGCGATGGTCGTGGTCTACGTCCGTCGGGCGGGGACGGAGGACCTGCTGTGACGGGCCGCTGGCTGCGCGAACGGTTGGTGCTGGTCCTGGGGATCCTGGTGCTGCTCTACACGTTCGTGCCGATCGCGGTCGTCGTGCTCATGAGCTTCAACGCGCCTGCGAGCCGCAACGTCTACCGCTTCGACGCCTTCACCCTCGACAACTGGCTGAACCCCTGCACCGACCCGAGCATGTGTGACGCCGTCCGGCGAAGCGTCGAGATCGGTCTGCTCGCGACCGTGGTCGCGACGATCCTCGGCACGCTCGCCGCATTCGCGCTCGTGCGACATGACTTCGTGGGTCGGTCCGCGACGAACCTGCTGATCTTCCTGCCGATGGCCGCGCCCGAGATCGTGATGGGGTCGTCGTTGTTGGCGCTGTTCGTCGCCGCCGGATTCAGTGGCCAGCTCGGCTTCTGGACGATCCTGATCGCCCACATCATGTTCTGCCTGTCGTTCGTCGTCGTGACGGTCCGGGCGCGGCTGGCCGGCATGGACGACACCCTGGAACAGGCGGCGATGGACCTCTACGCCACCCCGGCCCAGACGTTCTGGCGGGTGACGTTCCCGCTGGTCTTCCCGGGCATCCTCGGCGCGGCCCTGCTCAGCTTCTCTTTGTCCTTCGACGACTTCATCATCACGAACCTGAACGCCGGGACCACCACGACGTTCCCGATGTATGTCTGGGGCGTCGCTCAGCGCGGAGTCCCCATGCAGGTCAACGTGATCGGCACCCTCATGTTCGCGATCTCCATCGCGATCGTCCTGGGCAGCGAGCTGAACAACCGGCGCCGTTCGAAGGCCCTTGCCTGACCGCTGAGCAGGCGCAGCCGTCCCGGGGCACGGGCGAACGAGTCAGAGGAGCGTGGACGCCTTGTCGAGCACGACGCGGAGGATTTGCTCGATCTCGTCGAAGTGCTCCTGG
>JAOPXM010000236.1 GCA_025965125.1 Nocardioides sp.
GTTCCTGTGCCATCGGTGCCGCTCTGCACATTCTCGGCTCCGCCGAGGGCAGGCTCGCTCCCGCCCAGCAGCAGGTAGAGGACCGCCATCCGGACCGCCACGCCGTTGGTGACCTGCTCGACGATCACCGAGCGGTCGGAGTCGGCGACGTCGGCGGTGATCTCCATGCCGCGCACCATCGGACCGGGGTGCATCACGATCGTGTGGTCCTGGAGCTGGCGCATTCGCCGGCCGTCGAGGCCGTAGCGCCGGGAGTACTCGCGCGCGGTCGGGAAGAACGAGGCGTTCATCCGCTCGCGCTGGACCCGCAGCATCATCACCACGTCGGACTTGGGCAGCACCGAGTCGAGGTCGTACGACGTCTCGACCGGCCAGCTCTCGATGCCCACGGGGAACAGGGTCGGCGGGGCCACCAGGGTGACCTCGGCGCCGAGCGTGCGCAGCAGCAGCGCGTTGGAGCGGGCGACCCGGCTGTGCAGCACGTCGCCGACGATCGCGACCCGGCGCCCGTCCAGCCCTCCCCCGTCCTTGTCGGCGAGGTGTCGCCACATCGTGAACGCGTCGAGGAGCGCCTGGGTCGGGTGCTCGTGGGTGCCGTCGCCGGCGTTGACGACACTGGACCGGACCCAGCCGGAGTGCGCGAGCCGGTGTGGCGCGCCGCTGGCGCCGTGGCGCACGACGACGGCGTCCGCGCCCATCGCCTCGAGCGTCAGCGCGGTGTCCTTGAGGCTCTCGCCCTTGGACAGCGAGGAGCCCTTGGCGGAGAAGTTGATGACGTCCGCGGACAGCCGCTTGGCGGCGGCCTCGAACGAGATCCGGGTCCGCGTCGAGTCCTCGAAGAACAGGTTGACGACCGTGCGGCCACGCAGGGCGGGCAGCTTCTTGATCGGCCGGTCGGCGAGCGCCCGCATCTCCTCGGCGGTGCTGAGGACCAGCTCGGCGTCGTCGCGGCTGAGGTCCGCCGCGCTCAGCAGGTGTCGCTTCATGCGTCCGCTCCTTCGCTGGTCGCGCCGGTGGCCGTCCCGTGGATGGTGACCGCGTCCTCGTCGTCGATGCCGGCCAGCGTCACGCTGACCCGCTCGACCAGGGAGGTGGGGAGGTTCTTGCCGACGAAGTCGGCCCGGATCGGCAGCTCGCGGTGGCCGCGATCGACCAGGACGGCCAGCCGGACCGCCCGGGGGCGTCCGATGTCGTTGAGAGCGTCGAGGGCCGCCCGGATGGTCCGCCCGGAGAAGAGCACGTCGTCGACGAGGACGACGGTCTTGCCGTCGACCCCGCCTGGCGGGATGTCGGTCGGCAGCAGGGCCCGGGCCGGCTTCAGCCGCAGGTCGTCGCGGTACATCGTGACGTCGAGCGAGCCGACGGGCACGTCGTACCCCTCGACGGAGGCGATCCGCTCGGCGACCCGCTGGGCAAGCGGGACGCCCCGGCTGGGGATGCCGAGGAGGACCAGGTCCTGAGCGCCCTTGTTGCGCTCAAGGATCTCGTGGGCGATGCGGGTGAGGGCCCGGGTGATGTCACGGGCGTCGAGCACGATCCGGCCGGACGGGAGGCCTTCGGGGAGTGCGTCGGTCGGTGCAGGCTGGGCACACACGAGTGCGCTTGACCTCCTTCTCCGCCTCACGGGACGGCTCGTTAAAGGATGTCGAACGTCGCCACCCTACAGCCGGAGCGCCTCCCAGAACGACCCGACGTCCCGGCTTCTCAGCCTGCGGACCGGACCCGGACGGCGCTACCGTTTCCAGGGACCTTCCCGGGGACACCCGGGGAGCACCACCCCCGCTCCCAGGAGGCCACCGTGCCCGAACTGCCGTTCCCGGACCACGTGCGCGAGCTGCTCGCCAAGCCCAATCCCGCCGTGGTCGCCACGTTGCGCTCCGACGGCCAACCCGTGTCCGTCGCCACCTGGTACCTCCTGGACGGCGACCGGATCCTGCTCAACATGGACGCCACCCGCAAGCGCCTCGAGCACCTGCGCCGGGACCCGCGGTTGAGCCTGACCGTGCTCGACGAGGCCGGCTGGTTCACCCATGTCTCGATCCTCGGCCGGGTCGAGGAGCTGGTCGCCGACGAGGGCCTGGTGGACATCGACCGGCTCAGCACTCACTACAGCGGGAAGCCCTACCCCGATCGGGAGAGCCCGCGGTTCAGCGCGTGGGTGAGCATCGAGAAGTGGCACGGCTGGGGCGCGGCCAAGTCCTGAGCCCCGGGACCTTCGAGGCTCCAGGGACGTGGTGGCGAGCCGAGGTGCAGTGTCGGTCAGAGCGCCGCGGCCATCCCCGCACAAGCCTTGAGCCACTGCCGACGCGTGTTGGTGGACAGCTGTGAGTACGGGACCACGGACCCCGCGACGAGCACCGGGTCGTAGGGCACGCGGTACACGGCGCGCGTGCGCTGCTGGTAGACCTCGACCAGGTCGGCGGCCAGCTTGCTGTCGACCTGGGGGGACGGGTCGGAGAGCACCGTGACCGTCTTGTACTTGAGGTTCTGGTAGCCGGCGTCCTGGAGGGCGTCGAGCATCCACAGGCCGGAGTAGCCGGTGTCCTCACGGACGGTGCTGGTGACGACCAGCAGGTCTGCGGCGTCGGCGGCGGCCAGCCAGTTCTCGGCACGCATGTTGTTGCCGGTGTCGACCAGGACGACGCGGTAGAACCGCTCGAGCAGCTTGTGCACCGAGTTGAAGTCGTCGGCGTGGATCTGCCCGGTCACGTCGGGACGCTCGTCCGAGGCGAGTACGTCGAAGTGGGCGTCGCCCTGCGAGCGCACGAACGCGCCCAGGTCACCGATGCGCGACTGGTAGACGTCGGTGAAGCGCTCGAGGTCCTCGAGAAGCTCGCGGGTGGTGTTGCGGTGCGTGCTCCGGGTCCCCCGGATGCCGAGCGTTCCCCGGGTCTCGTTGTTGTCCCAGGCCACGACACCACCGCCGCGGACCGTGCCGAACGTGTAGCCAGCCGCGAGCACGCCGGTGGTCTTCGCCGCGCCGCCCTTCGGGTTGATGAACGCGATGGTGCGCGGCCCGTCGAAGTCCCGCTGGATGCTGCGTCGGTCGTCCTCGAAGGCCCGCTCGGCCGGACCCATCCGCGGCTTGACCAGACCTCCCGACATCCGGCGGACGCGGCCGCGCCAGCCCCAGCTGGCGGGACCGTGCTCCAGGCTGTTGTCGCGACGGTCGAGGAAGTCGGTGGCGGTCATGAACCGCTTCACCTCACCGTCGGACTCCGGGTCACCGGCATCCGTGTCGTCGGGCGGAGTGACCGGTGGTGCGCTGGGCGGCGGACCCGAGGGCGCCGCCGGGTGGGCCTGCTCCGGCGGCAGGAACGACGGCGGGGCCGCGGGCGGCGGTCCGACCGGTGGCGGGCTGGTCGGGTAGGCCGTTGCCGCAGGCCCGACCCGGTGACCCGCGGCGTACGCACCGAGCTCCTCGGGTGTGTAGAGGCGGTCGCTGGTGTCCGAGAGGTCGTGGCGCGACTGACTCATCCGGGTCTCCTCCGATGCTGGTGGCGGCATGCTCCCCCACTCCCTTCCCACTCGGAGGGGCTCCCACACCCACCAGGGGCTCAGATCCCGAGGTCCCACAGCGCGGACTCGATGGTCCGGTGGAAGGTCGGGTACGCGAAGTGGGTGCCCTTCAGTGTCGAGACGGGAACCGCAGCGTGGACGGCGGCGGAGAGCAGCCCGAGGGCCTCGCCGCCGTACGGCCCGACCACCGTCCCGCCGACCAGGATCCCGCGTTCGGCATCGGCCACGAGCTTGACGAGCCCGACCGTGTCGGGGCCGTGCATCCAGCCGCGGGCGCCGTGCGCGAGGTCGGCCCGCCCGATCCGCACGTCGATGCCGTCCTCACGGGCCTGCTCCTCGGTCATCCCGACCGACCCGATCTCGGGATCGGTGAATGTCACCCGGCTCACTCCTCGGTAGTCCGCCCACGGCCCGTCCTGCCCGAGGATGTCGCGGATGACGACCCGGGCCTGGTAGAGGGAGACGTGGGTGAACTCCCCCTTGCCGGTGATGTCGCCGACGGCCCACAGCCGTTCCCCCGCGCGCAGCCGCTCGTCGGTCTCCACCGACTTCGCCGAGGGATCCAGCCCGACGGAGTCGAGACCAAGGTCGCTGAGGTTCGAGCGACGACCCGCGGCGACGAGAAGCTCGTCCACGTCGATCGTCCGGTCGGCCAGGTCGAGGTGGAAGGAGCCGTCGTGGCGCACCCTCCTGATCTCGGCACCGGTGACCACGTCGATGCCCTCGCGACCGAGCACCTCGGCCAGCGCAGTGCTCGACTCCGGCTCCTCGGCGGCCAGGATCCGCGGCAACGACTCGATGAGCGTCACCCGCACCCCGAACCGCGAGAACGCCTGGGCCAGCTCGCATCCGACCGCGCCGGCACCGACCACGGCCAGGCTCGCGGGCAGCTCGGTGATCTTGAAGACCTCCCGGTTGGTCCAGTACGGCGTGTCGGCGAGCCCGTCGATCGCCGGACGAGCCGGTTCGGTCCCGGCGTTCAGGACGATGCCGCGAGCGGCGACGTACTCGTCGGTGCTGCCGTTCTCACGCTCGACCGTGACCCGTCCGGGTCCGTCCAGCCGCCCATGACCCCGGACGACCGTCACACCGGCCTCCTCGAGCCGGGTCACGTGAGCGTCGTCGTGCCACTCGTGGTTGGCCGTGCGGATCCGAGCCGCCGCCACCGCCCAGCTCGGATGCACGCTGGCGGTGCCGGCAAGCCCGTCGACCCGGCGCGCCTCACCCAGGACGTCGGACGATCGGACCACGAGCTTCGAGGGGGTGCACCCGTAGAACGGGCACTCGCCGCCGACCAGGTGACGGTCGACGCCCACGACCGAGAGCCCGGCGCGGGCCAGCTTCGTGGCCACCAGCTCACCGCCGGGTCCCAGGCCGAGCACCACGACGTCGACCTGCATCAGGCAAGCTCCCCCAGGGCCGTCTCGATCGCGCGGTGGAAGGTCGGGTACGCAAAGATCATGTTCCTCAGCGTGTCGGTCGGGACCGCGGCGTGCACGGCCACCGCGAGGAAGCCGAGAACCTCGCCACCGGATGGTCCCATCGCCAGGGCTCCCACGAGCATCCCGCGGTCGGCGTCCTCGACCAGCTTGATCAGGCCCCGGCCGTCGGGGCCGTGGATCCAGCCTCGCGAGGACTGCTCCAGCGGGGTGGTCGCGACCCGCACGCTCAGGCCGGCGTCGCGTGCCTGCTTCTCGGTCATGCCGACGCCGCCGACCTCGGGATCGGTGAACGTCACGTGCGGCAGTGCGTGGTACGCCGCGGGCGCGCCGTCGGCACCGGTGATGTCGCGGAGCGCGACAGCCGACTGGTACATCGACACGTGCGTGAACGCCCCCTTCCCGGTGATGTCGCCGATCGCCCAGAGCCGCTCCCCCGCCCGCAGGTTCTCGTCCACCGTGACCGTGCGTGCGGCCGGGTCGAGGCCAACCGTCTCGAGGCCGAGGTCGTCGAGGTTCGGGGTGCGGCCCGCCGCGACCAGCAGCTTGTCGGCCACCAGTCGCTCGCCGTTGTCCAGGGACACGGTGAACGTGCCGTCGGCATGGCCGACCGAGCTGATCGTCACGCCCGCCATCACCCGCACGCCCTCCCCGACGAGGATCTCCTGCAACAGCTCCGACGCTTCCGGCTCCAGCGGCCCGAGGATGCGCGGGCCGACCTCGAGGAGCGTGACGCGCACCCCGAAGCGGGCGAAGACCTGCGTCATCTCACAGCCGATCGGGCCGCCCCCGATGACCACGAGCGAGGCCGGCAGCTCGGTGACCTGCACCGCGTCGCGGTTGGTCCAGTACGGCGTGTCGGCGAGCCCGTCGATGGGCGGCACCGCCGGCCGGGTCCCGGTGTTGAGGACCGCTCCACGCGAGGCGACGTACGTCGGACCTGCGGTGCCGTCCGGCAGCTCGACGCGGACCCGGCCGGCCCCGTCGAGGCGGCCGATGCCGTGGTGGAACGTGATGCCCGCGTCCACCAGCCGGTCGACGGCGACCTGGTCGTTCCAGTGGTCGGTGGCCTCCTCGGCGATGCGTCTCGCGACCGGCGCCCACGACGAGGTGACGGTGGCGTCGCCCGCAAGCAGCGGCACCCGGCCGGCCTCGGCGATCACGTCGGCCGCGCGGACCATCATCTTCGAGGGGATGCAGCCGTAGTAGGGACACTCTCCGCCTGCCAGGTGCTTGTCGAGGGCGACGACCGACAGGCCCGCCTTCGCGGCGCCGGTGGCGAGCGCCTCCCCACCGGGTCCGAGGCCGATCACGACGAGGTCGACGTCCTGGGTGTCATCCATGCGGCCAGCCTCGCATCCCGCCGGTCACGGCGGCAGCCCTGCGGCGATCCTGGGCGAGCGTCGCCGGCGCCCCTCAGCGCGCCAGGTGCCGCGCGCGGGCGAAGCAGAAGAGCCCGTAGCACCCGATGCCGATGCCGATCGCGAACAGCAGCACGGGGCCGAACGGCTGCTGGAGCACCTTGTGCAACGCCTGGTCGAGCCCACCGGACTTCTTGGACTCGTGACTGACGCCGGCGTACACGAACAGTGATCCGACGATCCCGATGGCGACGCCCTTGGCGACATAGCCGACCTTGCCGAACAGCAGGTACGCGCGTCCCGTGTCCCCGCTCTTGCCCTCGGCGTCGAGGTGCTCGGCGAACTTCTCGGTCCAGGCACGGCGGACCAGGTTCGCGCCGTAGGCGATGATCGCAAGCCCCACCCCCGCCACGATCCATTGGCCGGCTGGCAGGTCCATCAGCTTCGCGGTCGTGGAGTCGGAGCTCGACTTCTGGCCCGACGACCCACCCGAGCTGGTCGCGACCCGCAGGGCGCTGACCGCGATCGCGCCGTAGAGGACCGCCTTGCCGGCGGACCCGAGGCGCTTGCGCAGCCGCTTGCCGCCGTCCTCGTCGCGATGCCCGAGGGCCGCTTCCAGCAGCCGCCACAGGACCAGGAGGAACATCCCGATTGCGATCACCCAGACCAGCACCCCGCCGAGGGGTTGCTGGGCAAGCTGGTGCATCGCTCCGGTGCTGGACGCCTTGCCCGAGTTGTCGCCGAGGGCCAGCTGGATCGCCAGCCAGGCGATCAGCAGGTGCACGACCCCGTAGGCCACCAGTCCCAGTCGGATCGCATGGTCGAGCCAGTCACTGCCCTGCGCCTGTTGCCCAAGGCGCTCGGCCCGGTTCGTCACGTCTCCCATGACCGCCCGGTACCCCGCCAGGAGCCCGGACAACCTCTGGTCTGGATCAGAGGGAGGACTTGTTGCGCTGGATGTTGCCCAGGATGCCGTTGACGAACGGCGGCGACTCGTCGGTGGAGAGATCTCGCACCAGCGCCATCGCCTCGGTCACGGCCACGGTGTCGGGGATGTCGTCGGCGTACAACAGCTCGAAGACGCCGAGCCGCAGGACGTTGCGGTCAACGGCCGGCATCCGGTCGAGCGTCCAGCCTTCGGAGTACGACGAGAGCAGCTCGTCGATGCGGGCCTGGTGCTCGACGACACCGCGGACCAGCACGCCCGTGTAGTCGTTGGTGGGGCCCTCGCCGTCGGCGATCGCCCGGTCCAGGGCGTCGACCGGCGACTCGCGGCGCATCTCGGAGGCGTAGAGCAGGTCGAGCGCGCGCTTGCGAGCCTTGGAACGTGCGGGCATCAGGCGCCGCGCATCTCGGGAACGCCGGTCAGTGGGTCGATCACTGGGAGACGCGACCCAGGTAGGACGAGTCCCGGGTGTCGACCTTGATCTTCTCGCCGGTCGTGATGAACAGCGGCACGTTCACGGTGGCGCCGGTCTCGAGCGTGGCGGGCTTGGTGCCGCCGGTGGAGCGGTCACCCTGCAGGCCCGGCTCTGTGTAGGTCACGAGGAGCTCGACTGAGGCGGGCAGCTCGACGTACAGCACCCGGCCGTCGTTGGTGGCGACGATCGCCTCCTGGTTCTCGAGCATGAAGCTCGACGCGTCCCCCACGATCTCGGGCGCGACCTCGAGCTGCTCGTAGCTCTGGATGTCCATGAAGACGAACGACGTGCCGTCGTTGTAGAGGTACTGCATCGTCCGCTTGTCGACGTTGGCCGTCTCTACCTTGGTCCCCGCGTTGAAGGTGCGGTCGACGGTCTTGCCGGACTCGACGTTCTTGAGCTTGGTGCGCACGAACGCCGGGCCCTTGCCGGGCTTGACGTGCTGGAACTCGATGACGGCCCAGAGCTGGCCCTCGATGTTGAGGACCATGCCGTTCTTGAGGTCGTTGGTGGAAGCCATGGGCGCAGGTCAGCCTTCGTCGTCGGAGATCGGGGTACGTCGCCGGCGCCGTGTCTCAGGCGCGCTGGGCAACAGCGCAGGAGTCTATCGGGCGCGGACCGGTCTCCGCGAAAGCCAACGCGTCCCGGACTCCTCCTGTGCCCGATGGGGCGGCCG
>JAOPXM010000036.1 GCA_025965125.1 Nocardioides sp.
GCGGGTCCGGGGGTGGGCGTCGACCGGACCGGTGGCGCTTCCTCGGGTTCTTCGTCCGCCACCCGCGTCGCCGCGGGCCGGTCCTGCGCCGGCGGGGCCGAGGGCGCCGTGATGGTGGTGGGGATGCCGGTGATGGCCGCCCGCTTCTCGAGCCGGTCGAGGCGGGCCTGCACGCCCTCGGTCGAGTGGTCGGCCCCGGGCAGGAGCACCCGTGCGCAGATCAGCTCCAGAAGCAGCCGCGGAGCGGTGGCGCCGCGCATCTCGGTGAGACCGGTGGCCACGAGGTCGGCTGCGCGGGTGAGCTCGGCGCCACCGAACCGGGCAGCCTGCGCGACCAGCCGCTCGCCCTGGTCCTCGGACACGTCGATCAGGCCGGTGGCCGGGGCGTCGGGGACCGCCGACACGATGACGAGGTCACGCAGGCGGCGGAGCAGGTCCTCGGTGAAGCGGCGGGGGTCCTGTCCGGTCTCGATGACCTTGTCCACGACGCCGAAGACCGCGGAGCCGTCACCGGCGGCGAACGCGTCCACGACCTCGTCGAGCAGGGTGTCGGGGGTGTAGCCGAGCAGCCCGCTCGCCAGCATGTGGGTGACGCCCTCGGCCCCCGCTCCACCGAGCAGCTGGTCGAGCACGGACAGGGTGTCGCGCGCGGACCCCGCGCCGGCTCGGACCACCAGCGGCAGCGCCGCCGGCTCGATGCTGACGCCTTCCTTCTCGCACAGCTCGGTGAGATAGGACGACAGCAGCCGCGGCGGGATCAACCGGAACGGGTAGTGGTGGGTGCGCGAGCGGATCGTCGGGAGCACCTTGTCGGGCTCGGTCGTCGCGAAGATGAACCGGAGGTGCGGCGGGGGCTCCTCGACCAGCTTGAGCAGGGCGTTGAAGCCCTGCGTCGTGACCATGTGGGCCTCGTCGATGATGTAGACCTTGTAGCGGCTGCGGACCGGTGCGAAGAAGGCCTTCTCCCGAAGGTCGCGGGCGTCGTCGACGCCCCCGTGGGACGCCGCGTCGATCTCGATGACGTCGATCGACCCGGGCCCGCCGCGGGCCAGGTCCTTGCAGCTGTCGCACTCGCCGCAGGGATCGGCCACGGGTGCCTGGTCGCAGTTCAGCGAGCGAGCGAGGATGCGTGCCGACGTTGTCTTGCCGCAGCCACGGGGACCGGAGAAGAGGTAGGCGTGGTTGGCCCGGTTGTTGGCAAGCGCCACCCGCAACGGCGCCGTCACGTGGTCCTGCCCGATGACCTCGGCGAAGGTCTCTGGCCGGTAGCGGCGATACAACGCGAGGGGTGACTCCACGTCAGAACACTAACCACCCGCACCGACACCCGGTAGCGGGCCGGTCGCGGGGGGCCGGAACCGTCCAGCCGCGCGGGATCGGAAGACGAAAAGGCCCCCCGCGCACCCGACAGAGCTCGCTTACCCTTGCTGCCTTCCGGCCCTGGGGGAGTTGGGCAAGATGCCGCCACACGGGGGGTTGGCCCCGAGTGTAGGTGAGCCGCTGGCGGCGTACCAAGACGGCCCCGGACCCGCTCTCGGGCTGATTTCACCCCGGCCGAGGACGACCGGTACTCTCCTCGGCGGAGGATTCGCCTAGTGGCCTATGGCGCTCGCTTGGAAAGCGGGTTGGGTGTGAAAGCCCTCAGGGGTTCGAATCCCCTATCCTCCGCCAAAGCTCCTCACCCGGACTACCGGGTTGGGTGCCCGAGAACGCCTTGTGGAGCGTCGCGGGGCACGCGACCCTGTAGTCGTCGGCCGAACACCGGACGCAGGATCAGCGCGAGCAGCAGCGCGCCGCCGCCGAGAAGGCCCCACCACACGGCATGGTCGCGGGTCCCGGCGAGGAGGTCGGCCTCGGGTTCGGGAACAGTCGCCCGCAGGTGCCGCTCGGGTTCCTGGCTGGTGCTCGCGACGGTGCCGTGGCCGTTCGGGTCCAGGGGCCGGACCAGCGCCTCGATCGGCTGTACGACGCCGGCGCCGGTCTGCACGGTTGGCCGGTCCGGCGTGCCGTTCGCGGAGTACAACAGCCGCGCGACGATCTGGGCCGGGTCCTCGTTCGGGTACGCCGAGCGGAGCAACGCGACGACGCCGCTCACCTCGGCGGCGGCCCAGGACGTGGCGATGTCGTTGAGCACGCAGGTGCTGCCGTTGGGCGTCACCGAGACCCCGCCGTACGTCGGGGCGGCGATGTCGATCGCCGAGCTCTGGAGCACGAACTCGCTGGCGTCCGTGGTGATCGCCTCCGCGCCGTCGGCGGTCGCGCTCACCGCCACCACATGCGGGTAGCCGGCCGGGAACACGGCGGTCGCGGCGTCCTCGCCTGCCGGGCGCACGGATGCGCCCTCGTAGCCGAACTCGGCCCACAGTGGGTCCGACTCGTCGGCCGGCCGGTTGCCGGACGCGGCGACCACAACCACCCCGCTGTCCCACAATCGGGCGACCACGTCCCGGAGGGCCCGGGAGCCGGGCACGGCGAGGGAGACGTTGACGACACCGATGTCGAGGCGCTGCGCGTTGTCGGCCACCCAGCCGAGGCCCTCGACGAGGCCCGCGTTGGTGACCCCGTCCTCGGCGTTCGGGTCCTGCGGGGCCGGCAGGTCGTAGATCCGTACGTCGACGATCTCCGCCCCCGGCGCCACGCCCACTGCCTTGTCGTCGGCACGCGGCGCGCCCGCGATCAGCCCCGCGACGAGGGTGCCGTGGGGGTCCTCGATTTCCGCCTTCCGCGAGAAGGACTGGTGTGCGGCGACAGGTATCCCCCGGCCCCCGACCCCGGAGTCCACGACGGCGACCCGCTGCCCGGAGCCGGCTTCCCGCCCGTGCCGGGCGAGAAACTCCTGGGCCTGCGGCACCCTCATCAGGCTCAGCGGCAGGCTGTCGCCGGTCGCCGCCACCTGAACGTCGGTGGCGACGTTGGAGCACAGCGGATCCTCGGCGGCGTACGCCGTGCCGGCCGGCACCAGGACGGCTGCCCCGAGCGCCGCACCCCCGGCAACGGCCCGCAGCCATCTCACCCGCACGAGCTGCCCGTCGGGGTCTCTGCGGACGGCGGACAGAGAGCGGCGTCGATCGAGAGCGGCACCCCGGGCCGGAACAGCTCCACCCAGGGGTCCGGGACCACCGGCACGGCGTAGCCCCCGTAGCCCAACCGGTCGGCCACCCCGGGACCCACCAGCTCGTACCTCAGCGCCTTGTTGTCGATGACGAAGGGCCGACCACCGGTGGTGTCGTCCCACGTCCCCGACAGGACATAGGCGCCGCGCCCCTTGTCGACCCACAGCTCCTTTCGACCGGCGGCGACCTCCGTGGCCGACGCGTTGCCGGTCGGGTCGGTGGCGACCTGCACCGCGGGCGCACTCCCGGCGACCGGTTGCAGGAGGGCGCACGTCTGACCGGGTTCCCGGGTCAGGGGCTGCGCCGGCCAGTGCGCGACGGCAAGCGGCGACGGGGCCTGGGCCAGGCTCGGCGGCTCGTCGAGGGCGAGCTCCCGGGCGTCGGCACCACCGGGGAGGGCCACGTTGCGGTAGACCGCCAGCGCGAACGCGTCCAGCTCCACCGGCCCCTGCGCCGTCAGCAGCAGTGCCCCGTCCCCGACGGGGATGTAGTCGCCGAGGCGTGCGTCGGACGGGAGCCCAGTGCCTTGGCCGGCCCCCGGCGCGGGGTCACCGAACCCGGTGATCCCGAACGTGTCGAAACCGAGCCTGCCGCCGGGTGGGAACAGCCGGATCCAGTCGGCCGGCACCGTGGGCGCCTGGGCCTGGCCCGGGAACCCGATCGCGTTGAGCAGGTTGTCCTCGTCGCTGCCGACCCTCGACACCTCATAGGCGTAGGCCCGCGGCGCCTCCTCACCACTGGGCTCGCCCTGGGCGACGACGTAGGTGCGACCGGCACTCCTCACGGCGAAGCCGCTGTGGGGTACGGGTTGCACCTCGGCCGCCGTCGACACGTCGACCTTGATCCCGAGGCCGTCTCCCGTGCAGGCCGTCCACCCGGTCTCGATCAGCTTGTCCTGCTGCGGGGGGCTCGCCGGGGCACCGAAGATGCCGATGTCGTCGCCCACGGTCTCCCCGTCGATGTCGTCCTGGGCGATGATCCGGGGCTCGATGTCGGCTCCGAGGATCAGCTGGGCCGAGGTGATGTTGATGAGCGGGCGCAGCTCCGGCGCGCTGGTCTGGGCGTCGAGGATGACGTACGCCGCACCCTTCTCCTTGCTGATGACCAGGCCCGGGTCGGTCCAGTTGTCGGGTGTACGCGGCGCGAAGACCCCGGCAATGGCCGCGCCGGCAACGACCAGCATCGCGAGCGCAAGCCCCCCGACGACGGTCCGCGCCGGTCTGGTCGGCTCAACCTCCCGTCCTCCGGGCGCGCCGGACACGAAGGCGGTGATGAGCCGCCTGCGACTGAAGGCATGGGCCTCGACGAGGTCGCGCTTGGTGGCCACGGGAGGTCCTCGTCAGCCGCGGACCGCGGCGAACACGCCGGTGGCCACGACGAGCAGCGGGAGCAATGCGAGCAGGGACACCGTCTCCGCGATGTCTCCGAACCGACCCCTGCGGACCGAGGGGGTCGATGGCAACAAGGTCAAGGCGAGGAGCACGGCACCGGTCGCGGCCAGGGCCACGGATGCGGCGGGCCGCCAGTCGGGGTGCATCCAGAGCAGGGAGACAGCCACCGAGGCGAGCCCGAGGATGCCTGACACCAGGCCGACGAGGACCTCCGAGCCGGTGCGGTACTGCCGGGTGCGCAGCATGACGACCAGGCACGCGACCAGGGCCAGCAGCGTGCCGGACAGGCCGAGGTAGACCGCGAGCGGGGCAATCAGGACCAGGAGGAGCCCCACCGTCGCGGAGATCGAGAGCAGGATCTCGTGGGCCATACGGGCGTCGGTGCCGACCCGCCGCGGATCGATGTCAGTGGGGTCGGCGGTGATGTCGGCCGTTGAGTAGAGCTGCTCCACGGTGGTGCCGGTGGCCCCGAGCGCGAGCCACGGGAAGACGCTGCCGGCGAGGACGACCAGTACGAGCGACGTCGTGAGCACGAGCGCCGGATCGCCGCCGGCGGACCGCATCATCAAGCCGGTCGCCAGGAAGATCGCGCCCACGACCACGGGTGGGATCACGAGCGTCCGTCCCCGGCCGAGGCCGACGAGGGCGAGCAGACCGGCCAGCAGGGCTCCCGCTCCGGCGCTTGCGACCGGGGCGCCGAAGAAGGGCTCGTCGGTGACCAGCATCAGCCCCGCGACGGCGGCGTACACCGCACTCATCCAGGCGACCGCGACCGCCGCGTCGGGCTCCCGCTGGGCACGGGACAAGACAATGGCGCTCGCCAGCAGCCCTACCGAGACCGTGGCCGCCGCGACTGCCGGGAGCGTCGTGCCGCGCTGGATGAGGAGCGCCGCCGCGCCCAGGGCCATGAGCAGGCCCGCGGCGCCGAGCGCCGTTCGTCGCCCGTTGGCGGGCTCCCAGGGCTTGAGGTCGCGTTCGACGACGTCGGTCATCGCTTCCACGACGTCGTCGTAGATCCGCGGCGGGGGCTCGTCGATGCCGGCGGTGACCGTGAGGATCCCACCGTCCTCGACGCCCTGCATGATCAGGCCGGCGTCCGTTGCCAGCTCGCGCCCCTCGGGCGTCACCAGTCGGTAGCCGCCGTAGACGGTGGCCGCGTCCAGCATCCCGACGCTGCGGGCCAGCTCGGGGACGAGCTCGGCGACCGGCACCGCGCCGGGCAGCACCAGGTCCACGCGGCGAGAACCAGAGGCCACGGTGACCCGGACCAGGCCGGACGTGGCAAGCGGTGCCTGGCTCATCGTCTACGCCTCGGTATCCAGGATGGGGACGAGACGCCCTCAGCCGAGGACGCCGGGTGCCGTGCTCTCGTCATCGAGCCAGTCTTGTTCCTCGAGGACGAACTCGTCGTCCTGGTGGTCCTCGTCCTTCTTGTTCCGGCCGGCCTGGCCACCTCCGACCGCCCCGGCACGGCTGCCGGCCCTGGCCTTGGAGGCGCCCCGCGCACCGGCTCGTCCCGAACCTGCGGCGCCGGCCCCGCGCGCCCCTGTCCCGCCACGTGCACCGCCGCGGGCGGCGCCGCCG
>JAOPXM010000062.1 GCA_025965125.1 Nocardioides sp.
CCTCGGTGACGCCGAGGTGCAGCGGCCAGTCGCCGGCCTCGGCGAGCAGCTCGTAGGCGCGGACCATGACGACCGGGTCGTTGTGCTTGACCGAGATCTTGAAGTCGTGGAAGTCGTGCTCCTCGAAGAGGCCGGCCTCCCAGACCGCGGATTCAACGAGCGCCTCGGGGGTTGCCTTGCCGTACTTCTCGAGCAAGCGGGGGTCGAGGGAGCCGGCGTTGACACCGATCCGGATCGAGGTACCGCGCTCCTTGGCGGCGCGGGCGATCTCCTTGACCTGGTCGTCGAACTTGCGGATGTTGCCGGGGTTGACCCGAACGGCCGCGCAGCCGGCGTCGATCGCGGCGAAGACGTACTTGGGCTGGAAGTGGATGTCGGCGATGACCGGGATCTGCGAGTGCTGGGCGATCTCCGGGAGCGCGTCGGCGTCGTCCTGGCTCGGGCAGGCCACGCGCACGATGTCGCAGCCCGTCGCGGTCAGCTCGGCGATCTGCTGCAGGGTCGCGTTGACGTCGGACGTGAGGGTGGTCGTCATCGACTGGACCGATACCGGGGACTCGCTACCGACGCCCACCTTGCCGACCTGGATCTGGCGGGTGGTGCGGCGCGGGGCGAGCACGGGAGGCGGCGCCTCGGGCATGCCCAGGCTGATGGCGGTCATGAGTCCAGCCTACTGACGGTGCTTGAGCAGGGCGTCCGGCGCCCGGCTCGAGCTAGGACTGGAACTGAACGGGAACGACGAGGTCCCCGACGATCAGCACCACACCCATCACGAGCAGCAGCGAGGCCACGCCGTACGCGATCGGCAGCAGCTTGGCGACATCGACGTAACCCGGGTCGGGTCGCCGTCGAAGTCGCGCTATGCCGCGCCTGATCGCTTCCCACAACGCCCCCGCGATGTGGCCGCCATCGAGCGGCAGCAGCGGGAGAAAGTTGAACATGCCGATGAAGAAATTGAAGCTGGCGATCAGCAGGAGCAGGAAGACTGCCTTCTCCTTGACCGGGAACCCCTGCCGGGAGACCGTCTCCCCCGCCATCCGGCCGCCGCCGACGATGCTGACCGGGCTGTCGGCGGCGCGGTCCTTGACCCCCACGATGGCCTGCGCAACACCCCAGACCTTCACCGGCAGCGTGCCGAGCGCCTGGACGGTGTCGACCGTCATGTGGCCCATCTGCTGGATCGTGTAGACCGGCCCGCCGGTCGTGGTGACGGTGTGGGAGGTGGGCACGACACCGAGGAAGCCGACCTGGTGGAGGGACTGGTCGGTGAGAGACGTGGGCCGGGTCTCGACCGTGGTGTTGGTGGTGCCGGTGTGGGCCTTGCCGTTGCGTTCGTAGCCGATGACCGCCGCGCCGGCCTCGTTGCCGCGAATCAGCGTGCGGAGCTGGTCCCAGTCGGTGATCGGCGTGCCGTTGAAGCTGGTGATGACGTCACCGGGGCGCAGCCCGGCCTCGTAGGCGGGGCTGGTCGGATCGCTGGCCTTGCAGTCGACGCGGTTCTCGGCGTACGGGATCACGCACTTGGAGACGGAGTCGATGACCGGTCGTCCGGCGTCCGCCTCGGACGTCTGGGTGCCGTAGGTGGCGAAGACCGCGAGGAAGATGAAGAACGCAATAAGGATGTTCACCGTGGGTCCGCCGGACATCACGACGACCTTCTTCCACCACGACATCTTGTAGAAGAGGCGGTCGGAATCCTCGGGGCGGATGGTCTCCCACTCCGCCGCCCGCGCGTCCGAGATGAGCTGGGTGAACATTCCGGTGTTGGACTTGCGGACCCTGACGACCTTGTTGCCCTGGTCGTCGAACTCCACCTCGTCGGCGAGCTGCTCAGCCCCTGGCGGGAGCATCCCGACGATCTTGACGTAGCCGCCGAGCGGGATCGCCTTCACGCCGTACTCGGTCTCGCCGACCTGCTTGCTCCAGACCGTCGGACCGAAGCCGATGAAGTACTGCGTGACCTTCCCGCCGAACTTCTTGGCCGGGATCATGTGGCCGAGCTCGTGCAGGCCGATCGAGGCGAGGATGGCGCCGAAGAACAGCACCACTCCGAGCGTGTAGTAGACGGCGGTCATGCATCGCCTTTCAGGGCAGAACCATCGGTCGGGCCCTCGATGAGGGAAGTGGCGGCGGCACGAGCCCACGCGTCGGCCTCGAGGACGTCGTCGACGGTGAGCTGCTCCATCGAGGGTACGTCGTGGGCCCGCAGCACGTCGGCGATCGTGTCGACGATGTCGACGAACGCGAGCCGACCGGCGCGGAAGGCCTCGACGCAGACCTCGTTGGCGGCGTTGTAGACCGCCGGCGCGGTGGCACCCGTGGCGCCTGCCGCCCGGGCCAGGGCGACCGCCGGGAAAGCCTCGTCGTCCAGCGGGGAGAACTCCCAGGTCTGGGCCCCGGTCCAGTCGATCGCGGGTGCCGCGTCCGGGACCCGCTCGGGCCAGCTCAGGCCGAGCGCGATCGGGATCAGCATGGTGGGTGGGCTGGCCTGCGCCAGGGTCGAACCATCGATGAACTCCACCATCGAGTGCACGACGCTGGTCGGATGCACCACGACCTCGATGCGGTCGAAGGGGATGCCGAAGAGGAGATGCGCCTCGATCACCTCGAGGCCCTTGTTCACCAGAGTCGCCGAGTTGATCGTGATGACCGGGCCCATGTCCCAGGTGGGGTGGTTGAGGGCCTCGTCGGGCGTGACCCCCGCCAGCTGCTCGCGGGTGCGTCCGCGAAAGGGTCCCCCGCTGGCCGTCAGCACGAGGCGGCGTACCTCATCGGGGCTGCCGCCACGGAGGCACTGGGCGAGCGCGCTGTGCTCGGAGTCGACCGGCACGATCTGCCCGGGCCTGGCGCGCTCGAGCACGAGCGGGCCGCCCATGATCAACGACTCCTTGTTGGCGAGCGCCAGGGTGGTGCCCGCGTCGAGGGCGGCCAGCGTCGGCCGCAGGCCGACGGCGCCGGTGATGCCGTTGAGGACCACG
>JAOPXM010000069.1 GCA_025965125.1 Nocardioides sp.
CGGCCTCGCGCAGGGCGGTCGCAGCGTGGCCGCGGTCGCCGGCCTTGCGGTAGAGCCGACCCCGGCTGCGGGTCGTCTCGATCGCCTTGACCACCACCGGCAAGGGCTCCGTGGCCAGGGGACCCAGCCTGCGGCCGCGCCACACGATCAGCGCGACGACGACGACTGAGCCCAGCCACACGCCGGGCTTCAGCCAGCGAGGCAACAGCGAGGACGCGCTGACCCCGTCACCACCGAGCAGATCATCGATGCTGGGGACGTACCAGACCAGGCGAGAGTCCTGGCCGAGCAGGCGTACGGCGACCGCCGCGTTGTCCGCGCGCAGCACCTGGTCGTTGCGCAGTGCCTGGTCAGCACCGAACATCGTCACCCCGGCGCGCTCGACGACCAGGGACCCCTCGGGTCCGACGAAGCACCCGTCGGGGCCGGGGTAGGACAGCGCGTGGTCGACCTCGATGGTCAGGCCGGAGAAGAGCGGGTCGTCGCAGCCGGCCGGGCGGGAGCCGAGCGTCACCTGGGCGGGCATGTCCGAGGATCCCAGTGCGTCGACAACCGAGGGTCCCGGGCCGGCCACGACGATCCGGGACCCTGACGCGTCCTTCAGAAGTCGGTCGGCTGTACTGCTGCCCAAGGACTCCGTCGAGGTCACCAGCACCGTGGTGCCGGGCCCTGTCTCGGCATTGGCCAGCTCGTCGGCGCTGCGTACCACGCTCACATCGACGCCCTGGTCGTCGAGGACCCTCGCCAGGGCCTGAGCGCCGTTGTCCGTCGGGTTGTCCGGGTCCAGGGTCCCAGCCCGTTGCGTCCCTGCGCCGCCCAGGGCGATCGCGACGCCCACGGCCACCGCCAGGGCGAGCAGGATCAGGGCCGTGGAGCGGTGCCGCTGCCACCAGGTGTCCGACCGGGCGGGAGCGGTCGTGGGGGCACTCATCGCAGCCCGGCCAGCTCGTTGTCGAGGTCGAGCACGCTGACAGCCTGGTCCCGGGTGGCGGAGTGGTCTCCGTACAGCACGGCCTCGAACAGGACCGCGCTGCCGGCTACCCGTGGTCGTTGGTGGGGGTAGGTGCCGGCCAGCGATGTGGCGACCTCGTGGGCGGTGGCACCCGGCGCGTCGTCGAGTCGCCCCCGTTCCACCTGGCGCACCGCCAGGGCTCGGAACCCGTCGACGAGCGCGTCCTCGTGTCGACCCTCGGCGAGGGCGGTCTCGGCCCGCCTGCGTAGCTCCGCTGAGGTCACCACCTCGTCGGTGAGCACCACGCGCTGCTCGTCGCGCGCACGGGCCGACCAGCGGGCCCGCGAGAGGAGCCACCCGAGCCCGAGGACGAGCAGCACGAGCACGACCATGGCCGCGAACGTCGAGAGGGGTGGGGCGTCCTGGGCGGCGTTCAGCCCGCCCCGCACCTGTTGCTGCAACCAGGTGAGGACCTGCTGGAGGACGTTCTGCTGGTGGTACTCCGGGTGCAGCAGCTCGCGCCTCAGCCACGAGCGCGCCTCGTCCGGCGACGGCTGGACGGGCGGATCTCGCAGCAGCAGGGGCGTCACGAGGCGGGGATCCCGGCCCGGGTCATCAGCTCGACGTCGTACGCCTCCTTGCGCATCCGCTGGTCGAGGTACTGCAGAGAGGCGACCGCGGTGGTGAACGGAGCGACGAACGCCGACGAGACCACCGTGGAGAGCGCCTGGAGGACGACCAGGCCGAGCAGCGCGTACTGGGCACCGGCGAGGGCAATGATGACCTGGCCCGCGATCGAGATCGGCAGCGCCAGCATCGAGCCCGCGATCTGGGCGATGATCATCGTCAGGAGCGCGATCCCGAAGGTGCGCCAGAACTGCTTCCTGGTCAGGCGGAAGCCACGACCGATGGCGCCGAACACCCCGACCTGCTCCAACATCAGCGCAGGCACCGGCAGGTAGTAGACGCGCACCCAGAACCAGCACATGAAGCTCAGGAAGATCGGGACGCTCACCAGGCCGTAGACCAAGGTCCCGGCGACCCCGAGCGTCACCACCACCGGAATCCAGGTCGCGGCGTAGAGCGCGACGATCAGCAGCAGCATCAGCGCCAGCACCGCGGCCAGCCCGATCAGTCGCCGGCGCTTGCCCCGGGTGGCCTGCCAGGCCTCGCCGAGGGAGAGACGCCGACCGATCGCAGCAGCAGCCGTCACATGGGCCATCATTCCGGTCACCAGGATCAGCCCGATGCTCTGCAGGACGCTGCCGAGCCCGAGTGATCCCAGCGAGCCGAGGATGCCCGCGAGGTCGGCGTTCGACATCTCCGTGCCGCTCTGGTCGACCGACAGGTTGACCGCGAACGTCAGGATCGCGGTCACCACCACCGGGATGATCATCGCTACCGACGCGACCAGGACGGCGGACCCCACGGTGGCCTTGGGGTTGAAGCGGATGATGCGGAACGCCGCGTCGTACATGTCGCCGAGACCGAGTGGCCGCAGCGGCATCGCTCCGGGCTTGTGCGCCGCGCCGAGCATGCCGGTCTGCGGCGCCCACCCGCCCGGCTGCGGGAGAGGCGCGAGGTGCTGCTGTGCGTACGGCGGGGCCTGGCCCGGCGAACCGGGGGGCGGCTGCGGTGCCCACCCCGGGGGCGGATAGGCACCCGGTGGTGGGAACTGGTCGCTACCCGACATCTGCGCCCCCCTCTGGTCACCGCCCGCACATCTTGTCAGGGCGGGTCGCGTCACCGCAGTCTGCCCACGGTCACGACACCTAATCCGTGGCCGCGCACTGGTATCGGCCCTTGCCGTCGCGCCTCAACCGGAGCTGAGCGAGCCGCTAGCGCCTCTGCAGGTGGCTGGGCAGCACGCACGCCGCGTCGAGACCGAGCACCCGGTTGAGCCGTCCGAAGGCGATCCACGAGCCGAGGCACATCGACAGCTCGACGATCTCGCGGTCGTCGTACACCGACTTCATCCGTCCCCAGAACTCGTCGTCGAGGCCGTGGTGGTCAAGGGCGTAGCGCTCGGCGTACTCGGCGGCGAGCCGGGTCCGCACGTCGAAGGCATCGGTGCCCCGCCAGTCGGTGACGGCCTCGGGGAACGAGTCCTCGACCGTCTGGCCATCTCTCTCGGTACGCCAGTCCTGGCAGAAGAGGCAGCCGTTGATCTGAGCCACGCGGAGCCGCGCGGCCTCGAACTCGCGCAGGCCAAGGGTCCCGTGCTCGTAGACGCTCTGTGCGAACGCCGAGGCGGCCGGGCCGATGCCGGGGACCATCTCGCCCCAGACGTACATGATCGGGTCCTTGCCCTCGGGGATGTCGATGATCATGCGGTTACCTTCCGTGAGGTGCGACCCGGGGATGTGGTTCCCAGCCGGCCGCGCGGGGGAGACAGGGGTACGTCGAGCCCGTCGTACAGACCCGGTTCTGCTGCGATCAGCCAGGGGATGGCGTTGACCAGGCGGTTGGCGGCGGTCGCGTTGCCGCCCGCGGCACGGTTGCCGCCCTCGTCGGTGGCCTCGATGCTGACCTCGATACGCGGCCGGCCCTCGATGACGACGCGGTGCGCTCCGTCCCCTCCGTCGGGTGGAAGGGGCCAGTCGGGTGCACAGGTGGAGGTGATCCGGGTGACGTGCTCGATCACGATGACCGGCTCGCCGTCGACGATGCCCTGCACCTCGAAGCGAAGGGCGCCCTGGGTGCCCTTCTCGAAGAGCCCCATCTGGTTGGTCACGTCCGCGTCCAGCTCGCGCCTCTGGAGGGTCTCGCGGATCTCCTCGATCTCGACACCGAGGGCACGAGCGATCAGCCGGACCTGCCCGCCCCAGACCATCGTGGGCACGGACGGGGCGACCATGGGCGGCTCATAGTCCATCGGCTCACCCATCCCGACCAGGAGGCGGACGGAATCGGGGGCGTCGTACGTCGCGTAGTCGAAGATCTCCTGGCAGCGGACCTGGTCGATCGTGCCGGCCACGGAGCTCACCAGCACCGGCAGCACGTCATTGCCCCAGCCCGGGTCGATGCCGCTGACGAAGAGCGACGCCCCGCCCGCCCTGGCCGCGGCCAGCAACGGGTCGCGCAGCTCCGCGGGTGCGCTGCGCTGGTCGTACAGGGCGTAGATCGCCGGCGTGACGACGACGGCCCCGGCGCGCAGGGCCCGCTCGACGTCTGCGGCGGCTCCGTCGGGGCGGACGTCGCCGGAGGCCATGTAGGCGACCGCCCCGCCCCCGCCGAGCGCGGCCAACGCGGCGTCGACGTCGGTGGTGGCCGCCACTGCGAGGTCGCGGTCCAGCCCGGCCAGATCGCCGGCGTCGCGGCCGACCTTTGCCCGGTCGGCGACGACGACTGCGGTCAGGCTGAGACCGGGGTGGGCGTCGACGGCTCGGATCGCCGCCCGTCCCATGTTCCCGGTGCCCCACACCAGCACCGGGACGGGATCGCCGGCGCCTAAGTAGAACGTGTTCTCGTTGCCCATGGGGGGACACTATCCGAGGACCGACCCCGCGCGCCCGATCGGATTTGGCGCTCTGCGCGATCTCTGTCAAGATAGTTCGGTTGCTCCGGCGGGTTGCCGGGGTGCGCCACATCTTGACTACTGAATCGCGTTTCCGTGTGTGATCAGTGGTCGGCGTGCGGCCGCACCGATCCACCGACACCCGATTCAGCCCGACGAACCGTCGGGCGCCACCAACAACGATGCGAGACCCAGGTTTCGTGTTGCGCTCATGGTGAAGTTTGACCTCGAGCCGCGACACGCCCGACCTCGGGGGTCGGTCGGGTGGCGAGCGCAGGGCGGGCGGACTCACCCGAGGACGTCCCAGGACCAGCACGCGGTACGACGAGTAAGGACGAGAGAGACCTATGGCGGGACAGAAGATCCGCATCAGGCTCAAGGCCTATGACCACGAGGTGATCGACACCTCGGCGCGCAAGATCGTGGACACGGTGACCCGTACGGGCGCCAAGGTCGCCGGCCCCGTGCCGTTGCCGACCGAGAAGAACGTGTACTGCGTCATCCGCTCGCCGCACAAGTACAAGGACTCCCGCGAGCACTTCGAGATGCGCACCCACAAGCGCCTCATCGACATCACCGAGCCCACCCCCAAGACCATCGACGCCCTCATGAACCTCAACCTCCCCGCCGGCGTCGACATCGAGATCAAGCTCTGAGGTCCAGGACAATGACTTTCGAACGCAACGTGAAGGGCCTGCTGGGCACCAAGCTCGGCATGACCCAGCTCTGGGACGAAAACAACCGCGTCGTCCCCGTGACCGTGATCGCCGCGTCCACCAACGTGATCACCCAG
>JAOPXM010000104.1 GCA_025965125.1 Nocardioides sp.
GCCATGGGCCTCTGACCCACCTGATCCGAAGGAGAACCGCTCATGGGACTGCTCGAGGGAAAGCGACTGCTCATCACCGGCGTCATCACCGACGCCTCGATCGCGTTCTCGGTCGCGAAGATCGCCCAGGAGAACGGCGCCACCGTGGGGCTGACCGGCTTCGGCCGGATGTCACTGGTGGAGCGGATCGCCAAGCGGCTGCCCGAGACGCCCCCGGTGCTCGAGCTCGACGTCACCGACGACGACCACCTCGCTGGCCTGGCCGACCAGGTCCGCGAGCACCTCGGTGCCGACGCCCACCTCGACGGCGTCGTCCACTCGATCGCCTACGGCAACCCCGAGACGCTGCTCGGTGGCAAGTTCCTCACCGGCCCGTGGCCCGATGTCTCGCAGGCGGTCCAGGTCTCGGCGTACTCGTTGATGTCCCTGGCGCGAGCGTGCCGGCCGCTGATGAGTTCGGGCGGGTCCGTCGTGGGGCTGACGTTCGACGCCAGCGTGGCCTGGCCGGCGTACGACTGGATGGGCGTGGCCAAGGCCGGCCTCGAGTCGTGCTCGCGCTACCTGGCCCGCGACCTCGGCCCGGACGGCATCCGTTGCAACCTGGTGGCGGCCGGCCCGCTGCGCACCATGGCCGCCAAGGCGATCCCGGGATTCGAGGACCTGGAGTCCATGTGGGCCGGCCGGGCCCCGTTGGGCTGGGACAACACCGACCAGGAGCCCACGGCCAAGGCGGTCTGCGCGCTGCTGTCCGACTTCTTCCCGGCCACCACCGGCGAGATCGTGCACGTCGACGGCGGCTTCCACGCGATGGGGGCCTGACCGGGGCGCGCGTTTCCGCGCAATTGCTGGGAAAGGGTCGCGTTTCGGGCCGCATCAGGGCCGTTTCCGTTCAATTGAACGATTAGGGGCGCGCCTCGGTAACCTTCCGCCGGTGACCGCACTCGTGGAGCTCCGCGTGCTGGAGGGGCCGAACCTCTACTTTCCCCGTGCCGCGATCAAGCTCACTCTCGACATCAGCGGTCTCGCGGCGGTGCCCGACGAGACCGCGATCCGGTTCGCGGACCGGATCGGGCTGCGTCGGGCGCGTCCGGGTGCTCCCGAGTCCGGCTTCCGGCAGCGGTTCATCCTGCGCGCCGTGGCCCGGCTGGCCCGGGCCATCGCGGTCGAATCCGGGACCTCGAAGCTGGCGGTGCGGGTCCGCACGACCGGTGACCCGCACCAGATCGTCGTGGCGTTCCCGTGGGCGCATCGCGAGCGTGCCCAGTCGATGGGCCGGGCGGTCGGCGACGTGCTCGACTCGATGCTCGGCCCGGACGTCGAGGAGGCCGTCAGCCGCGCGGCGGCGACCGTGGCCGCGGCGGAACCCGGCGACCCGCCCCACACGATCACCCCACGGATCCCGGTGGTTGCGGTCACGGGCACGAACGGCAAGACCACGACGTCGCGGATGATCGCCCACATCGGTCGCACCGACGGCCGGCTGGTCGGCTGGTCCAACACCGACGGGATCTACATCGACGGCGAGCTGGTCGAGGCCGGCGACTACTCCGGTCCGAGCGGTGCCGGGCGGGTGCTGGCGCACGAGGAGGTGCAGCTCGCGGTCACCGAGACCGCACGCGGCGGCATCCTGCTCAAGGGCATCGGCCTGACCCGCAACGACGTCTCGGTCGTGACCAACGTGTCCGCGGACCACCTCGGTCTGCAGGGCATCGACACGGTGGACCAGCTGGCCGAGGTGAAGGCCGTCGTCGCCCGCATCACCCGCAAGGAGGGGTGGGCCGTGCTCAACGCCGACGACCCACGCGTCTTCGCGATGCGCAGCGTGATCAAGGCGCAGCCGTGGGTCTTCTCCCGCGACGTCGATTCGCCCGCGATCCGTGAGGTGCTCGGCGCCCGGGGCCGGGCCACCACCGTGATCGACGGGTGGGTGTCGGTGCTTCGTCCCGGTGCCGACCCGGACCCCCTGGTCGAGCTCGTCGACGTGCCGATGACGCTCGCTGGCCTGTCCCGGTTCAATGTCGAGAACGCGCTCGCCGCGGCCTCGGCAGCCCTCGCCGTCGGCATCCCGCGGCACGCGGTGATCGAGGGGTTGCGCACGTTCCTGCCCGACGCGGACCACAACCCGGGCCGGATGAACGTCTTCTCGGTCGGCGACGTGACCGTCGTCATCGATCTGGCGCACAACGAGGCGGGGCTCGAGGCGCTGCTCGAGATCCTGAACGGCGTGCGGCCCGCCGGCGCACGTCTGCTTCTCGGCCTCGGCGCCGTCGGGGACCGCACCGACGACCTCCTCGAGATGCTGGGCGAGATCGGGGCCCGCGACAGCGACGTGCTGGCGATCGCGCACAAGGAGAAGTACCTCCGCGGCAGAACTCCGGAGGAGATGGACGACCTGATGAAGGCAGGTGCCGAGCGCGTTGGCGTCACCGGGATCCCGTCGTACCCGACCGAGGTCGCCTGCCTCGCCGCCCTCGTGGGTCAGGCCCTGCCCGGCGACGTCGTCGGCCTGATGTGCCACGCCGAGCGCCAGGAGGTCTACGACTGGATCGCGCTCCAGGGAGGTACGCCGGACTCGCCGGAGACCCTTCGGGACAAGGTGCGGGCCGCGCGCTTGCCCTGAGCTGGGCCAAGAATTACGCAATCTTGAGGATGCGGGCGACGTGTCGGGTGCGCTGGAGTGATGAGCCCATCCGCTCGGCACGGAAGGCACACCCATGTACTCGTCCAGATTCCGGTTTGCGCTGGCCGCCGGAGCCACG
Organism: Nocardioides sp.; assembly: GCA_025965125.1. Lineage (GTDB taxonomy): Bacteria > Actinomycetota > Actinomycetes > Propionibacteriales > Nocardioidaceae > Nocardioides. The sequence continues at coordinate 2,760 of JAOPXM010000104.1, forward strand.
TCGCTCGGCCTGGTCGCCGCGATGACGGCGGCCGCGACGGCCGGACCCAGCGGCAACCACGACCACTCGCACGACCCGGGGGTCGAGACGGTCGTGGCCGGGCTCGACGGCCCGCGCGGTGTTGACGCGCTCGGCAACGGCAGAACGCTCGTCACGGAGACCGACGGGACCTTCAGCCTGGTCATCGAGGGCGACCACCACCACGACTGGTCGCGCCACACCGGTGGCTCCCACGACGACGGTGACGACCCGGCCCGTTTGATCCCGCTGGGAGCGGTGCCGGGCGTCTTCGCGCCGGCCATCGCGAAGGGCAGGAACGGCTGGATCTACATCCTGACCGGGGGCGCCGAGCCCGAAGCCGGCGGGGAGCCGCCGCCCGGTTCGGCGACGCTGTTCCGGTGGCGGTTCGGGATGGACGCTCCGGAGCCGTTCGCCGACATCGCGGCGTACCAGGAGAGCGATCCCGACCCCGACGACCAGGAGGGTGCCCCCGCGGACACCAATCCGTTCGGCCTCGCCGCCCTGTGGGACGGCAGTGTGCTGGTCTCCGACGCGGCGGGCAATGACCTGCTCCGGGTGGACCGAGTCGGGAACATCACCACGGTGGCCCGGTTGCTACCGCGCACCGTCGAAGTGCCCGAAGGCCTTCCGCCGACCGACCCGGAGGGGAACCCATTGCCGCCGGCTGGCACACCGATCGTCTCTGAGGCTGTCGCGACGTCGGTGACCGTGGGTCCCGACGGGTACTGGTACGTCGGGGAGCTGCGGGGCTTCCCGGCGACTCCCGGGACTTCGCAGATCTGGCGGATCAAGCCCGGCTCGGTCAATGCGGTCTGCGACCCCGAGCACCCATGGAACCGTGCCTGCAAGCGTTTCGCGGACGGCTTCACCTCGATCGTCGACCTTGGAGCGAGCCGCCGCTCGTTGTACGTCGTGGAGATCTCGAAGCAGGGCTGGCTGCCCATGGAGCTGGGCGTTCCGGGCGCCGAGGTCGGCGCGGTCTTCAGGGTCGGTCGGCACGGCTGGCGCACCGAGCTGGCCGAGGGCCAGTTCATCCAGCCGGGCGGCGTCGACGTCAGCGACGGGATCTACGTCGTCGGGCCGGTCTTCGGGCCGGGCTCGTTGATGAAGCTCGGCCACTAGGCCCGCGGGCTTCAGGGATCCCCTGGTGACCAGGGGATCCCTGTCGCGCGCTCAGGCGTCGACCGGCGCCGGGTCGTAGTCCGGGTCGGCGGCGGGTGCGTCGTCCGAGGCGCCGGCGCCGGCCTGGGCCTGCGGTGACCAGTTCTCGAGCTCGCTCATCACCGCTGCGTGCTGGTCGACGCAGAGCACCAGCAGGTCGCCCCTGTTGGCACGCGACAGGGCGTGCCGGACGGCGGCGATCTCCTCGTGCACCTCCTCGAGCTGCTTGCAACGTGCCCCCTCGGCCATCGCGGCGCGGACCCCCTCGGCGACGAAACCCGCAACCTCACCGCGGGCCCGACCGCGCAGCGCCACGTCCTCACGCACGATCACCACGTCGAAGTGCTGGGCAGCGATCGAGCCGAGCTCCCGCATGTCCTCGTCCCGACGGTCGCCGGCGGTCGCGATCACGCCGATCCGCGACGGGCGGGCCAGGTCGTGCGACGACGCGAGGGAGTCGCCGACGCGGTCGACGAAGTCTCCGAGCATCCTCATGCCCGGGGCGTTGTGGCAGTAGTCGACGATCACGTTGATGCCGTTGACGTCGACCTCGTTGAGGCGTCCGGGTGAGAGGTAGTAGTTCGTGGAGAACGTTCGCAGGCCCTGGCGGATGTCGTGCAGCGGTGCCCCTGCGGCGAACGCCGCCGCGGCGGCTGCCAGCGCGTTCTGGACGTTCATCCGGGCCCGGCCGCTGAACGTGGCCGGCAGGAGGTGGGTCCACGCGAGCTGCATCTCCCGCGGTCCGTGCTTGACGACGATCATCTCGCCGCGCTCGGACGGGTTGAGCACCAGGGCCTTGCCTCCCCGGCGACAGTGCGCGTCGATCATGTCGCGAGTTTCGGAACCGGGATCCTCCATCGAGAACCACACGACCTGGCCCGAGCACCGGCGCCGCATCTCGCGCACCAGCGGGTCGTCCGCGTTGAGCACGGCGTGCCCGTCTCGGGGCACCGCCTCGACGAGGACGGCCTTCACGTCGGCGAGCTGCTCGACGGTGTCGATGCCTCGCAGCCCGAGGTGGTCGGGCTGCACGTTGAGCACCACTGCGACGTCGTTGCGCTCGTAGCCCAGGCCCTCGCGGAGGATGCCTCCTCGGGCAACCTCGAAGACGGCGAAGTCGACGCGCGGGTTCTGCAGCACCATCCGTGCGGACCTGGGACCGGACGCGTCGGCGCGGATCAGCAACCGTTCGTCGATGACGACGCCATCGGTCGAGGTCATCCCGACCTTGCGTCCCATGCCTTTGAAGATGTGGCTGATCATTCGCGAGGTGGTGGTCTTGCCGTTCGTGCCCGTCACCGCGACGATCGGGATCCGCGAGGTCGCCCCGGGCGGGAACAGCATGTCGACGACGGGCTTGGCGATGAACTGTGGCTCGCCGATGGTCGGGTGGGTGTGCATGCGGAAGCCCGGTGCCGCATTGACCTCACAGATCGCGCCCCCGGTCTCGCGCACGGGCTCGGTGATGTCGGGACAGATGAAGTCGATGCCCGCGATGTCGAGTCCGACCATCCGGGCGGCCTCCTCGGCGATCTCGACGTTCTCCGGATGGGCCTCGAACGTCCGGTCGATCGAGATTCCGCCGGTCGACATGTTGCCGGTGAGCGCGAGCTTCACGGTCTGGCCCTCAGCCGGCACGTCGTCCAGCTCGAGGCCCTGCTCACGGAGGAGCTCGATGGCGGCGTCGTCCACCTTGATCCGGGTCAGCACCTTCTCGTGGCCGACTCCGCGGCGAGGGTCGGCGTTGGCGAGGTCGACGAGCGCCCGCACGGACGTCGTGCCGTCGCCGGTCACGGACGCCGGCACCCGCTCGGCGATCGCGGCCACTCGCCCGTCGATGATCAGGCAGCGGTAGTCCTTCCCGGTGATGAACGACTCGACCACGATCACGCCGCGTCGAGACTGCTCCTGCGCGATCGGGAACGCCCGGCGGACGTCGTCACCGTTTTCCAGGTTGAGGCAGACGCCCCGACCGTGGTTGCCGTCCAACGGCTTGATGACGACCGGGTAGCCGATCCGGTCGGCGGCGCGCACTGCCTGGTCGGCGGTACGCACGGAGTCCTGCTTGGGCACGGGCAGCCCCGCGGCGCCGAGCAGGCGCGTCGTCAGGTCCTTGTCCGAGGCGATGTCCACGGCGATGGCGGAGGTGGCCGACGTCATCGTCGCCCGGATCCGTTTGGCGTGCACGCCCTGGCCGAGCTGGACCAGGGAGTGCTGGTTGAGGCGGATCCACGGGATGTCCCGGGACACCGCCTCGTCGAGGATCGCCTGGGTGGACGGGCCGAAGGCGGTCCGCTCGGCGCGCAGGATGAACGACTCGAGCTCCTGCTCCCAGTCGAACTCGGGGTCGGCCTCGACCACATGGTTGACCAGGCGTACGGCGAGGCGCGCGGCGGCCAGGCCGACCTGCTCGTCGACGTAGCCGAACACCACGTTGTAGTGCCCGGGTTCACCCTTCACCTGACGTGTCTTGCCCCGCCGGATGTCGTGGCCCACGACCTGCTGCAGCGCCAGGGCCGTGTGCTCGGCGACGTGGCCGAGCCAGGTGCCCTCGTTCAGGCGTTCGACGAAGCCGCCTCGCCGCCCGCGCGAGCAGGAGTGCTCGCGGAGGCCGGGCAGCATCAGCAGGAGGTTGTCGGTGAAGCCCGGGATCGTGTTCGTCGGGAACTGCTCGAGCGACCCGAGGTCGACGACGAGATGGATTGCCTTCTCGTAGGACCAGATGTTCGCGCCGCGGTAGACGCGGGTGTCGCGGATCGTGAGGTCCGGGCTCGGTCGTTCGGTCATGAGGAAGCTCCGTCCGAGTTCTGGTCCTGCTCGACGTCCGAGCCGGGCCCCTTCTTGCGGGCCAGTCGGCGGCGCAGGGTGCTGGGTGACGCGTCACCGGCCGCGATGTCGCGGGCCATCTGACGCAGATCGTGTCCCGCCTCCAGCAGCTCATCCGCATCGAGTGGGTCACGCATAGGCTCCTGGGCAACGAGGGTCCGGCTGGTCAGGTCGAAGGCCGATCCCTGCGGCAGCACGTGCAGGACGACGCCGCTGGCGAGCATCGGCGAGGACCGCTTGGCCTCGTAGGCATTCGTGACGATCCGGGAGGGATCGAAGATCGTGACCGCTCCACGCCCCAGCACGCGCAGGATCTCGTGGTCCCCGTGCTCGTCGGGGACATGCTCGATCACGGCGGCAGTGTCCTCGTCGACACCGATCCCGAGCAGCTGCGGTGACTGGGACACGATCATCAGCAGTCGACCGTAGCGGTTGCGCTGGTCGAAGTGCTGGTCGATGACCGACGACCTGAGCAGTCCCAGGCCCGCGGCCACCTGGGTCATCCGCTGCTTCGGCGTGACCCCGCCGACGCCGAATGCCACCATGTGACTGGACTGGATGCTCGCGCCCGCCGACGTCCCGCCGACCACTGTGCCGGCCTCGTGGGCCGCCACGATCGCGTCGCCGAGCGGGGTGCCGCTGATGATGGCCGACAGCTTGAGCTGGTTGCCGCCGGTCATGAAGATGCCGGTCGCGTCGGCCAGTGCCTTCACGAGCACCAGGTCGTGCGCCTCCTCGCGTGACTCCGGCCGTACGGCGGCCACGTCGGCCGCGCCGAGCCTGCGGAACAGGGCGTCGTAGACCTCCACCACCTCCGGGCCCAGGGAGGACGCGGTGGGGATCACGGCGATGCGGGCCCCGCTGCCACCGCTGGCTGAGACGAACTCCCGGAGGATCGTCCGGCGGCCGAGCTTGTCCTCGGCGCCGCCGATGATCATGAGCGGTCCCCGGGGCATGACAGCGACGCTATCGAATGACACTGTGGCGTCGTGCAGCAGCAGTCCGGCCCCACCTCGCGCGTCCTCGTCGTGATGCGCCACGCCAAGGCCGAACCGGACGGCCCCACGGACTTCGAGCGCCGCCTCTCGGAGCGCGGAAGGACCGACGCGAGGGCCGCCGGTCGCTGGCTGGCCTCGAGGGGCATCACGCCCGACCATGCCCTGGTCTCAGCCGCGCTGCGCACCGTCGAGACCTGGGAGGCGGTGGCCGAGGTGGCCGGCTGGCCGCTCGAAGCGACGTACGACCAAGGGCTCTATGCGGCGGGTCCCGAGACGGCCCTTGATCTCATCCGTGCGTCCCCCACCGGCGCGGGCACCGTCATCGTGATCGGCCACAACCCGACGATCGCCTACCTCGCCCAGCTGCTGGACGACGGGGAGGGCGACGTGGCTGCGGTCAACGAGATGGCCGTGGGCTATCCCACGAGCGCGCTGACGGTTTTCGAGCACGACGGCGGGTGGGCAGGTCTGGGCGCCGGGTCAGCCCGGGTCGCCGCGTTCCACGTCGGACGGGGCTGAGGCCCCCCTCAGACGGGGGGCGCAGGCGTCACGATCCCCGCCTCGGCGTCGGCGGCCTCGATCTCCTCACGGCTGATGCCGAGGAGGTACATGATCGCGTCGAGGTACGGCACGTTCACCGAGGTGTCCGCGGCATCTCGGACCACCGGTTTGGCGTTGTAGGCGATGCCCAGCCCGGCCACGCTGAGCATGTCGAGGTCGTTGGCTCCGTCACCGATCGCGATGACCGACCCCACGTCGACGCCGACGTCCGCAGCGAACTCGCGCAGCGCCTGGGCCTTGCCCGCCCGGTCGATGACGTCGCCCACGATGTTGCCGGTCAGCCTGCCGTCGACGATCTCCAGCTCGTTGGCGCGGGAGAAGTGGATGCCGAGGTCCTCGGCCAGCCGGTCCGTGATCTGGCTGAACCCGCCCGACACGATCGCGAAGCGATAGCCCAGGCGGCGCAGCGTCCGCACCATGGTCCGAGCCCCTGGCGCGAGCACGATGGCGGCGTAGACGGAGTCGATCTCCGACTCGTCGAGGCCCGCGAGCAGCTTGACCCGCGTACGCAGCGAGGACTCGAAGTCGAGCTCACCGCGCATCGCAGCCTCCGTCACGGCGGCGACCTCCGGCTCGCAGCCCGCGCGGGCCGCCAGCATCTCGATGACCTCGCCCTGGATCAGCGTCGAGTCGACGTCCAGCACGATCAGCCGCATCCCGCGACGCAGCAGCGTGGCGGGCTGTACGGCGATGTCGAGGCCCTGCACGGCCGCTTCGGACGCGAGCACCGCGCGCAGTACGTCGGGATCAGCGCCGGACACGTGCAGGTCGATGGCGGTGACGGGGTAGCGAGCCATCCGCTCGATCCGGTCGATGTTCGCTCCGGCGTCGGCGATCCGTCCCGCCACGGCGGCCATGGCCGAGGCCTTCAGGGGGGTGCCGATGACCGTCACGTGCGAGCGGCCGCCCTTGCGGGACTTGTTGTCACCCGTGCCGCGGTCGACCTCGACCGTCATGTCGAGGTCGGCTGCGGTCTTCTCGACCGCGTCCCGTAGCCGCTTCCAGTCGCGTGGCGCGGTCACCAGCACACCCAGGATCAGGCGGCGGCGCAGCACGATCTGCTCGATGTCGACGACCTCGACGCCGGCATGCGACAGGGTCGCGAAGATCGACGAGGTCACGCCCGGCCGGTCCTTGCCGGTCAGCGTGATGAGCAGGGTCTCGGGCTTGGGCCCGGTCGGCGGGTTGTCCGGGGTCATCGTGCGCCGAGGTTATCGCCCGCGCCCGGCCCGTAGGTGTCGGCGTCCACGCGCGCCCGACTGTCCAGGCCCGGCCGTCTTCTCGCCGAGCGACTAGCGAGAACGGGCCCGGTCACGAGTCCAAGGTGTCTGGCTCGGGCGGCGGCCACACCTCGGGCGACGTGGCCGCCACCAGGGCCCGGCGACCTGCCCGCTCGAGGGGCCGCAGCGCAGTGCGACGCTGCTCGATCTCCCAGGCCGAGACGGCGCCGCCATCGTCCTCGAGCGCGAGCTCGACGATCTCGACCGCCTGCAGCCCCCGCGCGGCCAGCTCCACGCAGCGCGGGGGGACGCCCGCCGGCCCGGTGAGCGGGGCGCGGTGACGCAGGTTCAGCATCCGGTCGGCGACCTCGGGGCGCCAGCGCGCCACGTCGAGCGCGGCCAACGCATCAGCAGTCTGCGTCAGCGCAGCCCGCAGCGCGCGGTCGGCCTCGCCGACGTCCGGCAGCTGACGTCGCTCGGCCCGGTACGCCATCCAGGTGACCACCGCCCCGACCCGTCGCGGCACCAGGCCGATGCCGGCGTCGAGCACCACGACCGCCTCACCCACGTCGAGGGCCGCGTCGTTGAAGCCCACAGGTCCGCCGAGCCCGACCGGGTCGCCCTCCGCCGGGAAGGCCGCGCCGAACCCCGTCGCGCCCGCCACTCGTAGCCGCGCCAGGCCCGCCACCAGGGACTCGGCGCCCCCGTCGCCACCCAGGCCCACATCGGCGAGGCCGGCCACCACATGGGTTGCGTCGTCGCCGATCAGGGCATCGAGGACCAGGTCGACCACCGCGTGGCCCCGCAGCCAGGACGTCCCCCACCAGGCCAGGCGCGCCGAGGCGGGCAACGGCGTACGCGCTGGCAAGTCCACGGGCCGTGAGGATACGCGCGAGTCGGCCACCCATCTCATCTAGGGTTGAGGACATGGCCGCCGTCCTCGAGTTCGCCGACGTCACCGTCCGGCGAGGAGAGGCCATCCTGCTCGACGAGATCTCCTGGACGGTCGAGGAGGACGAGCGTTGGGTGGTGCTCGGTCCGAACGGCGCCGGCAAGACCACACTGCTCCAGGTGGCGTCGGCGCAGCTGCACCCCACCTCGGGCGTCGTTGGCATCCTCGAGGAGGTGCTCGGCACGGTCGACGTGTTCGACCTGCGCCCGCGGATCGGGCTGACCAGTGCCGCACTCGCCGACCGAATCCCTCGCCAGGAGCGCGTCCGTGACGTGGTGGTCTCGGCGTCCTACGGCGTCGTGGGTCGTTGGCGCGAGGCGTACGACGATCTCGACCACGACCGGGCGGCCGGCCTGCTGACCGAGGTGGGCGCCAGCCACCTCGTGGACCGGACGTTCGGCACCCTCAGCGAGGGGGAGCGCAAGCGCGTTCAGATTGCCCGTGCCCTGATGGCGGACCCCGAG
>JAOPXM010000121.1 GCA_025965125.1 Nocardioides sp.
AGCGACCTGCGCCTCCGGGTCCGCGGTCCCGCCGGTGTGGTCGCTGGACAACCACATCATGTTCAAGTTCGCCGGGCCGTTGTGCTGGAAGTCCTGCTTCCAGATCGCGTACCGGTACATGTCGGGGATCGACGTGTCGAACGGCGGCGACAGGTGGTCGGCGATCGCGTTCAGCGACGGGATCACCGAGCCGTAGTCGCCCTTCAGGGCCGGAGCGGTCAGCTGGGCGGGATCCCCGCCGTCCTCGACGTTCTTGGTCGCGCAGTAGTACTGCTGCCAGGTGCCGGCCGGCTTGCCCTCCGTGTACTCGAACTCGCCGTAGTTCTTCGCGGTGTTGCCGGCGGCCTGGACAGCCGTCCAGAGGAAGCCCGAGCGCTGGTGCCCGAGCACGTCCTCCTCGGTGTCGTAGCTGCGGATGTACTCACCCGCGCTCGACTCGGTGTACTCGGGATTGTCGCCCTGCATGAGCCAGTTGTGACCCTCGGCCGAGTTGGTGCCAACGTCGTACGTGTTGTCGTAGACCCCGAACTGGCGAGCCAGCGCGTGGATGTTGGGGGTGACCTGCTCGCCGAACTGGGCGAGCGACGCGTCGCCGTTGCCCTCGGGCATGTCGCCCTGGATCTGGTCGTAGGTCCTGTTCTCCTTGACCAGCATGAAGACGTGTTTGATGGTGGACGGGTCACCGATGCGCTCGGGCACGGAGACGGCCTTTGCCCGGTGGCCGTGGGCGTGCTTGACGTCGGTGTCCGCGTTGCCCCAGCCGTTCTGGGCGAAGACCGTCCGGGTGTACGTCTCCTTGATCTGGCGATCGGTCGGGAGGCTGAAGCGGGTCAACGAGGCCGTCGTGCCGTGCGTGCCGTGGCCGGTCGCCGGCGTGGTGCCGTAGCCCTGGCTGGACGTGAGGGCCGGGCCCCGGGCGTCGATCCCGCGCCGGTTCGCCACGACGAGCTGGTCGCCGACCGGGAAGATGTCTTCCGGGTAGTAGTCGGTCGGGACGAGGCCGATGTAGCTGACCGGGTCGAGTGCGTTCTCGCCGAGCTGGTAGACCGCGATCGCGTTGACGCGGCCGAGGCTGACGAGGAGATGGTCGCCCTGCACAGCGATGCCGTTGGGTCCGTAGCCGACCTTCGAGCCCTGCCATGGCTGGGTCGTGATCGTCTGCACGACCTTGTCGGTGGCGGGATCGACCACGGAGACCGTGTCGTCATTGGTGTTGGCCACGAAGAGGGCCCCGTCCTTCGCGTACATCGCGGTCGGGTGGAGCCCGACCTTGATCTGGCCGACGGGCGCGGTGGGGTTGGCGGTGTCGATGGTGCTGAGGACACCGGTCGTCGAGGTGCCGAGGACCGGGTCGGCGGGCACCGGGGTGCCGTAGGACCCGATGGTGGTCTCACCCGGGTTCGCCTTGCGGCCGCCCTCGTCGCTGATGTAGAGCTTGGTGTCGACGAACCGCAGCTGGCGGGGCGCGATGCCGACGCCCCAGGTCTGCTTGATCGAGCCGCTGGCCGGATCGATCGCGACGACGGTGTTCTGGCCGTTGACGGCGGCGTACAGGGTCGAGCCGTCGGGCGAGTACGCCATGCCGGCGGTCAACGCCTGCTGACCGTTCACGGCGGGGATCGCGACCTTGGTGCCGCCTCCCAGCGTGCCGTCCGCGTTCACAGGGAAACGGGTGAGTCCGGTCGCGTTGGGCATCCAGAGCACGGTGCCGTCCGGCGAGTAGAGAGGGCCTTCCTGGCCGACGGTGTTGTCGGTCAGTCGCGTGTTGACACCAGCCGCGGTGCCGCCGCGCCAGATCAGCGTGTACGACGACAGGTCGAAGATCTGCAGCGAGACCGAACGGTCGTTCGACGTGGCTGCCAGGAAGCGACCGTCGGGGCTGACGGTGGAACCCATGAACTTGCCGTACGGCGTCGTCAGCCGCTCGCCCAGCGGCTTCAGGATCTGGTTGGACGAGATCTGCAGGCCGGCGGCGTACTCGTTGCCGACCAGGTTGCGGCCGAAGCCGACTGTCGTGCCATAGGCAACGCCGCCGGTGATCGCGAGGGCGAGTCCGCCTGCGATGAGGACGACCGGTAGCTTGCGGGAGAAGCGCCGGCGAGCGGGCTTCACGACGCGGTTGCGCGTCACATTCATTGTGTTCCCTTCGATGGGTTGTCGAGCAGATCGACGAAGCCGTCGAACTGCCAGAGTGGGTTCGGGGCATCGCCCCTGGAGGTGTGGATCTGGAAGAACCCGTTGACCTCCTTCGGCCCGTCGCCGTCGGCGACGTACCGTCCGTCAGCGGCCACGTCGAGCTGGTAGATCGCCGTGCCGGTCGCGGTCGCGCCGGGCAGGGTCCAGGTGACGACGCAGCGCCAGTCGGCACCCGGACCTGTGTCCACGACGCGGTCGCCAGCCTTGTCGCAACGGGCCGTCGCCTGGAGCTGCGCCTCGGTCACCGCAGGGCGGTGGAGCTCCTCGGTCTGCAGCACGTAGAGATGGGAGAACGAAGTCGCCAGTGCAGCCTCGAGCTTCGACCGCTCGATGCCCGAGCCCGTGGCGCCCGTCGCCGCGGCCACGGCGGCGGTCGTCACCGCGACCAAGGCAGCCAGGGGGACCAGACCCGCGACGACGAAGCGGCGGCCCGAGCCGTCGTACGCCAGGTCAGTGAAGTCGCGGCGCATGAACAGGCGGTAGGCCAGGAACGTGGCAAGCGCCGCCCAGGTCAAGCTGACGACCAGCCCGACCCAGAGCGAGCCGAGCTGACCCGGCGTCGTGAGGAGCCCGCGGTAGGTGATGAACGCGTTCATCGGCAGCGCGACGCGGAGTGCGACCGGCACCGGCATCAGCTGGACGCCTTCGAGCACGAGGGCGAGCACGATCGGCATCAACAGCCCCAGCGGCGAGCGACCCAACGCGACCGACCCGAGCAGGCCCACCGCGGAGAACGCGAGCGTGGGCGGGACGATGCTCAACCAGGCCAGCAGGACGGTCCGGGCGAGCTCACCGGACTCCATGACGTGCCCGTCGAGGCCGGGGAGCGGATGGCTGCCGATCGAGATCAGGCCGCCCGCGATCGACGACACGACGAGGGCGGCAAGCAGCGCCATGGTCACGGTGAGCGCGGCGAGCGCCTTCGACAGGAAGATCCGGCGGGGGGAACGCACGGCGACCAGCAGGTGACGCCAGGTACCGAGCCGGTCCTCGACGGCGAAGACGTCGCCGGCCACGACACAGGTGAGCAGGGGCAGGACGAGCGTGCCCATGAAGACGAGGATCACCAGCGAGCCGGCCCATCCGGACTGGTTCATCCAGCGCCCGTAGAGGGCGTCGGCGGGCAGGGAGGTCTGCCTGCTGATCACGGCGGTGTACACGGCGGGGGCGAGAAGGCAGGCCAGGAAAACCAGCCGAAGACGCCACTGCGAGACCAGCTTGGTCAGCTCGAAACGGTACCCACGTCGCAGGGCCACCGGCCTCCTCTGGACGGGGGCTTCGACAGTCGACACCGTCATCGGGTGGACTCCTCGTCGACGGTGCTGGAGTCGATGTCGGTGCCGGTCAGGGCAAGGAAGGCCGCCTCGAGGGGCGGCACGACCGGCCCTAGCTCGCGGATCGCGATGTCGGCGGCGACCAGCCGCGCGACCAGGCCGTCCAGGGATTCCTCGGGCCCCCGTACGACGAGAGCCTGGTCGTCCGCCTGCGCCGGCGACCTGCGGCCAGCCACCTGGCTCAGAGCAGGTGTGTCGTCGGCGACGCGGCGGGCACCCTCGGGATCGGAGGTGACCAGCCGGTAGTCGAGCTCGCCGCTCTCCGCGGCCAGCTTGCGCACCGGCCCGGAGAAGACGATCCGGCCCGCGGACAACAGCGTGACCTCGTCACACAGCGCGGCGAGGTCGTCCATCCGGTGGCTCGAGAGGACGACGGTCGCACCCGCGTCGGCGAGGTCCGTGAGCACCCTGTGGACCTGCCGTTTGCCGGCGGGGTCGAGGCCGTTGGCCGGCTCGTCGAGGACCAACAGTCGCGGCTCCCCGAGGAGGGCTGCGGCCAGACCGAGACGCTGCCGCATGCCGAGCGAGAAGCCTCCGACAGGGTCAGCCGCCACCTCGAGGAGCCCGACCCGATCGAGGAGCTCGTCGACGTCAGCGGAGCGACCCTCGGCCTCCCCGCGGAGGGAGGCGAGCGCAGCCAGGTTCTGGCGCGCCGTCAGCGTCGGATAGAGACCGGGGCCATCGACGAATCCAGCGACGTTCCAGGACCCGGCGAGCGCGCGGTCGACTCGTGTCCCGAAGATCTCCAGCGTGCCGTCGTCGGCCATTGCCAGGCCGAGCAGGAGACCCAACAGCGTGGTCTTTCCGGCACCGTTGGGCCCGACGAGGCCGTGAATCTGTCCCGCAAAGACGTCGAGGTCGACACCATCGAGTGCGATGACGTCGCCGAAGGCCTTGGTGAGACCGCGCGCCCGGACGGCGGTCGGTTGCATGGTGGGGTTCCTCCATCTGATGGATGAGGGCGACGAGCGCGCTTCCGAACGGCGAAGTTAGAAGTCGCGGATGACCGAACCAGATTGGTTTGCCAAACGCTCTGCGAACGGAATGCGCCGTCTCGGGGTGATCGGCAGATTCGAGGCTGGAGCCTCGCTGTGGCCCGTCGGTAGGGTCCGTGGCGAATGGAGTCTCAACAACCATGGAGTCGCGATGGCGAGACATGAGCCCAGAGTTCGCAAGGCCGAGGAGCACTACCCGGCCGGTGATAGTCGTGGCACCGTTCTCATGCTGCCGGGTCGTGCCTACCCATGCGGCATGTCGTTGTTGGCGTGGACGACGCGGGCCCTGCAGGCCACCGGATGGACGGTGTTCCAGGCCGAGTGGGACTTGTCTACCTTCCCCCCTGAGCCGCGCGCGTTCATCGAGGGCGTCGCCCAGCAGTTGGACCAGATGGAGCGTCAGACCGGGCCGGTCCTCATCGTGGCGAAGTCACTAGGGACACTGGCCGCTCATTGGGGCGCCGAGCAGGGGTACGCGGCTGTCTGGCTCACCCCCATCCTCAAGTCCGCTGGGTTGTACCCGCTGCCGGGCCACTGCGACGCACTGGCAGAACGGATCCGCGAGTATCCGACCGACAATCTGGTTGTCGGAGGAACGGCGGACGACTTGTGGCAGACAGGATTCCGCGGCACCGGGAAGGTCCTTGAGATCGAAGGGGCCGACCACAGTCTCGAGGTTGCCGACTGGCGCACGTCCATTCGACAGCACCAGGACGTCGCGTCTGCCGTGGTCGACTTCGCATCCGGAGTTGGCTAGCTGGAACCACGTCCAGCTCGGTGCTGTCGTGGATCGTCGAAACCAGGTGAGGCTGTCCGCGGGCACGTCTAGGGTCGTTATCGTGGCCGAGACCTCCGCATCAGACTCGATGATCATCGCCCGCGGACTGCGGAAGTCCTTCGGCGACTTCGAGGCGGTGAAAGGCATCGACGTCGAGGTCCGAGCGGGCGAGGCGTTCGGGTTCCTCGGGCCCAACGGTGCCGGCAAGTCCTCGACGATGCGGATGATCGCCGCGGTCTCGCCGGTGAGTGGGGGCGAGCTGCGCATCCTCGGCATGGACCCCGCGACGCACGGCCCGGCCATCCGCGGCCGGCTGGGGGTCTGCCCGCAGGAGGACACCCTCGACAACGAGCTCAACGTCCGCGACAACCTCTACATCTACGGTCGCTACTTCGGCATCCCCAAGGCCGAGGTCAACGAGCGCACCGACGAGCTGCTCGAGTTCGTGCAGCTGACCGAGAAGTCGAAGGCCAAGGTCGAAGACCTCTCCGGAGGCATGAAGCGCCGGCTGACCATCGCGCGATCGCTGATCAACCGCCCCGACCTGCTCCTGCTCGACGAGCCGACGACGGGCCTCGACCCGCAGGCGCGGCACGTGCTCTGGGACAAGCTGTTCCGGCTCAAGCAGGCCGGCGTCACGCTCGTCATCACCACCCACTACATGGACGAGGCCGAGCAGCTCTGCGACAGGCTCGTCGTCATGGACAAGGGCCTGATCGTCGCCGAGGGCTCGCCCCTGGCCCTGATCCGCGAGCACTCGACCCGCGAGGTCGCGGAGCTGAGGTTCGGCGTGGGTGAGCACGAGGCGTTGGCCGAGAAGGTGGCCGACCTCGGCGAGCGCGTAGAGGTCCTTCCGGACCGGTTGCTGGTCTACAGCGACGACGGCGAGGAGGTCATCGCCAAGGTCCACGAGCGCGGGCTGGAGCCGGTGGCGGTGCTGGTGCGCCGATCCACGCTCGAGGACGTGTTCCTGAGCCTGACCGGCCGGACTCTGGTCGACTGATGAGTGCCGTCGACCTCAGCCTGGGCGACCCCGAGCTCACGATGGGGGAGGGAGTACGCCGCCAGTTCGACTACTGGATGACGGTCTACAAGCGCACCTGGCGGTCCACGGTCATCTCCTCCTTCCTCTCCCCGATCCTCTACGTCGTGGCGATGGGTGTGCTGCTCGGCGGCTTCATCGAGGGCGACCCCGACAAGCTCGAGGGCGCCACGTCCTACCTCGCGTTCGTGGTGCCGGGGCTGATCGCCGGCCACGCGATGCAGACCGCGGTGGGCGAGACGACGTACCCCGTCATGGGCCTGATGAAGTGGCAGCGCGTCTACGACTCGATGCTCGCCACGCCCCTGCAGGTCCGGCACCTGGTGACCGCACACCTGGCGTTCGTGGCCTTCCGGTTGGTGCTGACCTGCGGTGTCTACACCCTGGTGCTCGCACCGTTCGGGGTCTTCGAGTCCTGGTGGGGCCCGATCCTCGCGTTCCTCGCCCAGGTGCTGGTCGGCATGGCGTTCGCCTCCGTGATCTATGGCTTCACGACGCGACTGAACTCCCCCGAGGGCTTCGGGGTGCTGTTCCGCCTCGTCGTGTTCCCGCTGTTCCTCTTCTCGGGTGCGTTCTTCCCCGTCTCCAACCTCGGCGGCGTGGGTGCGTGGGTCGCGCGGCTCACCCCGCTGTGGCACGGCGTCAACCTGTCCCGGATGTTCGCCCTGGACAACATCACCTGGTGGGTGGCCGGGGTCAACGTGGCCGTCCTGCTGGTGTTGACGGCATGGGGCTGGTGGTGGTCGGTGACCGGCCTGACCAAGAGGCTGGTGTCCTGATGGCGTTCTCGTCGGCCGGCTTCTCCCAGGTGGCCCCGCTCAGCGCCGCCCAGGCACTGCGCCTGCTGGTGCTGCGCAACTACATCGTCTACCGCCAGGCCTGGAAGCTCTTCATCACGGGCTTTCTCGAGCCGGTCTTCTACCTGTTCTCGATCGGCATCGGCGTCGGCCAGCTGATCAAGACATTCGAGTTCAACGGCCACGTGATCCCGTACGCCGAGTTCGTCGCCCCCGGCATGCTCGCGGCCTCGGCCATGAACGGCGCGCTGATCGACTCGACGTACAACGTGTTCTTCAAGCTCAAGTACGACAAGCTCTACGACCAGATGCTCGCGACCCCGCTGACCACGTCCGACATCGCCCGCGGTGAGATCGCGTGGGGCCAGCTTCGCGGCGGCACCTACTCGGCGGCGTTCCTCGTCGTGATGGCCGCGCTGGGTCTGGTCCACTCGTGGTGGGCGGTGCTGGCCCTCCCGGCCGCGCTGCTGATCGGGTTCGCGTTCAGTGCGGTCTGCATGGCGCTCACGACGTACATGAAGTCCTGGCAGGACTTCGACAAGATCACGCTGGTGCAGCTGCCGCTGTTCCTGTTCTCGGCAACGTTCTTCCCGGTGACCGCGTTCGACGGGTGGCTGCGCTGGGTCGTGGAGTGCACGCCGCTCTACCGCGGCGTGATCCTCTGCCGCGAGCTCACCACCGGAGCCTTGTCGTGGGCGTCGCTCGTGTCGGTGGTCTACCTGACGGTGATGGGCCTGATCGGGCTCGTCATCGTGCGCCGTCGGCTCGCAACGCTGCTGCTCACGTGAGCCGGCGGGCGCGGGCGGTGGCTGGTGAAAGCGCCGGTCACGGCCCGGCGAGCGAGAGCTCCCACCACTCGGTGTCGATCCAGCGCTCGAACTTCCACCCGACCTCGTGCATCACGCCGAGCGACGTGAACCCACAGGCCCGGTGCAGGGCCTGGCTGGCCGGGTTCGGCAGCGCGACGACCGCGAGCGCCGTGCGTACGCCGTCGGTGCGAAGCGCCGTCAGCAGCGCGTCGTACAGCGTCCGGCCCGTGCCGCGCCCCTGCGCGACGTCTGCCAGGTAGACCGACGTCTCCCGGGTGAAGCGGTAGCCGGGACGCGGCCGGTAGGCCGACGAGTACGAGTAGCCGACCGCGACGCCGTCCGCGTCCGCGACCAGGAAGTGGTCGCCCAGCTCCGGGCTCTCCAGGCGCGAGCGCCAGTAGTCCAACGGTGGTGGCTCCACGTCGAACGTCGCGATGCCGTGGTGGACGTGCTCGTCGTAGATCGCCTTGACCGCGGGGAGGTCGCTGTCGATGGCCGGACGGATCAGCATGGCGTCATCTTTGCCGAGCTTGGCAGGATCCCGACGGCGCCGTCCCCACCGGGTTGGAAGAATGGCGGTGTGAGCCCCCCTCCCGACAACGACCGCACCGTCGCCCCCGACACCAAGGACTGGACCTGGGTGCTCGAGCGGCCGTGTCCCGAGTGCGGCTTCGTCGCCACGGACCAGTCGGTGGACCGGCTGGGAGCAGCGGTGCGCGACAACGCGGCCAGCTGGGAGCGCGTGCTCACCGCCCCCGACGCCGCGGTCCGACCCGACACCGGCGTCTGGTCGGTGCTCGAGTACTCCTGCCACGTGCGTGACGTGCACCGGGTCTTCGCCGAGCGCCTCCAGTCGATGCTGGCCGAGGACGAGCCGCAGTTCGCCAACTGGGACCAGGACGAGACCGCGATCGAGGACAGGTACGCCGACCAGGACCCGGCGGTCGTCGCCTCCGAGCTGGCGGCCGCCGCGGAGTCCGTTGCCGACCTCTACGACCGGGTGCCCGCTGGCGCGTGGGACCGCCGAGGCGTCCGCAGCAACGGCAGCGAGTTCACGGTCGAGACGCTGGGTCGCTACCACCTGCACGATGTCGTCCACCACCTCCACGATGTCCGGCACGCCGCAGCCCGGCTGACCGTGGCGTCCTACGACCGGTTCGCGGCCGACTACCGCGACGGCACCGCCACCATGCCGGACGTCGTCCGCGCGCTCGTCGACCGCTTCGTGGAGACGGTGCCGGCCGGTGCGCGGGTGCTCGAGATCGGCAGCGGCTCGGGCCGGGACGCGCGCGCGCTCGAGGATGCCGGTCTGAGCGTGCGCCGCACCGACATCAGCCCCGGGTTCGTCGCGCTCCTGCGGGAGGGCGGCCACGCCGCGGACCTGCTGGACCCCTTGACCGACGACCTCACCGACCCGCAGCGACCGGGCACGCCGTACGACGCCGTCTGGGCGAGTGCCTGCCTCCTGCACGTCGCCCGCGCCGACCTGCCGATCGTGATGCACCGCCTGGCCGTGGCCACCCGTGCAGGCGGGTTCCTGCACGCCTCGGTCAAGGAGGGTGACGGGGAGGTGTGGTCGACGCACGGCAGCATCGAGGCGCCCCGGCGTTTCGTCCTGTGGCGCGAAGAGCTGTTGCGGCAGGTGTTCGAGGGCGCCGGCTGGCGGGTGCTCGCCCTCGGTCATCATGACGGGCTCCGCGGCGAGTCGTGGCTCGACCTGCTCGCTCAGCGCCGATGAGGCACACCGAGTTCTGGGCGCGTCTCGAGCATGCGCTGGGCACCGCCTACGCCGGTTCCTGGGCCGAGCAGGTCGTGCTCGCCGAGGTCGGCGGGCGCACCGTGCGCGAGGCCCTCGACGCCGGGGTGCCGCCCAAGCAGGTCTGGGCTGCCGTCTGGCGCCACCTCGAGCTGCCGCCCAGCCAGCTGTAGCCCGGGCGTGCTGGCAGAGTTGCGCTCATGACCCCCCTTGGCAAATGCTCGCTTCGGTCCGCTTTGCCCGCGGACCCGAGATGAGTGCCATCGCGGACGTGGCCGTCATCGGCGGCACCGGCTTCTACTCGTTCCTCGACGACCCGGAGGAGCACGTCGTCCAGACGCCGTACGGCGTGCCGTCCGCGCCCCTCGCGGTTGGGACGGTCTCGGGCCGGCGCGTCGCGTTCCTGCCCCGGCACGGCAAGGAGCACGAGCTCCCGCCGCACCGGATCAACTACCGCGCCAACCTCTGGGCGCTGCGCTCCCTGGGGGTCCGCCAGGTGCTCGCGCCGTGCGCCGTCGGCGGTCTGCGCGACGAGGTGGCGCCCGGCGACGTCGTCGTACCCGACCAGCTGGTCGACCGGACCACCGGTCGCGCCCAGTCGTTCGTCGAGACCGGCGCCGTGCACCTGCCGTTCGCCGATCCCTACTGCGCCCGGCTGACCGGGGCGGTCCTCGCTGCCGACCCCGCGATCACGAGCGGCGGCACCATGGTGGTGATCGAGGGGCCGCGCTTCTCCACACGCGCCGAGTCGCGGCACTACGCCGGACAGGGCTGGACGTTGATCAACATGACCGGGTCTCCCGAGGCCGCCCTGGCCCGGGAGCTGCGCCAGTGCTACGTCGCCATCGCCCTCGTGACCGACATGGACGCCGGAGCCGAGGAAGGCACCGGCGTCGGTCAGGAAGAGGTGTTCGCCCTGTTCCGGCAGAACCTCGAACGCCTGAAGTCCGTCCTCACCAACACGGTCGCGGCGCTCCCGGACCCCGAGGGCTGCACGTGCTCCACGTGGGCTGACGGCATCGAGCTCACCTACGAGGTCCCGTGAGCACCGTCGGCTGTGGCGGCCTCTCCGCCCTCGCCCACCGGCCGCCGGTTCCTCGTGCAGCTCCCCCTCGGCGTGCCCACCGCTGGTTGAGGGGGCTGCGTTTCAGCGACCGTCTCGCACCCGGGAAACGATGGCGAGGTCGGCCGCGACACGCCGCGCCCGGTTCCGCCAGTCGAACACGTGTTCGGGCTAGATTTCTGTCCACAGGTACGACGTACGGCGGGGTTCTCCACAGCGTTCGACCGGGCTGATCAGGCTCTGTCGGTGGCCCGCCCTAACGTCGCCGACGTACCTGACACCGACGACACAGAAGAGGACACCATGGCTGGTGGAGATCGCGAGAAGGCCCTCGACGCCGCGCTCGCAGGCATCGAGAAGCAGTTCGGCAAGGGCTCGATCATGCGCCTCGGGGAGGAGACCCGCGCGGCGCTCGGCATCATCCCGCCCGGGGCGATCGCCCTCGACGTCGCCCTCGGCATCGGCGGCCTCCCGCGCGGGCGTGTGGTGGAGATCTACGGCCCGGAGTCCTCCGGCAAGACGACGGTGGCGCTGCACGCCGTGGCCAACGCCCAGGCGGCTGGTGGCATCGTCGCGTTCATCGACGCCGAGCACGCGCTCGACCCCGACTACGCCAAGGCGCTGGGCGTCGACACCGACGCACTGCTGGTCTCGCAGCCCGACTCCGGTGAGCAGGCGCTGGAGATCGCCGACATGCTGGTCCGCTCCGGCGCACTCGACCTGATCGTCATCGACTCCGTGGCCGCCCTGGTGCCGCGCGCCGAGATCGAGGGCGAGATGGGCGACAGCCACGTCGGCCTCCAGGCCCGCCTGATGAGCCAGGCGCTGCGCAAGATGACCGGTGCCCTGAACAACTCCGGCACGACGATGATCTTCATCAACCAGCTGCGCGAGAAGATCGGCGTCATGTTCGGCTCTCCCGAGACCACCACAGGTGGCAAGGCGCTGAAGTTCTACGCCTCCGTGCGCCTCGACGTGCGCCGCATCGAGACCCTCAAGGACGGCACCGACATGGTCGGCAACCGCACCCGGATCAAGGTCGTCAAGAACAAGGTCGCCCCGCCGTTCAAGCAGGCGGAGTTCGACATCATGTACGGCAAGGGCATCAGTCGCGAGGGCGGTCTGATCGACGTCGGCGTCGAGGCGGGTCTCGTCCGCAAGGCCGGCGCCTGGTACACCTACGAGGGCGACCAGCTGGGCCAGGGCAAGGAGAACGCGCGCGCGTTCCTCACCGACAACCCGGACCTCGCCAACGAGTTGGAGAAGAAGATTCTCGAGAAGCTCGGCGTCGGCCCGCAGGTCGACCAGGAAGTCGCGCCGGTCGACCCCATCGGCGTCGAAGCGTTCTGAGTCTCGACGGGCTCGACCACCCAGGAGCGCTATGACGATCAGTCCGGACGGCGATCCCTGGCGCGGCGATGTCGCGGCGGGGGTCGCCGCCTGGACCAGCAGCGCCGGGTCGTCGGCCGCGATTCCCGATGACCCCGTCGCGGCCGGCCCCGAGGCCGACCCGGAGTCGGTGGCCCGCAAGATCCTGCTCGACCAGCTGACCGGTCAGGCCAGGAGCCGCAAGGAGCTCAGCGACAAGCTGGCCGCCA
>JAOPXM010000122.1 GCA_025965125.1 Nocardioides sp.
CGCCCGATCCGCATCCCGCGTGCGAAGACCTGCCGTCTCGTCAGGTCCGGAGCGGCGCCCCGAAGCTCCCAGACCGCGGAGGCCTGGGTGATGGTCACGTCGTTGAGCACGCCCAGCCCGGCGATGATGATCGCGCAGGTGAGCAGTCCCTGGAAGCTGAGGTTGCCGACGAAAGCGGACAGGACACCGCCGCTCTCGTCGTCGACACCCGTCAGGTGGGTCGAGCTCACCGACCAGACGCCGATGGCTGCGGTGATCGCGACGCCCGCGAGGGTGCCGGCGAGGGCGGCGCTGGTCCTGATCGAGAAGCCGTGGGTCGAGTAGAGCACCACGAACATGATCGCCGCGGACGCCACGAGGCCGACCAGCAGGCCGGACTCCCCGACGAGCAGGGCCGGCAGCGCGAACTTCCAGATCACCAGTCCGCTGAACGCGAGCCCGAGGATGGCGAAGACGCCGCGGAGCCGCGCGACCGCCACCACGACGACCGCGAACGCGAGGGCAAGGATCCAGAGGGATGTGGAGCGCTCGGTGCCGAAGTAGGAGAACACCGCCGGCTCGCCCGCGCCGACGGGTGGTGCCAGGAGCCGGATCCGGTCGCCGGCGGACAGCCCGGAGGCCAGAACCTGGGGTGGCGCCGACACCCGGACCTTGGTGCCCTTGCCGGCACCCGTGGCAACGGTCGCATGGATCCGTCCGCAGCCGGACGCGTCGCCGGTGTCGGCCGGGGGCTGGGCGCCGGTGTCGGTCCGCTGTTCACAGGGTGGCTCCACCCGGTCGACCACGGCATCGGGGAACGTCGTGCCCGGTGCGGCGAAGACCGCCGACTGCCGCAGCTCGTCGGCCCGGCCCGCGTCCGGCCACAACGCCACCAGACCGACCACCGTCGCCACCCCGGCGAGCGCCAGTGCCGCCAGCAGCACGGCACGCGGCCTACGCCGCACCTCGACGTCGTGGTCGCTGTCCGTGCCGGCGCGGTGCGAGTGTCCGTGGCCCATGGCTACATCCTTGCCGTCCACAAGTAAAAACTCGTCAGTAACTTCCTCTGTTCACGGGGACTCCGGACCCCTAGCGTGTGACCGCGGTCACATGGGGTGGCCGCGACTCGGTCCCCCGGAGGTCTCCTTGCGCACACACCCGCGGCTTCTCCTGCTCGCTGCCGCACTCGCCGCCATCATCACGCTCCTGGTCCCCACGACGCCCGCCTCGGCGGCCGCCCCGCCGTACGTCGCCCTCGGCGACAGCTACTCATCCGGGGTCGGCACCCGTTCGTACATCAGCGACGGCACGTCGTGCCAACGCTCGACGTACGCCTACCCGAGCCTGATCGCGGCGCAGAAGGGGTACGCACTCAACTTCCGGGCCTGCTCGGGCGCCAAGATCCCCGACGTGACCAACACCCAGCTGAGTGCCCTGAGCACGGCGACGCGCTACGTCACGATCTCGGTCGGTGGCAACGACGCCGGGTTCGCCGATGTGCTCACCGAGTGCGCGCAACCCGGCTGGGCGAGCAACTGCGACGGGGCGATCAACACCGCGCAGTCGTACATCAACAACACCCTGCCGGGAGCGCTCTCGACGCTCTACGCGTCCATCAAGTCGCGGGCACCGTCAGCCAAGGTCGTCGTGGTCGGCTATCCCCGCGTCTTCCAGGGCGAGGATTGCAATGCCTTCACGTGGTTCTCCCCGGCCGAGGAGACGCGGCTCAACCAGACCGCGGACCTGCTCAACGGCAAGCTCTCGACCGCCGCTTCTGCCAAGGGCTTCGCGTTCGCCAACCCGACCAGCCGGTTCATCGGCCACGCGGTGTGCGACAACCCCGAGTGGCTCAACGGCCTTTCCAACCCGGTCAGCGAGAGCTACCACCCCAACAAGCTGGGTCACTCCTCCGGCTACACGCCGCTCGTCAGCCCGTTGCTGACCGGGGCTCCGGCCCGGGCGGTCAGCCCGACGGTGCTGCGCGCGGCGGCAGCCTCGGCAGATGCGCTTGCCGCCCAGCAGCGTCAGTACGCCGTCGCGGACCGGTCCATCAAACCGGAGTCGTTCCGCGCTCCCGACCTGACCAGTCACCGGGTGAAGGTGGCAGCCCGGCAGCACCACATCAACATCGCGAGGTGGGTGGCGAACCACAGCTGACCGGCACCGGTCAACCAGACGGTCTTGGCGCAACCTCCTCAACCACCGTGACACTCGGTGGTTGAGGAGGGCGGCCCTGACGGCCTTCTCGCCACCCGTGCTGGTAGAAGAGTCCCCATGCAGGTACGACGTCTCGCGGGCACCCTTCCGGCACTGCTTCTCCTCGGCGGCGCCCTCATGAGCTGCGACTCGGGGGCCGACAAGGTCAACGGGCCCGACCCGGGCGCCGCGGCCGAGGGACTCGCCCAGGGCCTCGGCTCGGGGGATCTCTCCGACGTCGCATTCACGAAGGCCACGCCGGCCGAGGTGACCACGGCGTACGACGCGGTCGTCGCGGGGATGGGCGACGTCCAGCCGAGCGTGACCGTGGGCAACGTCGACGAGTCCGGGGACTCGGCGACCGCGCACCTCACCTGGAGCTGGCCGGTCGGTGTCGAGGGGTGGTCCTACGAGACCAAGGCCCCGATGTCCCGGGTTGGCGACGTGTGGCAGGTGGTGTGGGCGCCCACGATCATCGAGTCGAGCCTCGGCGGGTCGACCACGCTCGACCTCACGTCCATCGCTGCTCGCCGTGGGCTGATCACCGGCGCGCGGGGGGTCGACCTGGTGACCCAGCGACCCGTCGTCCGGCTCGGCATCGACCGCTCCCAGGTGCCGCCGGCGCGCGTGTCGGACTCGGCCCGTCGGCTCGCCACGCTGGTCGGCATCGACGTGGCGGACTACGTCAAGCGGGTCGAGGCGGCCGGCGCCAAGGCGTACGTCGAGGCGATCGTCTACCGCCGCGACGAGGTGCCCCCGCAGGTCGGCTCGGGCTACCAGGCCATCGACGGCGTGCTCGCGATCGCGGACGAGCTGCCGCTGGCCCCGACCAAGGAGTTCGCCGCGCCGATCCTCGGCAGCGTGGGTGAGGTGACGGCCGAGATGATCAAGAAGGACCCGGAGAAGTACCACCTCGGGGACGAGGCCGGGCTCTCCGGACTCCAGGCGAGGTACGACGACCAGCTGCGGGGGACACCTGGCCTGGTCGTGAATGCCGTGGGGTCGGACGGCAAGGAGCGCGAGCTCTTCCGGGTCGACGCGAAGGCCGGGGCGCCGTTGCAGCTGACCCTCGACCGCGACCTGCAGCTCACCGCCGAACGGCTGCTCGTCGGCGTCGGCCCGGCCAGCGCCCTCGTGGCGATCAGGCCCAGCAACGGTGCGATCGTCGCCGCGGCGAACGGTCCCGGTAACGGCGGCTACAACATGGCGACGTACGGACAGTTCGCACCGGGCTCGACGTTCAAGACCGTGAGCAGCCTCGCGCTGCTCCGGTCCGGGCTGAACCCCGAC
Source organism: Nocardioides sp. (assembly GCA_025965125.1). GTDB lineage: Bacteria > Actinomycetota > Actinomycetes > Propionibacteriales > Nocardioidaceae > Nocardioides. The sequence goes on from JAOPXM010000122.1 coordinate 3,466, forward strand.
TCTGTCGTGCCGTGCACGACGTCGATCACCGTGGACGGCAAGCGCTTCGAGAACTACGACGACTACCCGTCCGGCGCGCTGGGTCAGATCCCCTTGCGGACGGCGGTGGCCAACTCGTGCAACACCGCGTTCATCTCCCAGACCGACCGGCTGCAGGGGACGGACCTGTTCGATGCTGCCGCCTCACTCGGGCTCGGGCTGGACCACGACCTCGGCTTCCCGGCGTACTTCGGGAGCGTCGAGCCCGCGAAGACCCAGACCGAAGCGGCCGCGGACATGATCGGTCAGGGCACCATCCTGGCCTCGCCCATGGTGATGGCCACCGTCATCGCCTCGATCCAGCAGGGCGGGCTGGTCATCCCCCGGATGGTCGAGTCGGTCGACGTGTCGCCACCCGACGGTGCCGCGCCGCTCTCCCGGGCCGAGGCGAGCCAGCTCAAGGCGATGCTGCGCGGTGTCGTGACGTCCGGAAGTGGCGCCGGCCTGGCCGACGTGCCCGGGCCACCGGTGATCGCAAAGACCGGCACCGCCGAATTCTCCTCCGACGCGAAGATCCTCACCCATGCCTGGATGATCGCCGCGCAGGGCGACCTCGCCGTCGCGGTGTTCGTCGATCTCGGGTCCTCGGGATCGGGCACCGCGGGGCCGATACTGGAGAGCTTCCTGCGCGCCGCGCGCCCCTGATCGGGGCCGGCAGCCCGACAATGGCGAACCCCTCACCGCATGGGGTCGGCAAGGGGTTCGGTGTCGTCTTCAGGGTGCTCCCTCCGAAGTCGACGTGGCCAAGGATTCCATGAGCGAAACCTGCTGTCATCGATTTGTCCCAAGTCCACAAGATGACAGTCTGGGAGTCATGACTGGTCTAGAGTTCCTCGCCCCCGAGCACCGCAACCTGTTCATCGGCGGAGAGTGGCGCGACGCCGACGGAGGGGAGCGCTTCGACGTCCTCGACCCGGCCGACGGGTCCGTGCTCGCCGACGTCGCTGACGCCTCGGTGGCCGACTCCGTGGAGGCGCTCGACGCCGCCGTCGGGGCCCAGGCCGCCTGGGGCAGGACGCCGCCGCGCGAACGCGGCGAGATCCTGCGCCGCGCGTTCGAGCTGATCGCCTCGCGCGCCGACGGGTTCGCAACCCTGATGAGCCTGGAGATGGGCAAGACGGTTGCCGAGGCGAAGGGGGAGGTGTCGTACGGCAACGAGTTCTTCCGCTGGTACTCCGAGGAGGCCGTTCGCATCCACGGCCGCTGGATGCAGGCGCCCGCCGGCGGCAGCCGCCTGCTCACTATCAAGAAGCCGGTCGGCCCGTGCCTGTTCGTGACGCCGTGGAACTTCCCGCTCGCAATGGGCACCCGCAAGATCGGTCCTGCCATCGCGGCCGGCTGCACGATGGTCGTCAAGCCGGCCGCGCAGACCCCGCTCACGATGCTGGCGCTGGCTGCGGTGCTCGCCGAGGCCGGACTGCCGGACGGGGTGCTCAACGTCGTCACGACGAAGCGGGCCGGGAAGGTCAGCGAGGCACTCCAGGCCGACGACCGGCTCCGCAAGATCAGCTTCACCGGCTCGACCGGGATCGGGAAGGTGCTGGTGCGTCAGTCCGCCGACCAGCTGCAGCGGGTGAGCATGGAGCTCGGCGGAAACGCGCCGTTCCTGGTCTTCGAGGACGCCGACGTGGACGCCGCGGTGGACGGCGCGATGATCGCGAAGATGCGCAACATGGGCGAGGCCTGCACGGCCGCCAACCGATTCCTGGTCCACTCCTCGGTGGCCGAGGAGTTCGGGCACAAGCTTGCGGACCGGATGGGCGCGCTGAAGCTCGGCCGGGGGCAGGAGACCGGGGTCGACGTGGGCCCGCTCATCGACGAGAACGCCGTCGAGTCGGTCGGCCAGCTCGTCACGGACGCCGTGCACGACGGCGCGAAGGTCGTCGTGGGCGGGTCGGCCCCCGACGGGCCCGGGTACTTCTATGAGCCGACCGTGCTGCTCGACGTGCCGGCCGACTCCGCGATCAACAGCGAGGAGATCTTCGGGCCGGTCGCCCCGATCACCGCCTTCGACACCGAGGAGCAGGCGATCGAGCGGGCCAACGCGACGGAGTACGGCCTCGCGTCGTACGTCTACACGCGCGACCTCGCCCGCACCATCCGGATGGCGGAGTCATTGGAGTTCGGCATGATCGGCGTGAACACCGGGCTGGTCTCCAACCCGGCTGCGCCGTTCGGTGGGGTGAAGCAGAGCGGCTTCGGGCGTGAGGGTGGCTTCGAGGGCATCGAGGAGTACCTCGACACGACGTACGTGTCGCTGCCGGCCGACTAGCGAATGGGTCACCGGCGCGGGGCTTGACCTGAAGTTCACTTGAACTTGTGGAATGGTGACATGCGCGCCATCCGCCTCCACGCTTTCGGCCCCGCTGACAACCTGGTCCTGGACGAGGTACCCGACCTCGAGCCCGGCCCTGGTCAGGTCCGGGTTGCGGTCGAGGCGAGCGGGGTCCACCTGCTCGACACCACCCTGCGACGAGGCGAGCCCGGGCCGGTGCCGCTGCCCGAGCTGCCGACCGTGCCGGGCCGGGAGGTCGCCGGTGTGGTGGACCGGGTCGGCGAGGGCGTCGACGGGTCCTGGCTCGGACTTCGCGTCGTGGCGCACCTCGGGCAGGGACCCGGTGGGTACGCCGAGCAGGCCGTGACGGCCGTCGCGTCGCTGTTCGCGGTGGCCGACCACGTGTCGATGCCGGACGCAATCGCGGCCGTGGGGACGGGTCGCACCGCGCTCGGCATCCTCGAGCTCGAGCCTCCGGCTACCGACGACATCGTGCTGGTGCCGTCCGCAGCCGGTGGAGTGGGGTGGCTGCTCGTCCAGTCGGCTCTCGGCGCGGGTGCGACTGTGGTGGCCGCGGCTCGCGGCCCCCGGACCGAACAGCTCGGCGAGCTCGGCCCCGACCTGGTCGTCGACTACGGCCGGGACGGGTGGGCGGAGGAGGTCCGGGCGGCGTACGGCGGGGTGACGCTCGTGTACGACGGGGTGGGCGGCGAGGTCGGCCGCACGTCCCTCGAGCTGCTGAAGCCCGGTGGCCGACTGGTGATGTTCGGCTTCTCGGCCGGGACGCCGACCCGCTTCGACACCGGGGATGTGATCGCGCGCGGCCTCACGGTGGGTTGGGGCCTCGGCCCTCGGATGACCGCTCTGCCCGGTGGGATCCCCGGCCTGGCGGCCCGGTCCCTGGACCGAGTGGCGACCGGAGCCTGGCGACCGCTGGTGACGACGTACCCGCTCTCGGAAGCGGCACGGGCCCATGCCGACCTGGAGGCGCGGCGCGCGCCGGGCAAGGTCGTGCTGACGTCCCGGACCTGACACGGCCCGATGAATCGGGTCGCGTCGCTCGACTTCTTCGTGGGTGTCATCCGGGGGTCGTCGCCGTGCTCGCGATCGTGCTGGCCCGGCTGCCGCAGGACGAGATCCCTCACCCGCTGCGAGACTGACTCCTCCCTACCCGGCGTACCTCAGCATGAAGTCGATGTCCGGGTGCCGCCCACCGTCAGGGTCCGGCGCGGGGACGGTCTCCTGCACGGAGATCGTGTCCTCCAGACGCACCGGCTCGGGGAGCCGACCGAAGCGGCTGCTTGGCTGCGGTGCTGTCATCGGGGGCTCCTCGCTCGGCTGACGTGGAGCACCACTGTGGCACCGAATCCCGATCCGTGCAGCAGGCACCTAGGCCCCGCCGGTCGCCTCGGCCAGCACGGCCTCCTGGTGGCGATGCCCGGCCAGCTCGTAGCCGAGCACCGTCACCCACGGCGTGAACGCCAGCATCAGCAGGCACCACGGCATCGAGACCCCCGCAGCGCCCATGCCGACGGAGGCGGCCAGCACCGCGACGGAGGCAGCGACCAGCAGCAGGTGGAACGGGTCCATGGTGTGGCTGATCTGCGCGTAGAGCAGGTAGAGCGTCACGACGTACAGGCCTAGCGGGATTGCGACGGCCAGCACGGTGGCGACCAGCCCCAGGTGGGACTGGTGGTTCAGGTAGTACGCCGCAGCATGCAGGCCGGCGCCCACCGCAACGGTGGCGCCGAAGAACGGGATGTGCCCGTAGCCCCAGCCGAACGAGCGCTCGCGATGGGCGTGCAGCAGCGGCCCGCTCGGAACGGTGAAGTAGCTCCACCACATGCCGAACGTCATCGCGGTGCCGGCCAGGCCCAGGACGGCGACGTCGACCGACCAGCCGGGGCCCCGGACACCCACGATCGCCGTGAGCGAGGCCATCGTCCCGAGGAGGCCCTCGCCGAGGGCGATGATGACCAGCAGGCCGTAGCGCTCGGCGATGTGGTGGGGGTGCCAGGGTGTTCCGCCGCCTCGTGACTCGGCCAGCACCGGACCGGCCAGCTCGACCAGGCCGAGCAGGAACGCCCCGACGAACATGGGGCCGGCGCGCAGGTCCAGCAGCAGCAGCACGATCCAGCCGATCTGGGCGACCAGGACGGTCGCGAACATCGTCTGACCGACCCCGCGTCGAGCGGTGTCCTGGCGCTCCGCCCGCTTCCACTGGAGCAGCATCGGCACCCGCATGACGACGTAGCCCAGCACCATCACCTGGTTGTCGACGTGGTCGCCGGCCTTCAGCGACTCGAACATGTCGGAGAGCCCGAGGGCCAGGACGAGCACGCCCACCATCTGCACCATGGTGGTCAGCCGGAAGATCCAGTCGTCGGTGTCGTACGCCGAAGCGAACCAGCTGAAGTTGATCCATGCCCACGAGATCGCGAACGTCGCGAAGCCGAAGCCGATCAGGCCCTCCCGAACGTGGTCGTGGGTGATGAAGTGCGCGAGCTCGTTGGAGGCCGTCCCGAACGCGATGACGAAGGTGAGGTCGAAGAGCAGCTCGAGTGGTGTCGAGGCGCGGCCGGCCTCGTGCGGGTCGCGGCCCTCCATCCGGACGGCTGTGTGCGCGCGATCGGCCATGGCCGGGAGTGTAGGTCGCTCAGTTCGGTGCGCCGAGGGCTCCGGCCAGCTGGCTGCGTGACGCGATTGCGAGCTTGCGATACACGTGGGAGAGGTGCCACTCGACGGCTTTCACCGTCACCACGAGCTCCTCGGCGATCTGACGGTTGGTGAGACCGCTCGCGGCCAGCCGGGCCACCCGGCGTTCGGAGACGGTGAGGGCCGCCAGTGCCTCGCTCTGGGCGCCTGCCGGGGGCTCCCCGGCCCGCTCGAGCAGTCGGCGGACCCGGCCCTGCAGTGGCCACAGCCCCTCCCGGCCGGCGTACTCGTCGGCGATGCGCAGCAGCATCAGCGCCTCGGCGGTGGCCGTGGTCGAGGGGTCGAGCAGCAGCAGTCCCGCGAGGTCGGTGTCGATCTGGGCGGACAGCCGGTCCGCACCCAGGCCGGCGAGTGCGGCCCGCGCCCGCCGGAGGATGGCGAGACGTTCCCCGCCGGGGTGGGCGGTGGCCATCGTGCGCAGTGCCTGGGCGACGGCGTACGACGATCCCGAGGCCAGCGCGGCCTCCAGGTGTGCGTCGGCCAGGTCCGACGCGGCCCGGCGGAGCCCGGCGCGGACGAGCGCCAGCACGGCCCCCGAGCGCCACGGGACGAGGTCGAGGTGGTCGGCGGAGTCGTCGACGAGCTGGCCGGCCGCCCGGAAGTGCTCGACTGCGAGCTCGGGGTTCCCCGCAGCCGACGCGACCTCTCCCGCGGCGTGGTGGGCGAGGCCGCCGGGCAGTCCGGGCAGGTCGAGGTACGGCGTCAGCTCGTCGCGGAGAGCGGTCGCCTCCGAGAGGTCCCCTCGGGCCAGGTGACAGTCGATGGTCGCCGCGATCATGCTGGCGCGCTCTTCGTCACCCCGGGCCGCAGCCGTCTCGGCAACGAGCTGGCCCAGAGCCTCGGTGATGCGGCCCTGCCGCATCAGCACACGCACCGTGGCAAGGGCAGCCCAGGGAGTCCGGAGGGACGGAGGGAATGACCCCTCGGCAGCCAGCATGGCCGACAGGCTAGGAAGCCACGTCCGGGAGCGTGTTGGAATCGCCGGGAATTTGCCCAGGTGGACCAGTCAGGTGACGCCCCAGATAGGCAAGCAGGCGGATGTCGTGCGATGCGCCGGCCGGGATGGGTCGGGGATGGTCGAAGCGGGTGCCCCGGTCGGTGGGGTCCACGACCTGCTGGGCGATGCGCAGAAGCCCGGCGGCGAGCTCATCAGGGATCCGCGCGGTTCGACCGGTGGCCTGGGAGACGTCCCAGCCGTGGACCGTGATCTCGAGGGCAGCGGTGCCGACCAGCAGGCCGGGGTCGAGGCCTCGGTCGCCGACAACAACCTCGGTCGGGGTGGCCCGGATCCAGGCTCCCAACAGGGCGCACGCCTTCTCGCGCAACACGTCGACCTGGTCCGATGCCGGACCCGGAGGGTCCACCTGAACCGAGCCCGAGGCCGCCTCGGTGAACGCGTCGAGTGCGTCCTCCATGTGGGACAGGAGGTGCCCGAGCGACCAGGCCGAGCACGGCGTCGGCCGCGTCAGGGTCTCGTGGGTGACGTCCGCGAGGGCGACGCGGGTGAAGGCCAGGGCCCGGTCCAGCAGCTCGACGGCTTCGCCGAGCCCGGCGTTCACCGGGTGTCCGCCCCGGGCTCGTAGTCGCCGGGCAGGCTCATCGGCAGCCCGAACTTCTCGAAGAGCCGGTGGTCGAAGAAGGCGGTGACATGTCGGACCCGATCGCCGGCCAGCTCGAGGACCTGAAGCTGGAATGGCGCGAAGTCGCCCTGCGCCGTGCGCATGTAGAGGCCGTACGCCGGTTGACCGTTCGCCTGCGTTGCCAGCATCGGCATGTCGCACGCCCCGCCCGGGCACTCGTTGCCGATCAGCCACCCGATGGTCTCCGCACCACGGAACCAGCTGGTGAACGGCGGCATGTCCCACGTGGCCTCGGCGGTCAGGAGGCTGACGATCGTGTCGACGTCCTTGCGCCAGAACGCGTCGACGTACCTGTCGAGCAGCTGGCGCTGCGCCGCGTTGAGATCGGGCTGGACGGTCTCCTCGGTCAGCCCGCGCTCGGCGAGCTGGGCGTGCGCACGCTGGAGGGCGGAGTTCACGGCGGCGCTGGTGGTCTCCAGGGCCTCCGCGGTCTCGGCGGCGGACCACCGGAGCACGTCGCGCAGGATCAGCACCGCGCGCTGCCGGGCCGGGAGGTGTTGCAGCGCGGCCACGAAGGCCAGCCGGATGGAGTCGCGTTCAGCGACCACGACGGCGGCGTCGGGCACCGGCTCGAGCCAGGCGATCTCGTTGTTCTCCTCGAGCGCGTCGCCGGCCATGGCATCGGCGGTGCCGAGGCCCGCGGGAAGCGGCCGGCGGGGCCGGCCCTCGAGGTTGGTCAGGCAGTCGTTGGTGGCGATCCGGTAGAGCCACGTGCGCACCGACGAGCGACCCTGGAAGTCGGCCGAGGCCTTCCACGCGCGCAGGAACGTCTCCTGGACCAGGTCCTCGGCCTCGTGGACCGATCCGCTCATCCGGTAGCAGTGGGCCAGCAGCTCGCGCTGGTAGCGCTGGGTCAGGGTCGGAAAGTCGTCGAGCTCGGCGGCCTTCGCGGCCTGTTCTTCGCTCGTCCGCTCGCTGGTGGGTCCGGTCGTCGTCACCAGTTCCGCTCCTCGCTCGGTTCGTGCCGTGGTCATGCTCCGCTCCTCGCGTCGCCCAGTCTGCCTGTCCTATGGACCGGCGTCGACGCGGGAACTCATCGGTCGCCGGCCGGAAGACGCTGGGGGCGGCGGCTCAGGCGTGGTGGAGCCCCGACGCCGCGCTCCCGACGATCGACAGGGCCCGCTCGGCGGCGGGTCGAGCCAGCTCCCGGTCAACCGGGACGAGGCCGATCCGGGTGCGGCGGTCGAGCAGGTCGTCAACGTCCGCGGCGCCCTCGTGGGTGACCCCGAAGAGCAGCTCGGCGAGCGTGACGGGGACTCCCTCGGCGATCGGCGCCAGCAGCTCGTCGTCGCCGAGCCCGCTGACCTCGCGGGCGCTGGCGAGGACCAGCTCGGCCTCCGTGCCGTAGCGACGCACCAGCCGGGCCGGTTGCTCGAGGGTGGCCAGCACGGTGCGCGGGGCGGCGCCCAGGATGGGAAGCCTGCGGGTGCGGCAGGCGCCGGCCCCCAGGCGGCCCTGGGCGACAGCGGCGTCGACCGCGTCCTCCGCCATCTGGCGGTACGTCGTCAGCTTGCCGCCGACGACCGTCACCACGCCCGTCGAGCTGGTGAGCACGGCGTGCTTGCGGGACAGGTCGGCAGTGGAGCCGTCGGCGCTGTCGATGAGCGGCCTCAACCCGGCGTACGCCCCGACGACGTCGGAGCGGTGCAGTGGGCGGGCGAACGCCGCGGACACCACGTCGAGCAGGAAGCCGATCTCGGGCTCGGTCGGGGTGGGTACGTCGGGGATCGGGCCGTCCGCCGCCTCGTCGGTGAGGCCGACGTAGATGGTGCCGTCGGGCTGCGGGAGCACCAGGACGAACCGATTGCTCGCCCCCGGCACGGGGGCGAACACTGAGCACTGCAGTCCCGGCAGCGACTCGGCGCGAAGCACCAGGTGGGTGCCCCGGCTGGGACGCAGGGCGATGTCGTCGACGAGCTCACCGGCCCAGACGCCCGTGGCGTTGATGACGGCTCCGGCCGACACGGCGGTGGTCGACCCGGTCAGCTCGTCGCGGAGCTCGACGCCGGTGCCGGTCGCCGACAGGACGCGCGCCCGGGTCCGGACGTGGGCGCCGTACGACGCTGCGGTGCGGGCGATCGTGATGACCAGCCGGGCGTCGTCCTCGAGCTGCCCGTCCCAGGAGAGCAGGCCGCCGCGCAGCCCCGGCCGACGCAGTCCGGGAGCAAGGGACAGCGCTTCGGTGGCCGACAGCCGGCGCGGCCTCGGCAGGGTCTCCGCGTCCGTGCGGGCGCCGCGGCGGAGCAGGTCGCCGGCCGCGAGCCCGGCGCGGGTCATCAGCGACTGGGTAGGGGAGACGCTGGAGTTCAGGGGCACCAGGATCGGCATCGCGTGCGACAGGTGTGGAGCGGTGACCTCCATCAGGATGCCGCGCTCGACGGCGCTCTCGTGAGCCACTCCGATCTGACCCTGGGCGAGGTAGCGCAGCCCGCCGTGGACCATCTTCGAGGACCACCGCGAGGTGCCGAACGCCATGTCGTGGGCGTCGACCGCGAGCACGGACAGGCCGCGCGTCGCGGCGTCGAGGGCGACGCCGACGCCGGTGATGCCGAGGCCGATGACGACGACGTCGACCTCGGTCGGCGCGCCGGCGAGTCCGGGAGCGATCGTCTGCGTCATGGCTGGAGGGTCCTGGTGAGGAGGGTGGCGAGCTCGTCGTCGAGCTCGGTCTCGGAGACGGCGTCGTCGACCATCGTGTGGGCGGACAGGACGAATCCGTGGGCGGCGAGTAGCAGGCTTCGGGCGATCGCGGTGGGGTTGCCCGGCCGGACCTCTCCGGCGGCCTGTCCGGCCCGGATGGCCTCGGTGGTGAGGGCGAGGATCAGGTCCTGCGAGCGGCCCCGCCGGGAGAGGAGGTAGGGGAGGAGCAGCTCGGGGTCGAGCTCTACGATCCGCACGAACAGCTCGTTGTCCCGCAGGATCCGGACGGTCCCGACGATGTCGCCGACCAGTCGCTCGATGGCGGGCGCCGAGGAGTCCTCCTCGGCCACCTGGGCTGTCACGACGCCCGCCCACTCCCTCGTCATCAGGTCGCCGAGCAGCTGCTGCATGTCCGACCAGGTGCGGTAGATGGTCATCCGGGACACGCCCGCCCGGCGGGCCACCTCGGTGAGTGTCGTACGCCTCCAGCCGACGTCGAGGATGCACGCGCGGGCGGCGTCGAGGTAGCCGTCGCGTGGGCTGTCGGGCTCCTGGTCCGACCTGTCAAGACCGGTGTTGTGACGAAGTGACGTCATGTGTCACACTGTAACACATGGTCAAGATCGAGACAGTCGAGATGCACCCCCAGCGCTGGGGCGACCCGGCCGCCGCCGCACCCCTGCCCGAGTCCGCCCGCGGGCTGATCGAGATGGCGTTCGGCATCGACGAGCGGCCGGCCGTGGCTGAGGTCGTGCTGCCGGAGGCGGACATCGATCCGGCACTCCTCGACGGGCTGCGCGACCTGCTCGGTCCCGACCACGTGCTCACCGACGACGAGGCCCGCCGCCTCCGCACTCGCGGCAAGTCCACACCGGACCTGCTGCGAGCCAGGACAGGTGACCTGTCCGACGCCCCCGACGCCGTGCTGCGCCCCGGCACGCACGAGGACGTTGCCGGGATCCTCGCCTTCGCCGTCGAGCACCACCTCGCGGTCGTCCCCTTCGGTGGTGGTACGTCGGTCACCGGCGGCCTGGTTGCGCGACGTGAGGGCTACGCCGGTCTGCTCTCGCTGGACCTGTTGCGAATGAAGCGCCTGCTCGCGGTCGACCACGTCTCGATGACCGCCGTCCTCGAGCCGGGTCTGCGCGGTCCCGAGGCCGAGGCGCTGCTCGCAGCCGAGGGGCTGACGCTCGGCCACTACCCACAGTCGTTCGAGTACGCCACGATCGGCGGCTTCGCAGCCACCCGCTCCAGCGGCCAGTCGAGCGCCGGTTACGGCCGCTTCGACGCCCTGGTCGTCGGCCTCCGGGTGGCCACCCCGGTCGGCGAGCTGGTCCTCGGAAGTGCACCCGCCAATGCCGCCGGCCCCGACCTGCGCGAGCTGGTGCTGGGCTCGGAAGGCACGTTCGGCGTCATCACGTCCGTGACCGTCCGGGTGCGCAAGCTCCCGGCCCGGAAGGTCTACGAGGGCTGGCGCTGGCCGTCCTTCGAGACCGGTGCCGACGCGATGCGCACCCTGGCCCAGTCCGGGTTGCTGCCCACGGTGATCCGGCTCTCCGACGAGTCCGAGACCGCGATCAACCTTGCCCGACCCGACGAGATCGGGGGCGAGACGGCAGGCGGCTGCATGATGATCACCGGCTACGAGGGCGAGCTCGGAGTCGTCGCCGCCCGTCGCCGCGAGGTGAGCGACCTGCTCACCGGGCTCGGCGGTGTCTGCCTCGGCGAGGAACCGGGCCGGTCCTGGTCGCACGGGCGGTTCAACGCGCCGTACCTGCGCGACTCGCTGCTCGATGTCGGCGTGCTCGTAGAGACGCTCGAGACCGCGACGTTCTGGTCCAACCGGGACCGCCTCTACGCCGACGTGAAGGCCGCCCTGGAGACCACCCTGGGGGAGGGCACGCTGGTGCTCTGCCACATCTCGCACGTCTATGAGACCGGCTGCTCGCTCTACTTCACCGTGGCGACCAAGGAGGGTCCGGAGCCGGTCGAGCAGTGGCTCAAGGCCAAGGCCGCGGCCAGCGACGCGATGATGGCGGCCGGTGCGACCATCACCCACCACCACGCCGTCGGCACGGACCACAAGCCGTGGCTCGCCATGGAGATCGGTGAGGTCGGTGTCTCGATCCTGCGCGCGGTCAAGGCCGACCTCGATCCGAGTGGCGTCCTCAACCCGGGGGTCCTGATCCCGTGAGCACCGTCAGCACCCGATCCTTCACGTTCCTGGTCAACCCCGCCTCGGGCGGCGGCGCCGCTCCGGAGACCGTCGTTCCCGTCGCCCGGCTGCTGCGCGAGGCGGGCTCCACGGTCGACGTGACGTACTCACCAGGTCCGCGGGCCATGGGCGACCTGGTCGCTGCCGCCATCGCTCGCGGAGACGTCGTGGTCTCCGTCGGCGGCGACGGGATGCTGTCGTCGCTGGCCGGCGTGGTCTCCGCGGCGGGCGGCACTCTCGCGCTGCTCCCGGCGGGACGCGGCAACGACTTCGCCCGGATGCTCGGGCTTCCCGACCACCCCCGGGGACAGGCCGAGCTGCTGCTCGAGGGCGCGGTGCGCCCCGTCGACCTGCTCTCCTTCACCGTCCCCGGCGCCGCACCACGGGTGATCGCAGGCTCCGTCTACTGCGGCGTCGACGCTCGCGCCGCCGAGCTCGTCGACCGGATGCGCTGGGTGCCCAAGAAGCTGCAGTACCCGTACGCCGCGGTCCGCGCGCTGGCGTCCTACCAGCCCGGGCAGTTCCGGGTCTCGGTCGACGGTGACACGCGGTCGTACTCCGCGGCGTCGGTCGTCGTCGCCAACTCGGCGTACTACGGCAAGGGCATGCGCATCGCGCCGTCGGCGTCGGTCGACGACGGGCTGCTCGACGTCGTGGTCATCGAGGCCACGTCCCGGCTCGCGTTGGTCCGCTCGCTGCCCAAGGTCTACGACGGCGCGCACGTCGCGCTGCCCGAGGTGACCGTGCTCACCGGGCGGCGGGTGGAGATCTCGGGCACGTCCCGCGCCCCGATCGCCGTCGGTGGCGACGGCGAGCCGCTCGGCGCGCTGCCCCCTCGACCCGAGTCACCCGCCGTCGTCGAGCTGGTTCCCGGGGCGCTGCGGATCATCCGTTGAGCTGGCCTCGCCACGCTGTCCTACCGGTCCTACCGGCGCAATCGCGCGGTTGTGACAGGCTCTCGCGACCCGAACCTGTCCTAGCCGCGCGATTGCGCTGGTTCGACGGTCAGCCGGTGAACGTCCAGAGCAGCAGCTCGGTGGGAACGGCAGCCGTGACCTCGATGCCCGGGTGGTCGGTCAGCAGGAACGCGTCCCCCGCGGAGAGCGGCTCGGCCAGCGAGGAGCGGGTCAGGGCGCCCCGGGAGACGAACAGGTGCTGCCGCTCGGCGTCCGGGAGCGAGGTCGTCGCGCCCGCTTCGAGCCGCACTGCCCAGAAGGATGCGGACGAGGTGCCGATGCGCACCGGAGCCGCAGGATCCTGACCCGACGCCACGAGCGTCCAGGCGCCGGTCTCCAGGTGCACCGGTGCCACGACGTACGACGGCTGCGTCGACGTCTCGTCGGGTGTGAGCCGGACCTGGACGAACCGGGTGATCCCGATCCCGGTGGCCGCGATCTCGCTGTGCGACACCCCGGAGCCGGCGGACAGGACCTGCACGAAGCCCGGCGCCAGGCGGCCGGTGTGAGAAGCCGACCCGACTGCGTGGGAGTGCTCGAGCACCCCGTCCAGGACCCACGTCACGATCTCGGTGTCCCGGTGCTCGTGCTCCGGGAAGCCACGTCCGCCACCCAGCGAGTGCTCGTCGTGACACACCATCGGGCCGAAGCCCACGTGCTCCGGGTCGTAGTGCTCGCCGAACGAGAACGCGTGCCGGGTATCTCGGCCCTCGGCCCTTGTCACGAAACGAGCCGAAGCCCGACGAATCTCGACACTCACGGTCATGATTGTGCCCGTGCCCGACCAGTCCTTCCCCGCCCTACCCCCTGGTTTCCGCTTTGGCACCAGCACCGCGTCGTACCAGATCGAGGGCGCGGCGGCTGAGGACGGCAAGGGCCCCAGCATCTGGGACACCTTCGCCAAGCAGCCCGGGCGCATCAACGACGGCTCCAACGCGGACATCGCGTGCGACCACTACCACCGCTACGACGAGGACGTCGCGCTCATGAAGGACCTCGGCGTCGGCGGCTACCGATTCTCCCTGTCCTGGCCGCGCATCCAGCCGACCGGTTCGGGACAGGTCAACGAGAAGGGGCTCGACTTCTACGACCGGCTGATCGACACGCTGTTGTCCGCCGGGGTGCAGCCGATGGTGACGCTCTACCACTGGGACCTGCCCCAGGCGCTCGAGGACGACGGCGGCTGGCTGAACCGGGCCACCATCGACCGGTTCGCCGAGTTCGCCTCGATCGTGGGCGAGAGGTTCGTGGACCGGGTCGAGCACTGGGTGCCGATCAACGAACCGAACGTCGCCATGATGATGGGCTACAGCGTCGGCATGCACGCACCGGGGCGGACGCTGATGTTCGACGCCCTCCCTGTCGCCCACCACATGCTGCTGGCTCACGGCCGGGCCGCGATCGCGCTCCGCGAGGCGGGGGCGTCGAGCGTCGGCTGCGCCAACAACCACGCGCCCATGTGGCCCGCCAGCGAGGACGCCGCCGATGTCGGGGCGACCAAGCTGTTCGACGCCATGTGGAACGGCATGTTCCTGGAGCCGATGCTGCTGGGCCGCTACCCCGCGGATCTGCGGCCGCTGCTCGAGGACGTGATCGAGACCGGCGACCTGGCCGTGATCCGGCAGCCCCTCGACTTCTACGGCATCAACTACTACAACCCGATGCGGATCGCCGCCGCCCCGGAGGACTCCGAGATGCCGTTCGAGTTCCGGGAGCTGGTGGGCTACCCGACGACGGACTTCGGCTGGCCGGTCGTGCCCGACGCGCTGCGGGAGTGGCTGATCATGTTTCGCGCCCGCTTCCGGGCCGCCCTGCCGCCGCTGATGATCACCGAGAACGGCGCGTCGTACGGCATGGGCCCGGACGAGGCCGGCATCGTCGACGACCAGCCGCGCATCGAGTACCTCGACTCCCACCTCCGGGCCATCGCCACCGCCATCCAGCGCGGCGTCGACATCCGGGGCTACTACGCCTGGTCGCTCCTGGACAACTTCGAATGGACCGAGGGCTACACCCAGCGCTTCGGCCTCGTCCACGTCGACTACGAGACCCAGGTGCGGACGCCCAAGCGGTCCTTCCAGTGGTACGCCGACATGATCGCCGCGCAACCGAACTCCCTGGGATAGCCCCGGCGCCTGGGTGGCGCGGGCGGGCGTCGGCACCTAACCGTTCAATTGCTGGGAAAGGGACCTGGATCCGGCCAAAACAGGTCCCAAACCGTTCAATTGAACGACTACGCGCGCCCCGCCGGCGGGGCGCCGGCCGGAGTGCCGGTCCCCCGGGGCGGGCGGGCGCCCGCACCTAACCATTCAATTGCTGGGAAAGGGACCTGGATCCGGCCAAAACATGTCCCAAACCGTTCAATTGAACGACTACGCGCGCTCCGCCGCCGGCCATGTCAGACCTGCGGCGAGTCAGACCCGGCGCCGATGTCACGCCCGCCGGCCATGTCAGATGGAGTGCCGGACGGCCATGGTTGCGCGGACGGTGTCCTCGTCCCACTGCTCGCCGAGCCACGCGAACATCCCCTCGAGGACGGTGGGGTCGGCGACGTAGTCGTCGTAGTGGATCCGGTACGCCGCGTCCCCGAGCGACTCGGCGAGCGCGAGGAACCGGCCCTCGGTCTCGACGAGGTGCTCGGCGTTGGCCTCGGGATCGCCGTCAGCCCACCACTTGCTCTTCAGCACGTCGGCGTGGTCCCGGGTGTTGATGAGGAACCGGGCGCCGGGGAAGACCTCGCGCAACCACGCGACGTACTCCTCCATGTCGGGCCGGTACCACCGGATCTCCTTGAATCCGGTCACCCGGGTCTCCGGCTTCGGCCGCAGCACCGTGTCGACCACCAGCCTCCGGATCCCGGTGAGGGACTTCTCCGGCGGGAAGTCGGCGATCCCGAAGAACGGATGGGTCCGCTGGCGCAGCTTGGCCTTGGGGCCGCGACTCGACTCGGTCATCAGCTTCTGGTGGAACAGGAACAGGTGGTGCAGCGCGTCCCGGTTCTCGCCGCGGATGAGATAGCCCGGGAGCGTGTTCAGCAGCCCGGCCACCAGCGTCGACCCGGAGCGGCCGTAGGTCACGATGAACAGGTAGCCCAGGTCCTCACGCTCCCCACGGCGCAGCCGCTGCAACCGCTTGCGCAGCTTGGCGTTCTGCTCGCGCAGGTCCTCGAGCTCGGTCACGGGCCGGAGTCTACGGAGCGCGCCCGCAACCGCTGGGCGGAGTCGAGGAGGTGGCGGGCCCGTGCATCGAAGCTGTGCTCGGCGAGGACCTGCTCGGCGAGGCTCGCTCGGGCGTCGGCATCCGGGTACTGGTCCTCGAACGACCCCGTCGTCAGCCGCCGGAAGTCGTCGGGGGAGCGCCAGGTGGGTACGGCGGTGCCGAACACGTCGTGCAGCCCGGCCACGTCGTCGGACAGCAGGCGGGAGCCGGTCGCGAGCACGTCGAAGACCCGGTTGGAGACGAATCCGGCGGTCCGCATGTCCTCCCAGTGATCGTTGAGGACGACCCCGGCGCTCGCGTAGAGCGCCCCCAGCGCATCGTTCGCCACGGCGTGCCCCGCAACCGTCACCTCGCCTGAGGGCAGCCACTCGTCCCAGCCGGCGCCGTACACCGTGACCGGGGCGCCGACCTCGAGGGCCGCCTCCACGCTGGGGCGCAGCACGCCGCGCGCGTTGGCCACGAACAGCACCCGGGGGCCCGAGTCGGGGTCGGCGAGGCCCGGGTGGAAGCGTGTCGCGTCGGTGCACTGGAGCAGCGGGGTGACCGGGAATCCCCAGTCCCTGCTGCGTTCTGCTGCCCAGGTGGTGCTGGCGGCGAACACCTCGTCGTACGCCGCTGCCTCCTCCTGGGTGACGTCCTCCGGGTGGCTGATCACCCACAGCAGGTTGGTGGCGCCGGGTCTCGGCGCGACCGGCCGCAGGCCGCGGATCGTGACCACGACGTCGTCGAGCTCCCGGGTGGCCCGATCACGGGTCTGCGGGTGGTCGAGGGACACCCACTGGCCGAGCCGGTCCAGCGCGGCGGCCAGCGAGCTCGCGAAGTGGAAGTCGCCCCACTTGTTGCCGCGCGCCGCTGCCGGGGCCGCGATGTCGAGGGCCCACCTCAGGGCGGGGCGTCCTTCCCGGACCGTGAGCGGCCGGCTGCCGGGCGCGTCGAACCCGGCGGCCGACCACACCGCGTGCGTGCGGGCGACCGCGGCGGGGGAGCCGATGCCGGGCCCGTCAGGTCCGGGACCCGGGTGCGGCTGGATGAGCCGGCTCGACGGCACCAGCACCGTGTCGCCGTGAAGCTCGCGGCCGACCGCGAGAACCCCGGGCCAGGGTCCCGGCAGCGGGAGGTGGGCCATCCGCTCGGCGTCGGCGATCGGGTGGCCCGCGAGCAGCGGCGTTGCGCCCGATGAGTCGTACGACGCGCCGGCCGCGGCGATCGTGAAGTCCGGGTTCAGGAGCAGGGGCTGGGCTGCCGCGACGCCCGGCCGATCGAGCGCGGCCACGAGGTCGGGGAGCCACGTCCAACGCGGCGGGTTGACCGTGGCCGACACCGTCACCGTGACCGAGGACCCGAGTGGGGGTGGGCCGCTCTCGTGGACGCGAATCGTCGGCAGGCCGCGGGCGACCGCGGCCAGGATCCGGGCCGCGGCCGGTCCGAGAGCGCGCACCGAGCCGGTCACGTCGGGCGACCGGGCCGCGAGGTGTCGGATCCAGTTCACCCCGCGTCCGAGGTCCTCGACGAGCACCAGGACGGTGACGTCGGCGACCGGGGCGCGTGGCAGGTCGGGACCCAGGATCTCGTCGGCGGCATGCTCCGCGAGCCAGTCCTCGAGCGACCCCGTCTTGTCGAGGTCGACGAGCGGGTGCGGCGACCGGTCCTGCTCGCCCGGTCGCGACAGGTAGTAGGAGAGCGGGTCGGGGGCCAGGCGCTGCCATCGAGCCCCGGGGTACAGCCACCACGGCTCGAACAGCGGGTGCGGCGACGACTCACGGTCAGGGTTGGCGACCCAGTGGGCGACTGCCTCGGCCCGGGAGCCGAACGTCTCGCCGCACTGCGCGGCGTACCACTGCTCGTCGAAGAGTCGGCTGGCCTGCACCAGCCTCTGTGCGGAGGCCTCGTCGAGCGCCCGACCGGGGGTCTGCGGCACCGTTCGCACCTCCTTCTGGTGCCGTACCCTAACGACACCATGGCCGACCCCTCGCGGCTGGACCGCGAGGTCCTGCCGGATCTGAAGCCGCCGATTCTGGTGCTGGCCGACGTCGACCTCACGCTGACCACAGCCGGCGCCACCTCGGTTCGGATCGGTACCCCGCCCCCGAGGGACGGCGGGTGGGCGTCGGTCGTGCTGGTCGCGAGCGATCCCACGTCCCTGCGCCGGATGGTCTCGGTGCTGCCTGCCCTCGGCCGCGCCCGCACGATCGTCTGTGCCTGCGACGGCGCGACCGCGCCGCTGTCGTTCGTGGTCCGCCCGGAGTGGCCGGCACTGCTCGGCCTCGATGCGTCGGTGTCGCCGGACGGATTCGCCCGCACCAGCCTGCGGTTCGCCAAGGGTCTTCCCGTCGCGGACGTGCTGGTCGAGATCGGGAGGTACGCCGCGCTGCCGGTCGGCCGCCGGAACGCCGGCGTCTTCCTGGCCGCGGGCTCCGAGACGACTGCGCCGCCGGTGGATCCGGCACTCCTGGTCATCAGTTCGCTCGTGGAGGCCGCAGATCCCGAGCTCAAGGTGCCGCCTGGTGTGGTGCTAGTCCCCGCGGGTACCGAGGTCGGCGACCTCCCCCCGCACCCGGTGCTCGGCCGGGCTCCCGTGGTTGTCACGACCGACGACGACCTCACGATCGGCCCCCTCGACGAGGCGGTGCTGAACCCGGGCGGCTTCGCCCGTGCCTGGCAGCGCGGCATCGTCGACCTCGACCCCTCCACGCGCGTCACGCCCCGGCTCGTGGCCGCCCTGCGCGACGCGCAGGGAGTCCGGGTGTCCTGGCCGGCCGACGAGCGGACCGTGGCCGGACTGGCGATGGCGGGCGTCCCGTTGCTGGCACCGGGCGTCCCGGACGGCAGCCGGGTCCTGCTCGGCGACGCGCTGGCGGACGCGGTCGAGGCGGTCGCGGATCTCGACGAGCCGCTCCGGCGCGAGGAGCACTCGGTGCGGATCCGCCGCGCCGCCCTTGCCCGGCACTCCGCTCGTGGCTGGCGGGCGCGGGTCGCCGCGCGAGCCGGTGTGCGCGGCGCGTCGGAGCTGTCGGTCAGCGTGCTGCTCGCGACCAGACGCCCGGACAACCTGGACTTCGCGCTCCGTCAGGTCGCCAGGCAGCGCGGGGCGGAGGTCGAGCTGGTGCTGGCCGCTCACGGGTTCCAGCCCGATGCCGCCCAGGTGCGAGACGCGCTCGGCGACCGGCCGTACACGTTGCTGTCCCTGTCGGAAACCACGGTGTTCGGCAATGTCCTGCGCGCCGCCTCCGATGCGGCGAGTGGGGATGTCGTGGTCAAGATGGACGACGACGACTGGTACGGCCCGGACGTCGTGGCCGACCTCCTGCTCGCTCGCGGTTACTCCGGTGCCGAGCTGGTCGGCATGCCCGCCGAGTTCGTCTACCTCGAGCCGATCCGCACCACTGTGCGCCGCCGCGGCGCCTCCGAGACGCATGCGTCGGTCGTGGCCGGCGGCACGATGATGATCGACCGCTCGCTGCTGCGAAGCGTTGGGGGGTTCCGCGGCGTCCGCCGTTTCGCCGATGCCCAGCTCCTCGCGTCGGTCCGGGCCGCGGGCGGCAGCGTCTACCGGACCCAGGGCCTCGGCTACCTGCTTCGTCGTACGTCGGCCGGACACACCTGGGACGCCGGGCTCGGCTACTTCCTGGCCCGCAAGAGCCTCGCCTACCAGTGGCGGGGCTTTCGGCCGAGCCTGCTGCTCGAGCACGACCCGGCCGACCTTCCGTAGACCCCGTGACCATCTCCTAGGGTGGCCCCATGTCTCAGCCCCCCATGTCGACCACTTCGGACGAGACCGTCCCCGCCAGGCGCAGGGTGGTCTTCGTCGTCGGCTCCGGGCGCAGCGGCACCAGCACGATGTCCGGCACCCTGCAGACACTCGGCATGCACGTGCCTCAGCCGGAGGTCGACGCGGACGACAGCAATCCCAAGGGGTTCGGTGAGCCCCAGTGGGTGGTCGACCTCCATGACGAGCTTCTGAAGCGGTGCAACGTGCAGGTCTCCGACGCCCGGCCGTCGGCCTGGTTCGAGGCGGGCAAGCTCAGCACGTTCGAGCCGTTGCGGACCAGGTTGCGCACCTGGCTCGAGGCACAGTTCGTCGAGGGTGGCCCGGAGCTGGTCATCAAGGACCCCCGGATGGCCTGGTTTCTCGGCCTGTGGCGCTCGGCCGCGCTGCGTTGCGATGCGGTGCCGGCGTACGTCACGATGCTGCGGCCGGTGACCGAGGTCGTCGGCAGCAAGCAGAAGTACTACGCCTCGAAGTTCGGCGAGGTGAACCGCACGGCCGCCTGGGTGAACATGATGCTGCACACCGAGCGGTCCACCCGGGGGTCGTCGCGCGCGTTCGTCCGCTACCACGACATGCTCACCGACTGGACGGTCCCGCTGTTCGACATCGGCCAGCAGTTCGACCTCGACGCGGTGAAGTCTGCCTCGGCCAACGACATCCGCAAGGTGCACCAGTTCATCGACCCGAGCCTGCGACGCATCCAGCTCACCTGGGACGAGATCGAGGTGCCGGCGAGGTTGCGCGACATCGCCGAGGAGAGCTGGCAGAACCTGAACACGCTCGCCGACGAGGGCGGCGACACCCCGGCAGTGCACGACCGGCTAGACGAGCTGAGGGCGGCGTACGCCGAGATGTACGACGAGTCCGAGGCGATCGCCCAGTCCACCGCGCTGGCGGCTCGCCGCGAGGGCCTGGCGCAGAAGCCCGGGCCGGACGTCCTCGCCCCAGGGGCCGGTCGGGTGGCGGACCGCCTCCCGCACGGAGTGCGCGCAATGGTGCCGGCCAAGGCTCGGCGCGGGATTCGTCGCGCGTTCGGCAAGCAGCGCTGACGATGTCGATCTCTGCGACACCTTCTCGGCCCGACATCCCTTGTGCGGAAGGGGATTCGGCGTACGACGTCACCTGGCCGTGGAGCCACGGACCGCTGACGTCGGGCCTGACCTGCGTGTTCCGGGTCAAGAACGAGGCCCGCAACCTGCCGTGGGTCCTGCCGCCGATGTTCGAGGCCGTGCAGCACATCGTGCTCGTCGACAACGGATCCGACGACGGCACCCCCGAGGTCGCCCAGCAGGTGGCCGAGGAAGTCGGGGCGGCCGACCGCTTCACGCTGACGTCGTACCCTTTCCGGGTCAGTCGGGCCGGGACGGAGCACCTCGCCACACCGCCAGACTCCGTGCACTCGTTGACCCACTTCTACAACTGGTCGTTCTCGCACGTTGCCACCAACTACTCGATGAAGTGGGACGGCGACATGGTGCTCACCCGCGAGGGTGTGGCGGTGCTTGCCGACCTGTCGTGGCAGCTCGAGGACTCCAACGCGGTCGTCGCGATCCCGCGGCACCCGCTGAGCATCGAGAGCGAGTCGGTGGCCTGGATCGACCTGGGCTACCGGTTCCTGGAGCCGTGGGTCTACCCGATGGGACCGGAGTTCACGTTCGTCAAGGCGTTCGAGTGGGAGGTGCGGGAGTTTCCGGACACGTCTGAGCGGATCGTCGCACCGGAGGGGTTGTGCGTGGAGCTCAAGTGGCTCGACCAGAACGAGTTCGCGCACTGGAGCAGCACCGAGGACTTCGAGTCGTCCCGCGCGCCGCGCAAGCGGCGCGAGTGGGAGGTCTACAGCGCGCTCCGCGACGGCCGCGCGGACGAGGTCGTGGGGTTGCACCGGATCGAGGCGCCGCCCGGCATCCACGTCGTCGACCACGTGACGAACACCTGGCTGCCACAGGCCGAGCGGCCGCTGGTCAAGCGCCGGGGTCGGCTGGATGTCTGACGCGGTCCCCGAGCCGTTGAGCCGTTTCCTGGCCCAGTCGCCCGACTCCGCGTTGCTGCTGCCGGCATCGGCCGCGCCCGAGCCGGGCAAGTGGGACCGGGTGGCGGTCCAGGTGGCGGATCGCGAGTCCCTGCGAGCGTTCGTCGTACCCGATGGCGTGCGGTCGGCGACGATCCTTGTTGCTCTCACGTCCGCCGAGCGTGCGCTCGCGCTGGTGCCCCGGCCCGAGTGGCCGCCCTGCACGTCGCTGCGCTCGCGGCGTGCCGGCGACGGGACGTGGCTGGTTGCCCTCCGCTTCGAGCGGCCGGTGTCGGTGGCGGACGTCGTGGCCGAGCTGGGCCGTCAGTCTGCGTGGCCGGACCCGGTCGGCAACCGGGGCCTCTTCGTCCAGGACGGCGGGGTCGTTGCCGAGGACGTGCCACCTGACGTCCTGCTCTCGGCGGCTGTCGAGCCCGTCGCCGAGCACCCGGTCACCGGCCGGACCCCTCTCGTGCTCACCGAACGGTCCGGGCCTCTCGCCCTGGGCCCGCTCGACGAACGCGTCCTCAACCCGACGGGCTTCGACGCGACGGCAACCGCGCCCGCCGTCGACCTGAGCTCGCTCGACCTCCGCGACGGCGCGACGGAGGACCTGATCCGGTCGCTGCGGCCGGTCGCCGGGGTGCGCGTGTCGTTCGGCGACGCCGATTCGCTGCGCAGTGTGGCCCGGCTGGCGATGGCCGGTATCCCGCTGACGGCGACGTCGGCCCCGGCCGCAGCGCTCGGCGGCGAGGTCGCCGCCGCGATCACCGCACCGGTCGACCTCGGCGACCCGTTGGCCCGCGAGGAGCACAGCGTGGTCCTGCGCCGCGCCGCGCTCAACACGTTCTCGTCGTTCGCCTGGCGCCGCGCCGTCGGGGCGTCGATCGGGGTCCCGGTCGCCGTGCACCCGTCCGTGAGCATCGTGCTCGCCACCCGTCGCCCCGAGCAGCTGGGCTTCGCGCTGCGCCAGGTTGCGAAGCAACGCGGTGTCGAGCGACTCGAGCTCGTTCTCGCCCCGCACGGCTTTGCTCCCGACCCCGCGCGGGTGCGGGAGCTGGTCGGCTCCGTGACCGTGCAGGTGGTGGCGCAGCCCGAGAGCACCCTGTTCGGTGACGTGCTTGCCGCTGCGGCGGCGGCCGCGTCCGGGGACGTCGTACTCAAGATGGACGACGACGACTGGTACGCACCCGATGCGGTGGCCGACCTCTTGCTAGCCCGGGCGTACAGCGGCGCCGAGCTCGTGGGCATGCCGGCGGAGTTCCACTACCTGACGCCCAAGCAGATGACCGTGAAGCGCGGGCACGTCACGGAGCTCTACGCGAGCTTCGTCGCCGGCGGCACCCTGATGGTCGACCGCGAGCTGCTCCGCGAGGTCGGCAGCTTCCGCAGCGTGCGCAAGTTCGTCGATGCCCAGCTGCTTGCGGCCGTCCACGCAGCAGGGGCCGCGGTCTACCGAACCCACGGCCTCGGCTACCTGCTGCGCCGCAACGCCACCGGCCACACCTGGGAGGTTGACATGGACTACCTCCTCGACCCCTCTCGTGTCGCCGCGACCTGGGAGGGCTTCCGCCCCAGTCGCCTGCTCGAGCACGCCGAGTCGGAGCGACCGGAGGGATAGTCCGTGACGGAACTGTCGTCATCCGGCCCTCGGAACGACAGTTCCGTCACGGACTATCCCGTCAACGCGCTCCCCACCCGCCGGATGATCTCGGTAAGTCGCTCGGGGGAGGTGGCGAAGTTCAGGCGGGCGTGGCCGGGCAGGTCGGGGTGGTAGATGTGGCCCGGCGACATCAACACCCGGCCGCGCTCCAGCGCGACCTCGGTCGGGTCGTCGTGGCCGTAGGCGCGCAGATCCAGCCAGGCGAGGTACGTCGCCTCGAGCGGCCGCATCCGAGCTTCGGGCAGGTGCTCGGCCAGCAGGTCGGCGAGCAGGGACCGCAGCGAGTCCAGCCGGGACACGAGCGCGGCGAGCCACTCGTCACCGTGGTTGTACGCCGCCTCCGCGGCAACCACCCCGAGTGAGGACCACGAGTCGTTGCGGGCCATCGGGACGTCCACGAGACGCTGGTAGGTCGCGAGATCGGCCGTCACGATCTGGGCGCAGCGCAACCCCGGGGTGTTGAACGCCTTTGACGCAGCCACGACCGCCACCGCATGGTCCGCGGTGCCTTCCAGGCTCAGGTAGGGCACGTGGGTAGCGCCGGGCAGCACCAGCGGCGCGTGGATCTCGTCGCTGATGACGCGGGCACCGCGGCGCACGACCACGTCCCGGATGCCCTCGAGCTCGGCTCGCGTGTAGACGTGGCCGCACGGGTTGTGGGGCTGGGTGAGCAGCAGTGTCCGGGCGCCGAGCGCGAACAGCCGGTCCAGCGCGGCGAGGTCGACGGTTGCCCGGCCGGCATCCGGGGCGACGGGCAGGTCCCACCGCTCGCGGCCGGTGAGCTGCGCGACGTCCAGCTGGGGGTGGTACGCCGGCAGCGGCAGCACCATCGGCCCCGGTTCGCTCAGCACGTCGAGCGCCACCCGCACCCCGGCTGTCACGTCCACGACCGGGATCACTCGTCCCGGGTCGACCTGGTGCCCGAACTGCCGGAGTGCGAACCCGGCGTACGCATCCCCCAGCCCGCCCTCGCCGGTGAGGAAGGCCGGATAGCCGGTGACCCCGCGCGCGACGGCGTCCGCCAACGCGGCGGCGACCGGCGGTGCGAGGGCGTAGTCCATCTCCGCGACCCAGGCCGGCAGCACGTCCTCGTCGACGGTGCCCCACTTGAGGACGAGGGCCTGGCGGGCTTCGGCGTCGGTGAAGTCGCGGATCACAGCCGCCAGCGTACGGAGCCGGGCTCGCCGGGCCTGCCTCAGACCAGCCCGTGCTCATGGGCGAAGACCACGATCTGCACCCGGTCGCGCAGCGTCAGCTTCCGCAGGATCGCACCGACATGGGTCTTCACGGTCGACTCACTGGCGAAGACCATCGCGGCGATCTCGGTGTTGGACAGGCCGCGCGCGACAGCGGTGAACACCTCGCGCTCCTTGTCGGTGAGGGAGAGGTACGCCGTCGGTACGGGTGTCCTGCTCCGGAACTGGCCGTCCAGCAACGTGGAGAGGTCCTCCGGCGCGAGCACGGCATTGCCGGCGTGCACGGTCCGGATCGCGTCCCGGAGCAGCACCGGCGTCGTGTCCTTGAGCAGGAAGCCGCTGGCGCCGTACCGGATGGCCGTCGCGGCCCGGTCGTCGAGGTTGAACGTCGTCAGCACCACCACACGCACCGGGCGTCCGCGCTTGGCAGCGCGGTCGGGGGAGAAGATCTGGCGAGTCGCCTCGACCCCGTCCATCTCGGGCATCCGGATGTCCATGAGCACGACGTCGGGCTCGAGCTCGTCGACCAGTCGGACCGCTTCGAACCCGTCCCCGGCCGATCCGACGACCTCCATGTCCTCGTGGGCGTCGACGATCACCGAGACCCCGGCTCGAAACAGCTCCTGGTCGTCGACCAGGAGGACGCGGATGGGATCAGTCACGCCACGACCGTACGCACGGGCACCCACGCGGTCGCGGTGAAGGTCGGCCCGGCCGGCTCCTCGCGACGTCGTACGTCGAGCCGGCCGCCGGCGGCTTCGAGCCGTCGGCGCATGCCGTCGAGACCCTGACCGGCGGTCGCGATCGGCTGGGTCAGCGCGGGGTCGGCTGGGTCCTCGGCGCCGATCACGTTGCGCACCTCGATCCGGAGCTCGCCCTCCCAGTGTCGCTCGACGCCGACGGGGGAGTCGCGGCGGCCGTGCTTGATGGCATTGGTCAACATCTCCTGCAGCACCCGGTAGGCCACGACCTCCAGCTCCGGCGGCATCGGCTGCGGCGTCCCGACCTCGGTCGAGACGATCTCGTGGCCACTGGCGCGCACCCCTTCGATCAGGCTGTCCAGCCCGCCGGTCCGACTCGTCGCGGGTTGCTGGGTCGCGGTGAGCACGGTGCGCACGTCCTGGAGCGACGTTCGGGCGGAGGTCGCGATTGTGGCCATCGTCTGCTTCAACGCGCTGGTGTCGACATCGTCGAGGTACTGAGCGGACTCGGCCTGGGCCAGGATCACCGCGAGCGAGTGGCCGACGACGTCGTGCACGTCGCGCGCCAGCCGGGCCTGCTCCTCGCGGAGCCGGGCGATCTCGCGGGCCTGCTCGGACTCGACGAGGGCACGGGCCGCGTCCTGCTCGGCGGCGGCCTGGGAGTCCCGGGCGCTCCTGGCCCTCGAGCCGAACCGAAGCACCAGGCCCGCGAGCCACGGTGCCGCCAGCACCGCCATGCCGAGAACGGCCTCGGCCACCTGCCACGTGTAGCCGAGCTGGTAGAGGTTGTTGACCAGGCCCTTGTTGCCGATCCGTACGACCAGCGCTTCCGGTCCACGTGAGCCCACGTAGAGCACGGCGATCACCGCCGCGAGAGGAATCGACAGGGCGCTCAGCCAGACCGTGGTGACGCTGCCCCAGCGGGCCGTGCAGAACGCGACCGCCGCGATCGTCAGCTGCACGATCATGACCGGCACGTCGCTGAGCACCTGCAGCGAGCAGATGCCCCACACCAGGGCGAGTGCGACGCCGGGCGCGCGCCTGCTCACCGCGACCGTCACGGCCACCCCGATCGCCAGGAACAGCAGAGACAGCCGGGAGTTCGGCGCGTAGACATCGGTCGTCGAGGCCTCGAACAGGCCGAAGAACGCAACGATCAGCCCGACCGCGATGTCGGGCGCCCAGTCCCGCCAGGTGCTTGTCACGCCACCACCGGCTCGCGGACCCGTCCGGCCCAGCGTCGCTGCAGCGGCGCCTCGACGAACCGCCAGCTCAGTGCGGCCGCCACGAGCGTCAGCGCCGCCGCGACCACCCCGGCCGCACCGCCGAGCTGAGGGCGCAGCCAGATCGTGAGCGGATAGTTCCAGAGGTACGCCGCGTACGACACCGTGCCCAGCCACACGAGGGCTCGTGCCATCCGCCCCGAGACGTCGATCAGGTCTTGCCACGCGAGCAGCAGGACGGCGGTGAGCGCGGCGATGGCGGGACCCCCTGCGAGATAGGTGAGCGAGTGACCTCGCAATGGAATCACGCTGAGGACCGCCAACCCCGTCAGCGCCACCCCCACCGCCCAGGGCGCGACGCGGACTCGTCGCCCGTACACCCGCGCGGTGGCCCCGACGACGAAGCAGCCCGCCCAGGCGGTGGGCAGCGAGTAGGCGAGGTCGGGGTCAGCGCGCAACCACCAGACGGTCGCGATACAGGCGAGCAGGCAGGCGGCACCGACCAGCAGCAGACCGGCGCCGACCCTGCGGCGGGCGACAGCGACCGCGAGCACCGCCGGCCAGAACAGGTAGAACTGTTCCTCGGTCGCCAGCGTCCAGAGGTGGAACGTCGCGTCACTCGGATGCCCGAAGGGCAGGTTCCCGGTCCAGGTGAGCGCGACCAGCACCGTCCTTGCGAGCCGGGCCCGGTCTCCGATCGGGTCGAGCGTCAGTGTCACCACGACCACGCCGGCCATGAGCAGCAGGAGCGCGGGTCCGAGCCGCCGAGCGCGCCGGAGGTAGAAGCGACGCAGGTCGACGCGGTCGCTCCGCTCGTGCTCGTCGACCAGCAGGCCCGTGATCAGGAAACCACTCAGGGCGAAGAACATCACCACGCCCACCACCCCCGCGCCGATGAACGGCGTAGGGAACGCGTGCCTCAGCAGCACCAGACCGATCGCGATGCCGCGTAGGGCATCGATCCCTGCGCTCCGCCTCACCGGACCCCGGTCGCGACCGCGTCCCGCACCAGCGTGTCGAGCAGCTCGGCGTAGGACAGACCGGCAGCCGCGAACATCTTCGGCACCTGCGACTGCTCGGTGAGGCCGGGCATCGTGTTCACCTCGTTGAGCACCGGCCCCGCCTCGGTCACGAAGAAGTCGATCCGGGCGACCCCCGAACACCCCAGGCCGTCGTACATCGCGACCGCCGCGTCCTCGAGGGCCTTGCGTTCGACCTCGCCGAGCAGCGCGGGCAGCCGGAAGTCGGCGCCGCCGCCGTACTTGGTGTCGAAGTCGAAGATCCCGTCGACGACGATCTCGAGTGCAGGGGAGACGACGCGTGACCCGTCCGGGCGGCCGAGGACCGCGACGTCGATCTCGCGGCCTTCGACCAGGTCCTCGACCAGCACGCGGCTGTCGATGGCGAGTGCGGCAGCGAGGGCGGGCGCCAGCTGCTCGGGTGACCGCACCAGCGAGACGCCCTGACGGGATCCGGCGGCAACCGGCTTGACGACCGCGGGGTGAGTCCACCTGACGGTGCCGCTGGTCGCGGGCGTCAGCAGGACACCCGGCGCCGTGGCGATTCCGAGCTCGCCGGCCACCAGCTTGGTCGCCCACTTGTCCATCGCGAGTGCGCCGGCACCGAGGCCGGAGCCGACGTACGGCAGGGCCGCCAGGTCGCACAACGCGGCCAGCGTGCCGTCCTCGCCACGGGGGCCGTGCACGACCGGCAGCACGACGTCGCAGTGCCCCAAGACATGGAGTGCTCCGGCCAGGCCGATCGGCCAGCCGTTCGCCTCCCGCCACAGACCGTCACGGCCGATGGTCAGCGCGACGACGTCGTACGACGTGGGGTCGAGCGCATCGGCGACCGCCGCGGCCGAGGCGACGGAGACGTCGTGCTCGCAGTTCTGGCCGCCACCGATCACTGCGACCCGGACCGGCCGGTTCACGACAGGCTCCGCAACGCCCCGGCGTGGGCAGCCCGGGTGTGGCGGTGGACGCGACTTCCGATCCCGGTCACGATCTCGTGCTCGATGGTGTCGGCCCACGACGCCCAGTCGGCGACAGTCGGCTCACCGGCGTCGCCCGGTCCGAAGACGGTGGCGATCTCTCCCGGCTCGACCCGGTTGTCGCCGAGGGCGACCACGACCTGGTCCATCGAGATCCGGCCGACGATCGGGCGGCGGCGTCCGCGGACGAGGACCTCGGCACGGCCGGAGGCGGCGCGTGGCAACCCGTCGGCGTACCCCAGGGGCAGCAGCCCGAGATGCGTCACCGCGCGCGCGGTCCAGGTGTGGGCGTAGCCGACGTTCGTGCCGGCCCGGACCCGGCGGACGCTCACGAACGGTGCCGTGAGCGTCATGGCGGGACGCAGGGCGACCGTGCGGGACGGGTCGATGCCGACCAGGCCAGCGCCAACGCGACAGACGTCGTGGTGGGTGCGCGGGTCGGTCAGGGTGGCCGAGGTCGCGGCCAGGTGCCGGATGGCAGGGCGCAACCCGGCCGACCGGGCCGCCTCGACGCCCCAGGCGAACCGGGTCCGGCCGGTGGCGTTGCACGGGTCGCTCGGATGGTCGGCACAGCCGAGATGGCCCATCACCCCGACGACCTGGACCGTCCCGGACCGTTCGGCCAGGCGGGCGGCCCGGCAGAGGCCCGGCCAGGCCGACGGCTCGGAGCCGTCGCGTGCCATCCCGGTGTCCAGGTGGAGATGGATCTGCGCGGTCATCCGCATCGCGGCCGCCTGGGTGATCACCGCTTCGAGGTGCGGGCGGCTCGGGACTGCGAGGTCGATGCCCTGCCGGATCGCGGACTCGACATCGGCGTCGACCGGGTTCAGCCAGCTGAGCACCGGGGCGCGGAGGCCGGCCTCCCGCAGCCGCACGCCCTCCTCGATGCCGGTGACGCCGAGGGAGGAAGCTCCGTTGGCGAGTGCGGTGCGGGCGACGTCGACCGCGCCGTGTCCGAACCCGTCCGCCTTCACGACCGCCATCACGTCGGCGCTTGAACGACGTGCGAAGAGCTGGGTGTTCGCGGCGATCGCACCGAGGTCGATCTCGAGCCGGGCACCGGTCTCGCGCGGCTGCTCCTGCACGAGGGTCAGGGCATTCATGCGGGGTCCCTGGGCGAAGCGCAGCGCGGCGGATTCGGTAGGGGTGTTCATGCCGCGGCCTCGTCGGCCTGGGTCGGGCCGTAGAGCGCCGCCGGGACGCCGGTCGCGAGTGCCCAGTAGCGGTCGCCGTAGCTCCAGTGCCACCACTCGGTCGGGTAGTTGACCAGTCCGGCGCCGCCGAGGACCCGGGCGAGGAGGCCGCGGTGCGCGCGGGCGTCCGCGCCGATGCCGTCGGCAGCGAAGTAGCAGGCACCGTCGCTCTGCTCGGGGGTCGCATCGATCGGGGTGCCGAGGTCGAGCTCGTCGCCGCAGACGTCGACCAGGGTCAGGTCCACGGCCGCGCCCGCGACGTGCGGCGCGACCTCCAGCGGCGAGACGAAGCGGCTGGTGAGGCGCACCAGCTCGTCTTCGGTGACGTTCGGGTGCACGCGCCGGAGCTGCGCGGCGTACGACGCCACGATCGTGCGCTGCTCGTGCGCGCTGCGGTGGCCCTCGACCACGCGGAGCAGGAGGCCGGCCGGCAGCGCCGCAGCGGCGAGCTCGAGGCGAGCGGCGAGCCCGACGCGCACCAGCGCCCGGGCCGGCCCGAAGGACGCGTCCAGCCGCACCAGCGGCTCGTCGATGTCCAGTGTCGGCAGGGTGGTGACCTCGGGGTCCGAGAGGAGGATCGTCATGTCTCGACGTTAGGAATCCGCCACCCTGCGCGCCTCCGCCTCAGGTGCCGAACCGCTGTCCTGGGGTACCGGCCCGGACGTCATACGGACAGTGCAAGCGGATGCTCCGTCCGGATGACGTCCCGGGGTCAGAGGGCGGCGACGAGCCTCGTGCCCTGCTCGATGGCGCGCTTGGCGTCGAGCTCGGCGGCCACATCGGCTCCGCCGATCAGGTGAGCGCCGCCGCCCAGCTCGTCGTAGAGGTCGCGGACCGACTCCTGCCCGGCGCAGAGCACGACGTGGTCGACGGCGAGCACGTGCGGCGTGCCATCCACCGAGTAGTGCAGGCCCTCGTCGTCCACGCGGTCGTAGGTCACGCCGTTGACCTGCACGACTCCCGACTGCTTGAGGACCGCGCGGTGCGCCCAGCCGGACGTCTTGCCGAGGTCGACCCCGATGGGGGTGGTCTTTCGCTGCAGCAGCGTGACCTCGCGGATCGGCGTGCGCGGCTTGCGCTCGGTGAGGCCACCGGGGTGCACGCCGGGGTCACCGACGCCCCAGTGCGCCATCCAGTCGTCGAGGTCGTCGGCCGGGTCGTGGGTGAGGAAGTGGCTGACGTCCACGCCGATGCCGCCGGCACCGACCACGGCGACCCGCTTGCCGGGCACGACAACGCCGGTGAGCACGTCGGCGTACGACACCACCGAGGGGTGATCGATGCCGTCGAGGTCCGGGACCCGCCCGACCACACCGGTGGCGACGACCACTTCGTCGTACGACGCGAGGTCGCCCGCCGTGGCCTCGGTGCGGAGCCGAACCTCGACACCGAGGACCTCGAGCCGGCGGGTGAAGTAGCGCAGCGTCTCGGCGAACTCCTCCTTGCCGGGCACAGCCATCGCGAGCCGGAACTGGCCGCCGAGGGCTTCGGACTTCTCGAAGAGGGTGACGGCGAAGCCGCGCTCGGCCGCTGACACGGCGGTCGCGAGCCCGGCCGGTCCGGCGCCGACGACTGCGACCGTCGCTGCCCTCTTGGTCGGCCCGAGCACCAGCGTGGTCTCACGACAGGCGCGCGGGTTGACCAGGCACGATGCCTTCCGGTTCTTGAACACGTGGTCGAGACACGCCTGGTTGCAGGCGATGCAGGTGTTGATCTCGTCGGCCCGGCTGGTCGCGGCCTTCTCGACGAAGAACGCATCGGCCAGCAGCGGGCGGGCCATCGACACGAGGTCGGCCTCGCCGGCCGCCAGGATCTCCTCGGCGAGCTCGGGGGTGTTGATCCGGTTGGACGCGCAGACCGGGATTGACACCTCGGCCTTGAGCCGGGCGGTCGCCGAACGCCAGGCGCCGCGCGGGACCTGGGTGATGATCGTCGGCACCCGGGCCTCGTGCCACCCGATGCCGGTGTTGAGGACGGTGACACCTGCCTCCTCCAGCTGGTGGGCGAGCGTGACGACCTCGTCCCAGGTCTGGCCGCCCTCGACCAGGTCGAGCAGCGAGATCCGGTAGACGATCGGGAAGTCGGCGCCGACCAGGTCTCGGGAGCGGCGGACGACCTCGAGCGGGAACCGCATCCGCCTCTCGGCGGTGCCACCCCACGCATCGTTGCGGTCGTTCGTGCGGGCGGCCAGGAACTGGTTGATCAGGTAGCCCTCGGAGCCCATGATCTCGACGGCGTCGTAACCCGCCTTCACCGCCAGCGCGACGGTCTCCGCGAAGTCGGTCGCGGTCTGGTCGACGCCGTTCGTGGACAGCGCCCGCGGCCGGAACGGCGTGATCGGCGACTTCTTGTTCGAGGCCGAGACACTCAGCGGGTGGTAGCCGTAGCGGCCCGCGTGCAGGACCTGCAGCGCGATGGCGCCGCCCTCGTCATGGACCGCGCCGGTGATCTCGCGGTGCCGCATCGACTGCAGCCGCGTGGTCAGCTCGGAGGCGAACGGCTTCAGCCAACCGCGCTTGTTGGGCGCGTAGCCACCGGTGACGATCAGGCCGACGCCGCCGCGGGCCCGCTCGGCGAAGTACGCCGCCAGCGCGGCCAGGTCGCGTCGACTGTCCTCGAGGCCGGTGTGCATCGAGCCCATCACCACGCGGTTGCGCAGCTCGAGGTTGCCGATCGTGATCGGGGCGAGCAGGTGGGGGTAGCTCATTCGTGGGCCTCCAGGTATTCCGTGAGCCAGTCGACCCAGAACTCCTCGAGGCGGATGCCGCCTCGCAGGACGAGGTACTGATCGAGCTCGAGGCCGGACAGGGCGTCCGGCGTCGGGTAGTCGCGTTTCAACAGCTGCCGGTAGTGGTCGAGCCGCACGTGGTGATCCGCGAGGTTGGCGCGCACCACGTCGAGCACCGAGGCCCGGTCGCCGAACGACGCACCGCGCAGCTTCACCGCGAGCTCGCTGCGCAGGCCCTGGGTCTCCGTGGGGGCGGCCAGCCAGGCCGTCAGCACCTGCCGACCGGCCGGCGTCACGTCGTACACCTTCTTGTCGGGCTTGCCCGTCTGGGCGACCTCGGTGATCGTCACCCAGCCATCGGCATCCATCCGCGCCAGCACCTTGTAGATCTGCTGGTGCGTGGCCTGCCAGAAGAAGCCGATCGAGCGGCCGAACCGCTTCGCAAGGTCCAGCCCGGATGCGGGTTGCTCGCTCAGGGCGACGAGCAGCGCGTGTTCGAGGGCCATGCGACAAGAGTGTGCCCGACCTATGCAACAAGTTGCAAGAGTGGTCGTGTCACATCGCTACGGTGGCCACATGGGTGCGAGATGGGGCGGGGCGGCGGCGCTCCTGCTGGTGCTCGTCGCAGCGTGCACGTCGGACCCCGCGCCGAAGCCGCAGGAGGTCGAGTCGACGGCTCCGGACCTGCCCTCGGGGACCGAGGGCTCCAGTGACCCGGCGGCCCCGACCACTCGCCCCCTCGTGCTGGCCGTCAACGCCCGACGCCCGCCGATCGACGTCACCGAGGCGTTGGCCCGCCGGGTGGCCCGCGGTGAGGTCGACAACTGGAGGGAGCTCGGCGAGCCGGCCGGCCCGCTGACCGTGACCGACCGGACCGACACCCTGGCGCACCTGCCGATGGACACCGTGGCCGCGGTCGTGGCCGACGCGGTGACCCCGGCGGTCCGGGTCGTCGACGTCAACGGGGTCGACCCATTGAAGGACCCGCAGCACTATCCAGTCCAGGTGACCGGCCCGGCGCCGCGGGTGCCCACCACGCTGACCGTGGTCGGGGACATCATGCTGGGCCGACAGGTCGGTGACCGGGCGTCGGCCGAGGGCGACCCGTCGTACCCCCTCCGCCCCATGCAGGACCGGCTGGCCTCCGCCGACCTCACCGTCGGCAACTTCGAGGGCACGTTGTCCGACAACGGTGAGCCCAGGCAGCCGGGCGACGACTCGTTCAACGCCGATCCGCGGGTCCGATCCGGCCTGCGAGAGGCCGGCTTCGACGCGCTCGACCTGGCCAACAACCACACCGGCGACTTCGGCGACACGGCCCTGGTGGAGACGGTCTCGCGACTGCGCGACCGGGGCCTCGACACGTTCGGTGCCGGCCGCGGCCCGCGTCAGGCCTGGCAGCCCACGATCGTCGAGCGGCACGGCGTGCGTTTCGGCTTCCTGGCGTTCAATGCGATCGGCGAGACCCCGGAGGTCGGGCCCGGCCGCCCGGGCGCCGTCTCGATCAGCATGCCGCCGCGCACCGGGCCGCTCGACCGGGGCGAGCTGGGTCGCTTCCTCGCCGCCGTCCGGCGACTGGCGGCCCTGGTCGACGTCGTCACGGTGATGCCGCACTGGGGCACGCAGTACACCGAGCGGCCGGAGCCGATCCAGGCTCGCGTCGCCCGGGCCCTGGCCGATGCCGGCGCCGACCTGGTGATCGGCGGTCATCCCCACTGGGTGCAGGGCGCCTCTCTCGTCGGCGACACCCTGGTGGTCAACTCGCTCGGCAACTTCGTCTTCGACATGGACTCCACGGAGACCCAGGAGGGGCTGGTCCTGGAGGCGGTGTTCTGGGGCGACCAGCTGATGGCCGTCGAGTTCGTGCCCTACCGGATCGGTCCCGACTTCGCGCCGCGGGTGGTGCCGTACGCCGACGCCGCGGGCACGTTCGACCTGTTCTGGAGGTTCAGCGGGCTCGGAGCCACGCCCAGATGAGGCGGCCGGTTCGGTCGAGCTGACGGCGGTTGACGACCGAAGGTACGTCGCTCGCCGAGTGGTAGCCGGCGTACGACGTGCCGCCTACGCGGGCCGCGTCGAAACCCCCCTTCTCGAAGGACCAGTGGTCGCTCGACTCGTTGTACCCACCCGCGCAGATCGACGCCGCCACGTCCGCGCGACGCGCCAGTGCCAGCAGCTCGTCCCGCAGCCTGGGGTTGCCGCCCCGACCGAGGCAGACCGGCACGAGCGCGCCCACCCCTACGCGGTCCATCGCCACCATCGCGCGCAGGGAAGCCCGCTCGGTCTTGGACATCTCGCGTACGTAGGCCATCGACCCGAAGTGGTGCAGGGCGTCCCCGGTGCCGCGGGGCTCCTCCGCGCCGAACGCGATGAGCACGGTCGGCAGCTGCGTCCCGTCCGTGGCGGCGAGTCGGGCCAGCTCGAGCAGGACGGCGACCCCGGAGGCGTTGTCCTCCGCACCCGGCGCCACCGCCACGGTGTCGAGGTGCGCGCCGACGATCCGGTACGGCGACCCGGCGTCGAACCCCGATGGCGTCGCGACCACGTTGAAGGATCTTCCCGCGTCGACAGGTACGCCCCACGAGTCACCGGCTGGCACAGGGAAGGGCTGGCGGCGGACGTCGTAGCCCTGAGCGCGCAATTGCGTCTCGACGTACCTCGCCGCCTCGCGGAACGCTGGACCCGTGGCGAGACGGGGTCCGATCCGGCCGGCGAGGACCCGGATGTGCGCCATCGCGGCGGCGGTGTCAAACGTCGCCGGCGCACCCGGTGTCGTGGGGGCCGTCGCTGCCGGTGTCGTGGGCGCCGGTGAGGTCGGGCTCGAGGTCGATGCGGGCGAGGTGGGTGTCGCACCGTCCTCGGGCTGCGGGTCCGCCGAACAGCCGACCAGGGCCGCCAGGCCCATCGCGCTCGCGAGGACGTGCTTCGCTCCCATGGGGGGAGGCTAGACGGCATATACCCCCAGGGGGTATCATGCGACCATGAACGACTCTTGGCTCACCGCGATCACCGCGACCCGGCACTGCCTCACCGGCTGTGCGATCGGTGAGGTCCTCGGCATGGCCCTCGCGACCTGGTGGGGTTGGGGCAACCTGGCCAGCATCGTCCTGGCCATTCCGCTCGCCTTCTTCTTCGGCTACCTGCTGACCTTCACCGGCGTACGTCGCGCCGGCATGGATCTGCGGGGCGCAGTCCGCGTTGCGCTCGCCGCCGACACGGTGTCGATCCTGGTCATGGAGATCGCCGACAACGGCTTCCTGCTGGCGTGGCCCGCCGCCATGGAGGCCACGCTCGGCGACGTCCTCTTCTGGGCCTCCCTCGCGATCTCGCTGGCCATCGCGTTCGTGGTCACGGTGCCCGTCAACCACTGGATGATCGGTCGCGGCAAGGGCCACGCGGTGGTCCACCAGATGCACGAGGGTCACGCGCAGCACCACTAGGGCCGAGCCTGGCCCTACGATCTCGCCATGCGCCTGCGTCGTACCGCCGCCCTTGCCGTCCTGCCCGTGGTCTTCACCGCGCTCGCGTGTGCGCCGCAGGACGACAACACGAACGCCTCCGACCCGACCGGTTCGCCCAGCGCTGACGCGTGCGCCAAGGACAACCTGCCGCTTCTGACGGACGGCACGCTGACCATCGGCACCGACTCCCCGGCGTACGAGCCGTGGTTCGTCGACAACGACCCGACCAACGGCAAGGGCTACGAGTCCGCCGTCGCCTACGCCGTTGCTCACCAGCTCGGGTTCACCGCCGACGAGGTCACCTGGGTGAAGGTCCCGTTCAACAGCTCGTACAAGCCGGGCGCCAAGGACTTCGACTTCGACATCAACCAGGTCTCGATCAGCGCAGCACGCGCCAAGGTGGTGGACTTCTCCGACGGCTACTACGCCGCCGCGCAGGCCGTGATCGCGCTCAAGGGCTCACCCGTCTCCGAGGCCACCAGCATCGCCGACCTTGCGGACTACAACCTCGGCGCCCAGACCGGCACCACGTCGCTGTCCGCGATCCGCGACGTGATCCAGCCGGCCAACGACCCGGCCGTGTTCGAGGACACCAACGCCGCCAAGCAGGCACTGCTCAACGGGCAGGTCGACGCGATCCTGGCCGACCTGCCGACCGCGTTCTACATCAGCGCCGTCGAGATTCCCGACAGCACGATCGTCGGACAGTTCCAGCCCGAGTCGGGTCAGCAGGAGGAGTTCGGGATGCTGTTCGAGAAGGGCAGCAGCCTGGTGGCATGCGTCAACCAGGCCCTGGCCGCGCTGACCGGTGACGGCACCATGGACGCGATCCAGCAGAAGTGGCTCTCGGACGTCGTGAGCGTGCCCGAGCTCCAGTGACCGGGGGCTGGGTACCGAGCGAGCGGGAGCTCGAGCGCCGGGCTGCGCGCCGTCGGCAACGGGTGCGCTCGGTGGCGATCGCAACCACCGTCACGCTGATCGTCTTCGTCGGGCTGGGTGTCGTTCTGGTGAGCTCACCCGGCTGGCCCCGGGTACACAGACTCTTCTTCAACGGCTTCCACGCGCGGGAGTCCTTCGACGGCATTCTCAAGGGCTTCTGGATCAACGTGAAGCTCTTCCTCATCTGCGAGCCCGTGATCCTGGCGCTTGCTCTGGCCGTTGCGCTGTCGCGCGGCACTCGGTCGGCCTGGATGGTCCCGGTCCGCATCATCGCGGTCATCTACACCGATCTCTTTCGTGGCGTTCCGACGATCCTGCTGGTGGTCCTGTTCGCGTTCGGAATGCCGGCGCTCCAGCTGCAGGGCATTCCGGACAGCCCGCTCTTCTGGGCGGGTGTGGCCCTGGTGCTGTCCTACGGCGCCTACGTCGCGGAGGTTTTCCGGGCCGGCATCGACTCGATCCACCCGTCCCAGATCTCCAGCGCTTCCGCACTCGGTCTCAGCCGCGGCCAGGCGATGCGCTACGTGGTGGTGCCCCAAGCAGTACGCCGAGTCATCCCACCATTGCTCAACGACTTCGTCTCGCTGCAGAAGGACACGGCACTCGTCTCCGCGGCCGGCGTCTTCGACGCCCTGTTCACCGCCAAGGACTACGGCGCCTACAACTTCAACTACACGCCTCTGGTGGTCGTTGCCGGCTTCTTCGTGGTCATGACCGTGCCCCTGGCGAGGGGCACGGACTGGCTGCAGCGTCGCTGGATGGAACGCGAGCGGGCGGGTGCCCTGTGACCGGTCCCCTGCTCGAGGTCGAGGACCTCCGCAAGTCGTACGGCGACAAGGTCGTCCTCGATGACGTCAACCTGGTCGTCAACCCGCACGACGTGATCTGCCTGATCGGCTCGTCGGGCTCGGGCAAGTCCACTCTGTTGCGCTGCCTCAACCTGCTCGAGGAGATCGACGACGGCGTGATCCGGTTCGAGGGGCGCGAGATCTCCGACCCCCGCATCGATCCACGCGAGGTCCGGAGCCGGATCGGGATGGTCTTCCAGGCGTACAACCTGTTCCCGCACCTGACGGTCCTCGACAACTGCACGCTGGCGCCGCGCCGGGTGCACGGGCTCGGCAAGGCCGAGGCCGAGGCGCGGGCGCGGGAGCTGCTGGCGCAGTTCGGGCTGGCCGACAAGGCCGACGCCCACCCCGACCGACTCTCGGGTGGCCAGCAGCAGCGAGCCGCGCTGGTTCGCGCGCTGTGCACCCGGCCACGGCTGCTGCTGCTCGACGAGATCACCGCCGCCCTCGACCCGGAGCTGGTCGGCGAGGTCCTCACGATCGTGCGTGACCTGGCCCAGCAGGGGACCACGATGGTGCTCGCAACCCATGAGATGGGCTTCGCCCGCGAGCTCGCCACGACCGTTTGCTTCCTGGACGAGGGCCGGATCCTCGAGCAGGGCCCGCCGTCGGAGATCTTCAGCAACCCGCGCGAGGAACGGACGCGCCAGTTCCTCCGCCGCGTGCTCTGAGGGCCCGAGGCTTCACAGGGACCGGCGAGTTCGCCACCCCTCGCAACCGTGACAGCGGACCTGTCATGATCTGGCGGGTGAGCTACGAACTCGGTCAGGGCACCGGTCCGCTGCGTGGCGTGAAGGTCGTCGAGATCGCGGGGATCGGGCCAGGCCCGCACGCCTGCATGATCCTGGCCGACCTGGGGGCGGACGTGATCCGTGTCGAGCGCCCCGGCGGGCAGCTGCTCGCGGGCGGCGCGACCATGCTGCTCAACCGTGGCCGCCCCAGCGTCGCCCTGAACCTCAAGGAGCCGGACGCTGTCGCCACCGTGCTCGAGCTCGTGCGGCACGCCGACGTCGTCGTCGAGGGCATGCGCCCCGGCGTGACCGAGAGGCTCGGGATCGGCCCCGACGACTGCTTCGCGGTGAACGAGAGGGTCGTCTACGGCCGGATGACCGGCTGGGGCCAGGACGGTCCGCTGGCCCTGGCCGCGGGCCACGACATGAACTACATCGCCATCACCGGTGCCCTCTTCGGGCTCGGCCAGGACCCGAGCCGGCCGCACTTCCCGACCAACCTGGTCGGCGACTTCGGCGGCGGCTCGACGTACCTCGTGATCGGGATCCTTGCGGCCCTGCTCGAGGCGAAGACCTCCGGGAAGGGCCAGGTGATCGACGCCGCGATCGTCGACGGCACCGCCCACCTCAACGCCATGACGTCGGCATTCTGGGCGAGCGGCGGGTACAAGGAGGAGCGCGGCGCCAACCTCCTCGACGGCGGCGTTCCGTTCTACGACATCTACGAGACCTCGGATGGCAAGCACATGTCGGTGGGCGCCCTCGAGCCGCAGTTCTTCGACGCGCTCGTCACCCTGCTCGGCGTCAAGGACACCTGCCCGGGCCAGGGCGAGCTCGACCGCTACGACGAGATGCGCTCGATCTTCACCGAGCAGTTCGGGTCGCGGACGCAGGCCGAGTGGATCGAGCTCTTCGAGGGCACCGATGCGTGCGTCGCCGGAATCATCCCGATCAGCCAGGCGGCCGAGCACCCCCACCTGGTGGCCCGCGGCACCTTCGTCGAACGCGACGGCATGGTGCAGCCGCGGCCCGCGCCGCGGTTCTCCCGGACGGCGCCGACCCTCACCACCCCACCCTCGAGGGAGTCCGGCGAGCACACCCGCGAGGCGCTCACCGCCTGGGGGATCCCCGACGTCGACGGGCTGATCGAGCGCGGCGTCGCCGTCCAGGCCTGAACGACGTGAGGCCGTTCCTGTTCCTCGGGACCCGGGCGGAGGATGACGTCGCCGCTGCGGAGTACGAAGCCGTGCTGCGCTTCTCCGGCCTGGACGAGGGTGACGTACGCCGGGTGCGTCTGGAGGAGCGCGAGCTGGGCGAGGTCGACCTGGGGGACTGGTCCGGCATCGTCCTGGGCGGGAGCCCGTTCAACATCAGCGATCCGGACGAGCTGAAGTCCGCGGCGCAGCATCGCGTGGAGGCAGAGCTCCGGAGGCTCGCCGGACGGGTGCTGGCGGAGGACTTCCCCTTCCTCGGCGCCTGTTACGGCATCGGCACGCTCGGCACCCTCGAGGGCGGCCGCGTCGATCGGGCGTACGGCGAACCCATCGGCCCGGTCTCGATCCGGCTCACCGAGGCCGGCCGCGCCGACGCGCTGCTGGGCGTCCTGCCCGACACGTTCGACGCGTTCGTCGGCCACAAGGAGGCGGTGTCCCGGATGCCCGGGAACGCGGTGCTGCTGGCCTCCTCGGCCGGCTGTCCCGTGCAGGCGTTCCGCCTGCGCAACAACGTCTACGCGACCCAGTTCCACCCGGAGCTCGACGTCGAGGCGCTGCTGCGTCGGATCAGCGTCTACCGCCACCACGGCTACTTCGACCCGGTCGAGGTCGAGTCGGTCCTGGATCGGGCGCGTCGAGGGGTCGTCACCGAGCCGCCCAGGCTGCTGGCCCGGTTCGTCGAGCTCTACGCCCGCTGATGTGACGCAGCAGGCCTGCTGAATATCTGTCAACAAGTTGGCGAAGTCGCTAGGTTCTCGGCCATGAGCACTTCCCAGGAGCGGGCCGCCGCGCCCGAGCACGTCGATGTCCTGATCATCGGGGCGGGGCTGTCCGGCATCGGCGCCGCCTGCCAGGTCAAGGCAAACCATCCGGGGCGCTCCCTCGCCGTCCTCGAGAGCCGCGAGGTCAGCGGCGGCACCTGGGACCTGTTCCGCTACCCCGGGATCCGCTCGGACTCCGACATGTTCACGTTCGGCTACCACTGGCGCCCGTGGCCCAGCGACACCGCGCTCGCCGACGGCCAGCTGATCCTCGACTACGTCCGCACGGTCGCGGAGGAGTACGACGTCGACGGCCTGATCCGCTATGGCCACAAGGTCCTGGGGGCGTCGTGGGACTCCGACGCGCAGCTC
This sequence comes from Nocardioides sp., assembly GCA_025965125.1. Lineage (GTDB taxonomy): Bacteria > Actinomycetota > Actinomycetes > Propionibacteriales > Nocardioidaceae > Nocardioides. The sequence goes on from JAOPXM010000122.1 coordinate 43,965, forward strand.
TGGACGATCAGCGCCGAACGAGACGGCACGCCGCTCACGCTCACCGCGAGCCTGCTGTGGGGTTGCTCGGGCTACTACGACTACGACGAGGGATTTGCCCCCGAGTTCCCGGGTGCCGCCGACTTCGTCGGACAGGTCGTCCATCCACAGTTCTGGCCCGAGGACCTCGACTACGAGGGGAAGAAGGTCGTGGTCATCGGCTCCGGTGCCACCGCGATCACCCTGGTTCCCGCAATGGCAGGCACCGCCGAGCACGTCACGATGCTGCAGCGCTCGCCGTCGTACGTCCTGTCCCGACCCGACCGCGACCCGTGGGCGGTGGCACTTCGTCGCCTGCCGGAGCGGGTCCGTTACCCGGTGGTGCGGTGGAAGAACATCCTCCAGGCCATGGCCTTCTACAAGCTCAGCAAGGCACGACCCGAGCTCATCAAGAAGGTCGTGCGGGGGGCCACCCAGAAGCAGCTTCCGGAGGGCGTCGACGTCGACGTGCACTTCCGTCCCACCTACAACCCCTGGGACCAGCGCGTGTGCTTCGTGCCGAACAGCGACCTGTTCCGGGCGATGAGGAAGGGCCAGGCCTCCGTGGTGACCGACACGATCGAGACGTTCACCGAGAAGGGGATCCGCCTCACGTCCGGCCAGGAGCTCGAGGCGGACATCATCGTGACCGCGACCGGCCTCAAGCTGCTCCCGTTCGGTGGGATCGACCTGGTGGTCGACGGCAGGCCGGTCACCCTGGGGGAGACGATGACCTACAAGGCGCTGATGCTCAGCGACGTCCCGAACTTCATCTACACGATCGGCTACACGAACGCCTCGTGGACGCTCAAGGCCGACCTCGTGTCGGACTTCGCCGTCCGCATGCTCTCCCACCTCGACGAGCACGGCCACCGCAGCTTCGTCGCCGAGAAGGACCCGTCGGTCGAGGAGCGGCCGTTCATGGACTTCTCCTCCGGCTACGTCCTGCGCGCCCTCGACCACCTGCCCAAGCAGGGCGACCGCGCTCCGTGGCTGCTCAAGCAGAACTACCTCACCGACCTGCGCACGATCCGCAACGACGACCTCGAGGACGGCGTGCTCACGTTTCGCTGAGGCGCGAACCGGTCACTGGGGGTGCGGAACAACCCAACGACCGGGAGGAACACCCATGAGCTTCACGGACAAGGCCAAGAACAAGGTCGAGGACGCCAAGGGCCAGGTCAAGGAGACGACCGGCCGGGCCACCGACGACCGCGACCTCGAGGCCGAGGGCAAGGCCGATCAGGGCAAGGCGTCGCTCAAGGACGCCGGCGAGCACGTCAAGGACGCCGCCAAGGACGTCAAGGACGGCCTCACCAAGTAGCACCGAGGTAACCAAGGTCACGTAGGCAACGACCGAGTCGTTTAGGCACTGAACGGGCGGCCCGCTAGCATTGCGGTAGCAGCCCGTTCAGTCTTGCCTCGGGCTCCCGCGCAGGCCCCGCTCATCCCGGACCGGCGCCCCTCTCATGAGGACCGCTTCTCCGCTCTCGTCGCCGACGAGATCAGCTTGGCGAGACACGCCACAGTAAGTGACCTCTCTCTTGTCTTCTTCACCCACGTTCGCCACGCTCGGCGTGCCGTCCGCCCTTGCCGCCGTCCTCACGGACCGCGGCATCACCGTCCCTTCTCCGATCCAGGCCGCGACGCTGCCCGACTCCCTTGCGGGTCGTGACGTGCTCGGCCGCGGTCGCACCGGCTCCGGCAAGACCTACGCGTTCCTGCTGCCGCTCGTCGCACGCCTGGACTCCTCTGGCCGCAAGGTCCGACCCAAGGCTCCGCGAGCGCTGATCCTGGCCCCCACCCGCGAGCTCGTCGGTCAGATCCACGAGGCTCTCCAGCCCCTTGCCGCGGTCGCCGGCCTCTCGACGATGACCGTCTTCGGTGGCGTCGGCCAGAACCCCCAGGTGGCCGGACTGCGCCGCGGGGCCGATGTCGTCATCGCCTGTCCCGGCCGTCTCGAGGACCTGATCAAGCAGGGCCACTGCTCGCTCGGGGACATCGAGATCACCGTCATCGACGAGGCAGACCACATGGCCGACCTCGGCTTCCTGCCGGCCGTCCGCAGGATCATGGACCAGACGCCCAAGCAGGGACAGCGGATGCTGTTCTCCGCCACGCTCGACGGGGCGATCAACGTCCTCGTCAAGCGGTTCCTCAACTCGCCCATGACCCATGAGGCCGACTCGGTCCAGTCGCCGATCTCGACGATGGACCACCACGTCCTTCACGTCGGCCGCGAGCACCGCGTCTCGGTGCTCGTCGACCTCACCAGCGCCCCCGGACGCACGGTGGTCTTCACCCGCACCAAGCACGGCGCCAAGGCCCTCACCCGCCAGCTCAACAAGAGCGGGGTGCCGGCGGTCGAGCTGCACGGCAACCTCAGCCAGAACGCTCGCACCCGCAACATGGCGGCGTTCCACTCCGGCGTGGCCTCCACACTGGTGGCGACCGACATCGCGGCCCGCGGCATCCACGTCGACGACGTGGCCCTCGTGGTCCACGCCGACCCGCCGATGGAGCACAAGGCCTACCTGCACCGTTCGGGTCGTACGGCGCGCGCCGGCGCCTCCGGCACGGTCATCACGTTGATGACCGACGACCAGGTGCGCGATGTCCGTGACCTGACCCGCGCGGCCGGCATCAAGCCGACCATGACGCGGATCACCGGCGCAGCGCACCCGCTGCTCGCCGAGCTCGCCCCCGGCGAGCGGGTGCTGGTGCCCGGCGGCCTGGGCGTCTCGACGCCCGAACCCTCCGGTCGTTCCGCTGGCAGCTCCTCCGGCCAGCGTCGCTCGTCCGGTGGCGGTGGCGGGGGCGGTCGCAACGCCTCGCGCGCTCGGGGCAAGGCTTCGAGCGGCTCCGCGACCCGCAGTGGCTCCTCCGGCGACGGCAGGTCCCAGGCGAAGTCCACCAACGGCGCGGCCAAGCCCACGGGCAACGGTTCGCGTCGGCGCGGCGCCCCGACCTCGTCGGGACGCGGTGCCGGTCAGGGCGGCGGCCACAGCCCCGCCTCGTTCAGCTCCGGCAGGCGCTGACTCCCTAGAGTTTCCGGGTGACCACGATCCAGGCCTGGCTCCGCCGAGCCCTCTGGGACGTGGTCCCTCGAGACCACCGCGACGGCCCGGAGGCACTGCGCCGCCGGCGCCTGGTCACGGTCGGGTTCGTGCTCCTCGGGGCGCTGGTCCTCGGCTCGTCGCTCCGGATCGAGCCCGGCAGCTCGCTGTTCTACCCGGCCACGCTCGGCCTCGCGGCGGTGTGGACCGTGGGCGCCTGCGCATCCGGACCGCTGCACCTCGGCCGGATCGACCACCGGTCCCGCCAGGTGCGCCCGATCGTCACCCCGATCGTGCTCGGGCTCGGACTTGCAGGTGTCTTCGTGGCCGGCGGTCTGGTCGTCCGCGACGTCGACTTCCTCGACCGGCAGGTCAGCTCGGTGCTCGACCACGCCGCGGAGGGGTCCCTGCCCCTGCTCGTCCTCATCACGGCCGTCAACGGCATCGCGGAAGAGCTCTTCTTCCGCGGAGCGGCCTACGCCGCCATCTCGTTGCACCCGGTGCTGTGGACCACGATCGCGTACGGCGTCGCGACCCTCGCCACGGGCAACCTGATGCTGTCCTTCGCTGCGGTGCTGCTCGGCCTGGTCGTCGGACTCGAGCGCCGCGCCTCAGGCGGGATCCTCGCCCCGATCCTGACCCACGTGACCTGGTCGGTCACGATGCTGTTCGTGCTGCCCGCCGTCTTCGGCTGAGACGCGCGCTACTCGTCGGGGTCGGCCTCGTCGGCCTCGTCGTCCGCGACGGCTCGGCGCACGGCCTCGAGGTAGGTCAGCGGTTCACCGGGGACGATGTCGCGGATCGAGCTGTCGGTGACCAGCACCTCGTTGCCCATGGAGTCGATCAGGTTGCGTCCGGTTGTTGCGTCGACGTCGGTGACGAAGGAGAGCCAGTACGACGACAGCTTCGGGGTCAGCACCGGGACCTTCGCGATCGGGAGGTGATGGCCCGTCATCACCTCGGCCGCGCCCTGGAGCATCTCGATGTAGGAGAGCTGGTCGGGGCCGCCGATCTCGAAGATCCGGCCGTACGCCTCCTCTCGCCCGACGACGCCGCAGAGATAGCGGACCACGTCGTCGATCGCGATCGGTTGGGTGCGGGTGGTCGCCCACTTCGGGACGACCATCGCCGGCAGGTTCTTCACCAGCTGGCGGGTCATCTCCCAGGAGATGCCGCCGGCGCCCACGACGATGGCGGCGCGCAGCACGGTGACCGGTATGCCGGACTCACCGAGCAGGGTCTCCACCTCGCGGCGGGAGCGCAGATGAGGTGACAGGTCGTCGCCGTCCGCGCCCAGGCCTCCCATGTAGACGATCTGTCGCACTCCGGTGGCGGCCGCGGCGAGCCCGAAGCCCCGCGCGGCGTCCGCGTCCTTGCGCTCGAAGTCCGAGTGGTCGAGGGAGTGGACGAGATAGATCGCCACAT
>JAOPXM010000130.1 GCA_025965125.1 Nocardioides sp.
CTCACGACCAACCCGGGCGAGCTGATGGACTACATCAACGCCCCGGTCGGCAAGGCCCAGGCGCCCACCCAGCCGCTGCTGCCCCTGGTTGCGATCCCGACCACCACCGGGACCGGGGCCGAGAGCACGACGATCTGCGTGCTGGACGTCCTCTCGCTCAAGGTGAAGACCGGGATCAGCCACCAGAAGCTGAGGCCGACTCTCGCGATCGTCGACCCGATGCTCACCACGACACAGCCCGCCATGGTCACGGCGGCCGCGGGGATGGACATCCTCTGCCACGCCCTGGAGAGCTACACGGCGCGGTGGTTCGGCGACTTCGACGCCAAGCGACCCGAGCAGCGCGTCCCCTACTGCGGGGCCAACCCGATCGCCGACATGTGGTCGGAGAAGGCGCTGTCGCTGCTGGCGGGAGCGTTCCGCTCGGCGGTGCACGAGGGCGCGGACGGCGACGGCGTGAGCGTGGCGCGCGAGCAGATGGCGATGGCGGCGACGTTTGCCGGGCTCGGCTTCGGCAACGCGGGTGTGCACATCCCGCACGCCAACGCCTACCCGATCGCGGGCCGCGTCCGGGACTTCCGGCCCGCCGGCTACCCCGACGACGAGCCGATCGTGCCGCACGGGATGGCGGTGTCGCTGACCGCCCCCGAGGCGTTCCGGTTCACGTTCGAGGCCGCCCCGGAGCGGCATCTGCACGCTGCCCGGCTGCTCGACCCCACGCTGTCGTCGGGGTCGGACGACGGCCCGGACCTGCTCCCGCGGGTGCTCGCGACCCTGATGCGCGACATCGGGATCCCCAACGGCCTCGCGGAGGTCGGGTACGGAGAGCGTGACGTCGACGACCTGGTAGCGGGGTCTCTTCAGCAGCAGCGGTTGCTCGCCACCGCGCCCCGCGATGTCACGGACGAGGACCTGGCGTCGGTCTTCCGCGGCTCGATGGAACACTGGTGACGTGACGAGATCCCAGGCGGGCGTGCTCGATGCGCTGATCCGCCGAGGGGTCACCGACGTCGACGACTCTCCGCTCGCCCGGGCGCTCTACTCCTCGGATTCCTCGCTCTACCGCGTCGTTCCGCAGGTCGTCGCCCGGCCCCGGCACCGCGACGACCTGCTCGCGATCCTCGACGTCGCGCAGGAGACCGGGGCGCCGATCACGATGCGGGGCGCGGGCACGTCGATCGCCGGCAACGCCGTGGGCAGCGGAATCGTCGTCGACACGCTCAAGCACCTGAACAAGGTCGTGTCGATCGACGCCGAGGCCCGTACGGCGGTTGTCCAGCCCGGCGTGGTGCACGCGGACCTGCAGCGCGCCGCCGCGCCGTACGGGCTTCGGTTCGGGCCGGACCCGTCCACGCACACCCGTTGCACCATCGGCGGGATGATCGGCAACAACGCCTGCGGTTCGCGGGCCCTCGGCTACGGCCGCACCGTCGACAACGTGGTCGACCTGGTCGTCGCGCACGGTCCGGGCGCCGCCGATGTCGAGGCGGCACTCGGTGCGCTGGTGGACCAGCACCTCGCCCACATCCGTCAGGGCTTCGGGCGGTTCTCGCGCCAGGTCAGCGGCTACTCGCTCGAGCACCTGCTGCCCGAGCGCGGGCGCAGCCTCGACCGGCTCCTGGTGGGTTCCGAGGGCACGCTCGCGATGATTCTCGAGGCGACGGTCTCACTGGTGCCCGAGGAGGACGATCGCCTGCTCGTCCTGCTGGGCTACCCGTCGATGGTGGACGCGGCCGACGCCGTACCCGCCCTGCTGGCCGCGGGTGATGGCCGCCTGATCGCGTGTGAGGGCCTGGACAGGCGCATCGTCGACCTGGTGCGGTCCCGCGGCAACGAGGTCCCCGAGCTGCCCCGCGGTGCGGGCTGGTTGTTCGTGGAGGTGGCAGGAGCGGACGGCTCGGCGGTGGCGGCCGGGCTGGTTGCGGCCTCCGGAGCGCTCGACAGCCGGGTCGTCTCCGACCTGGTCGAGTCGGCCGCGCTCTGGCGCATCCGCGAGGACGGCGCCGGGCTGGCCGCGCGCAGCCTCGGCCGGCCGGCGTACTCCGGATGGGAGGACGCTGCCGTGCCGCCACAGCACCTCGGAGCCTGGCTTCGCGACTTCGACGAGCTGCTCAGGGAGCACGACCTCGACGGGGTGCCCTACGGCCACTTCGGCGACGGCTGCGTGCACGTCCGCATTGACTTCCCGTTCGAGTCCGGCGGCGCCGAGGACCGTGGCCGTCGAGTGTTCCGCGACTTCCTGACCGCCAGCGCGCTGAAGCTGCGCGAGTACGGCGGCTCGCTGTCGGGGGAGCACGGCGACGGTCGGGCCCGCTCGGAGCTGCTGCCGCTGATGTACGACGCCGAGTCGATCGCGCTGTTCGCGGCAGTCAAGGCGATCTGCGACCCAGCCAACGTGCTCAACCCCGGCAACATCGTCGACCCGGTGCCGCTCGACGCGGACCTGCGCGCCACCCGGCCACGCCTGCCGCTCACGCCCGCCCTTCGGTTCGCCCACGACGGCGGGTCCCTGGGGAACGCGGTCCATCGGTGCACCGGTGTCGGCAAGTGCGTCGCGCCGAGGACCAACGGCGTGATGTGCCCCTCCTACCTGGCCACCCGTGACGAGAAGGACTCGACCCGGGGTCGGGCCCGGGTCCTGCAGGAGGCGCTCGACGGCTCGCTCGTCAACGGGCTTTCCGATCCCGCGGTCGACGCTGCGCTCGACCTCTGCCTGGCCTGCAAGGGCTGCGCGTCCGACTGTCCCACCGGCGTCGACATGGCGACGTACAAGGCCGAGGCGCTGTTCCAGAAGTACGACGCCCCCGGGGCGAAGGCCCGCCGGCCGCGCAGCCACTATCTGCTCGGGCGGCTGCCCAGGTGGGCCGCGCTCGCCGCGCCGATGGCTCCGACCGCCAACCGGATGATGAAGCTCGGGGCGGTGGCCCGGATCGCCAAGGCGACCGCGGGCATCGACCAGCGACGCTCGTTGCCGACGTTTGCGCCGAAGACCCTCCGCCGCTCCCTGACGGGCCGGGTGCCTGAGCACGCCCCAGCGGGAGCTCTCAGGGACACGACCCCCCCGGATGTGTGGATCTGGGCGGACTCGTTCACCGACCACTTCCTGCCACAGACCGCGCACGCCGCTGTCCGCGTGATCGAGGCGGCCGGCCTGACCGTCCGCGTGATCGAGGATGACGCGTGCTGCGCGCTGACCTGGATCACCACCGGCCAGCTTGGCAAGGCCCGGGCGATCATGGCGCGCACGGTCGGTGCGCTCGCGCCGTACGTCGCCAGCGGGGTGCCCGTCATCGGCCTGGAACCCTCGTGCCTGGCGACCTTGCGCGGCGATGCCGTCGAGCTGAGCGATGACCCGCGTGCCGCGGAGGTGGCAGCGGGCGTGCTGACGTTCGCCGAGCTGGTCGAGAAGCTCGACCTGCCGCTCCCGGACCTCAGGGGGGTCGAGATCGTCGCTCAGCCGCACTGCCACCACGCCGCTGTGCTCGGTTGGGCGGCAGACGAGCGGCTGCTGACGAGGGCCGGCGCGACCGTCACGCGCGTCGCCGGGTGTTGCGGGCTGGCCGGCAACTTCGGCATGGAGAAGGGCCACTACGAGGTGTCGGTGGCGATCGCGGAGACCCACCTGCTGCCTGCCGTCCGCGCCAACCCGGGTGCGGTCGTGCTCGCGGACGGCATGTCCTGCCGGGTCCAGCTCGACGACCTCGCGGGCGTCCCGGCGATGCACCTCGCCGAGCTGCTCGCCTCTAGAATTGCGCGGTGAACCCCCGCCAGCGTCGCCTCGTGATCCCGGTGGCTCTGGCGGCGCTGCTGCTGGTCGTCGTGATCGCCGCGGTGCTCAGATGAGCACCCTACGAGGGGCCGCGCTGGGGTCCCCCTTCCGCGGGACCCCCGCATGAGCGAGCCGCTTCTTCGCGCCCTGGCGCGGATGCGCGGTCATCTCCTCGACCCGGACGCGCTGGTCAGGGCCGTGGCCTCCGGGCGCCAGAAGGGTCAACAGCCGAAGTGGCGGCGCGTCGAGTTCCGGTACGTCGAGCTCAAGGCCGGGCGCCACCTCCAGGTCACGGCGTACGACGAGTCCCAGGCGCACACGTCCAACCACGCGGTGGGTGACGATGCGCGCGACGCCGTGGACACGCTGCTGGACGAGCCGTTCGCCAACTGGCACGTGGACACCACGACGCAGACGCACCAGGTGCGGGTCACCAAACGGCTCGAGGCGGTGGTGCACTCGTCCGACCGGGACGCGGAGCTCGAGGTGGACCGCGACCACGATCGCGACAAGAACCGCCTGCTCGGCGAGGACGATCCGGTGTTCATCGCGCTGGGACTGTCCGACTCAGCGGGCCGGATGAAGCCGAGTCGGCAGGCGAAGTACCGCCAGGTCGAGGAGTTCCTGCGGCTGCTCGACAGCTCGCTCTCCGACGCGCTGGGAAAGGGACAGCTGCGCACGCCGACCGCCGAGGACCCGCTCCGGATCGCGGACCTCGGTTGCGGCAACGCCTACCTGACCTTCGCCGCCCAGCGGTACCTCACGTCCGTGCGTGAGCTGCCGGTCCGGCTGACCGGTGTCGACGTGCGCGAGCAGTCGCGTGACCACAACAACGCGATCGCCGCCCGGCTCGGCATCGACGCCACCTTCGTCGTGGGCAGCATCTCCGGGGCGGCGCTGGAGCCCGCACCCGAGGTCGTCCTCGCGCTGCACGCGTGCGACACCGCGACGGATGAGGCGCTGGCTCGAGCCGTCGAGTGGGGAGCCCAGCTGGTGCTGGCCGCGCCATGCTGCCACCACGACATCGCGGCCCAGCTGCGCAGGGCACCGACCCCGTCGCCGTACGCCATGGTCACGCGGCACGGCATCCTCCGCGAGCGGTTGGCCGACACCCTCACCGACGGGTTGCGCTCGTCGTTGATGCGACTGCAGGGCTACCGGGTCGACGTCATGCAGTTCGTCGAGAGCAAGCACACGCCACGGAACACGATGCTGCGCGCGGTGCGGACCGGCGCTCCGGTCAAGGGCGGCGGGGTGCGCACGGAGTACGACACCCTGGTCGCCGAGTGGGGGATCCGGCCCAGGCTCGCCGAGCTGCTCGGCATCACGGAGCCCGCTCCGTGATCGGCCGGTTCCTGCTGACGGGTGCCGTCGTGGCACCGTTCGCGGTAGGCATCCTGCTGTCGCGCGCCGATGCCGGGAACGTCGAGTTCCGCTTCGAGGACCCGGAGATCGTCGAGTCCAGTGGGCTCGTCGCCCAGGACGGCCTGTTCGTCACGATGAACGACTCGGGCGACGTCGGCCGGGTGTTCGCGGTCGACCCGACCGACGGCGAGACCGCCGGCGTGACCCGATGGTCCGGCGACGCCACCGACATGGAGGCCCTCGCGCCCGCCGGAGACGGCGGGGTGTGGGTGGGAGACATCGGCGACAACACGGGTGCGCGGGACTCGGTCCGCCTCTATCGCGTCCCGGTCGGCATTGGGGACCGGGACGTCACGCCCCAGTCGTGGGACCTCACCTACCCCGGGGGCGCCCGCGATGCCGAGACCCTGATGGCCGACCCGGTCACCGGCCGCCTGTACATCGCCAGCAAGAGCGTCTTCGGAGGCACGCTCTACGCCGTACCTTCGAACCTCGGGCCGGGTGACAACAGGCTGGCGGCGGTCGGGCGCGTGCTGCCGGTCGCGACCGACGGCGCGTTCTTCCCCGACGGCAAGCACGTGATCGTGCGCGACTACTCGCGCGCGGTCGTCTACTCGTTCCCCGACCTCGAGGAGGCCGGGACGTTCCGACTGCCCAACCAGCGCCAGGGCGAGGGGATCGCCGTCGACGCCGCCGGCTCCGTGTTCGTCAGCACCGAGGGACAGCACACGTCGGTGCTGCGGGTGTCGCTGCCGAGCGCGCTGCGGCACCTCGTGACGCCCCGGTCGGCGGGCGGGCAGAGCGCGACCCCGGACGTCGATGCCCCGGCTGTGGTGCAGCCGTCCGGCGACACCCCGGATGCCGAGCGCTGGACCTGGCAGGGCCGACCCTGGTGGACGTACGCCGTCGTGGGCTGGGTCGGGCTGGTGGTGCTGGCCGTGCTCGTCCGGGGAGTACGCCGGCTGCGGCGCTAGAGCGCGTCCATCGGGCGGGTTTACCGGCCGCCGTACGCGGATACTGTCGGCGCATGCCGCGCCTGCGCAGGACCTCTCCGGACCAGCCCGGCTGGTCCCGAAGGCGCGCAGGCAAGGGTTTCGTCTACGTCGATCAGCACGGTGCGCGACTGCCCGAGGAGGACGCCCAGCGGGTGCGGGACCTGGTGATCCCGCCGGCCTGGGAGAACGTGTGGGTGACGCCGTACGCCAACGGGCACCTGCAGGCCGTCGGCACCGACGACGCCGGTCGGCGTCAGTACCTCTACCACCCGGACTGGCGGACCCGTCGCGACGCAGAGAAGTTCGAGCGGATGCTCGCCTTCGGGCGGGCACTGACCAGGGCACGCCAGCTGGTCCTCGCGGACCTCGGACGCGAGGGGATGCCGCTGGAGCGGGCCTGCGCCGCCGCCGTACGGCTTCTGGACCTGGGGTACTTCCGGATCGGGAACGACGTGTACGCCGACGAGAACGGCAGTTTCGGGCTCACGACGCTGGAGCGGCGGCACGTGCGGCGGCGGCAGAACCGGCTGGTGTTCGCGTTCGTCGGCAAGTCCGGGATCGAGCACGAGATTGAGATCGATGACGCCATGGTGATCGACGCGATCGAGATCATGCGGCGTCGCCGGGGCGGGGACCTCCATCTGCTGTCGTACAAGTCGGGCCGCTCGTGGCGCTCGATCCTGCCGGACCTGGTCAACGAGTACGTCCGTGCCTCGACCGGACTGGACGCGACGGCGAAGGACTTCCGGACCTGGCACGCCACCGTGCTGGCGGCGGCCGCGCTCGCCGAGGCGCCGGAGCCGGGCGAGTCCGTCGCATCGCGCCGGCGGGCGGTCGTCGGGGCGATGAAGGAGGTCGCGACGTTCCTCGGCAACACCCCCGCGCTGGCGCGTTCGGCCTACGTCGACCCGCGGGTGATCGAGGCCTACGAGGACGGCCACACGATCGCGGCGACCACCCGGCGTACCTATGACAGTCCCGACGAGCGCCAGGCGGCACTCGAACGGGCGACGTTGAAGCTCATCAAATCGCGATAGTCCGTGACGGAACTGTCGTTCCTGAGCGCCCTGGACGACAGTTCCGTCACGGACTATCCGAAATTGACGATCCGTCGGGAAGGAGGCATGGGCGTGGAGATCACGGTCGTCGAGGGCGACATCACGACCCAGGAGGTCGATGCGGTGGTGAACGCCGCCAACAACCGGATGCGTGGGGGCGGCGGTGTCGACGGCGCCATCCATGCGGCCGGTGGGCCGGCGATCCTCGAGGACTGTCGTCGTCGCTTCCCGGCCGGGCTCGGCACCGGCGACGCCGGGTGGACCACCGCGGGCGAGCTGCCGGCGCGGTGGGTGATCCATGTCGTCGGTCCCAACCGGAACGCCGGCCAGACGGACCGGTCGCTGCTCACCTCCTGCTACGTCCGTGCGCTGGAGGTCGCCGACGAGCTGGGTGCGCGGACCGTCGCGTTCCCCCTGGTCAGCGCAGGGGTGTACGGCTGGCCGAAGGACGACGCGATCGCAGCCGCGCTCGAGGTGTTCAGGTCCGCGTCCACGGGTGTCGAGGAGGCCAGGCTGGTTGCTTTCGACCGGGCGACGTACGACCTCATCGAGTCGTCACTCTGACCACAGGTTTCACTGGTCAACCAGTGAAACCAGCGCACCATCAGCCCCGCGACACCACGTAGTCGATGCACGCGGTCAGTGCCTCCACGTCGGACGGGTCGACGGCGGGGTACATCGCGATCCGGAGCTGGTTGCGACCGAGCTTGCGGTAGGGCTCGGTGTCGACGATCCCGTTCGCGCGCAGCGTGGCGGCGATGGCGGCGGCGTCGATCGAGTCCTCGAAGTCGATTGTCCCGATGACCAGCGAGCGGTGCGTCGGCTCGGGCACGTAGGGGAAGGTGTACGACGTCCGCTCGGCCCAGCCGTACAGCGCGTCCGACGACGAGGTCGTGCGCTCGACCATCCCCTTGAGCCCGCCCTGGCTGTTCATCCAGTCCAGCTGCTCGGCCATCAGGAACAAGGTGGCTACCGAGGGCGTGTTGTAGGTCTGGTTCTTCGACGAGTTGTCGATGGCGGTTGGCAGGTCGAAGAACGCCGGGATGTGCCGGTCCGACGCGGCGATCGACGCGGCGCGCTCCAGCGCGGCGGGCGACATCAGCGCGATCCAGAGGCCCCCGTCGGAGGCGAAGCACTTCTGTGGCGCGAAGTAGTAGACGTCGGTCTCGGCCATGTCGACCGGCAGGCCGCCGGCGCCCGACGTGGCGTCGATGAGCACGAGCGCGGAGTCGGCGGCCGTCCCGGCCGGGCGGACCACGGGAGCCATCACGGCGGTCGAGGTCTCGTTGTGCGCCCAGGCGTAGGCATCCACGCCCTCCTCGGCAACGGGGGACGGCCGCGAACCGGGGTCGCTCTTGATGACCGTGGGGTCGTCGAGCCACGGCGCGGCCTTCGCGGCCGCCGCGAACTTGGACGAGAACTCGCCGAACGACAGGTGTTGGCTCTTCTGCTGGATCAGGCCGAACGTCGCGACGTCCCAGAACGCGGTCGCGCCGCCGTTGCCGAGCACCACCTCGTAGCCCTCGGGCAGCGAGAACAGCTCGGCGAGCCCCTCACGCACCCGGCCGACGACATTCCGCACCGGCGCCTGGCGGTGGGACGTGCCCATCAGCGTGGACCCCGTCGCAGCGAGGGCGTCGAGGTGACCCGTCTGGATCTTCGAGGGCCCGGCGCCGAAGCGCCCGTCGGCGGGCAGGAGGTCGGCGGGGATCTGCAGGGCGTCGGTCATGACTACCTTCCGGGAGGGTGGAGCGGCGGTGCCTGACGACGCTGTCAGCACCACTTATTGTGTCACCCGCCCCCACCCACTCCGACGAGGAGTCCAAGTGACTGTCACGCGCCCGGCAGAGCTCGAGCTGCGGCGCGTCCCGATCACGCACCCCGACGCCCAGCGCCTCATCGACGAGGTCCAGGCGGAGTACGTCCTGCGTTACGGAGGGCCCGACAGGACCCCGATCGTCCCTGCCGCCTTCGAGCCGCCGGCCGGCAGCTTCTTCGTCGGCTACCTCGCCGGCAAGCCGATCGCGACCGGCGCCTGGCGGCGGTCGACCGTCGAGGCGTTCGGCACCACCGAGACCGCCGAGATCAAGCGGATGTACGTCGTGCCGACGGCCCGCGCCGCGGGGCACGCCAGGCGGATGCTGGCCCACCTGGAGGTGACCGCAGCCTCAGCGGGGGCGAAGGCCATGGTCCTGGAGACGGGCGAGGCCCAGCCCGAAGCCATCGCGCTCTACGAGTCATCGGGCTACGAGCGCGTCCCCGGGTTCGGCTACTACCGCGACGAGCCGCTCAACCGTTGTTTCGGCAAGCTGCTGAATTCGGCAGACTGACCCGATGCTGTTGCCACCGAAGGTCGCACATGGCGTCGCCGACGGGTCTGTGACGCTGGCGTTCCGGCGCTGGAAGCGTCAGGACGTGAAGCCGGGCGCCCAGTTCCGGACGGCCGCGGGCGTGCTCCGGGTCGACGAGGTGACCGTCGTGGACCCGGCTCTGATCACCGACGAGGACGCGGTCGCGGCCGGGCACCCGGACGCCGACAGGCTGCGCAGCCGACTCCGTGACGACCCCGACCTGCCGACGTACCGCGTCGTGCTCAGCTGGGTCGGCGAGGACCCTCGGATCGCGTTGCGGGAGGACGCCGAGCTGAGCGACGACGACGTCCAGGCGATCGACGCGAGACTGGAGCGTCTCGACAGGGCCAGCAGCCACGGGCCCTGGACGCTCGCGACGCTGGAAATCATCCGGCGCCGCCCGCGCACCCGGGCTCCCGACCTGGCGGCGGAGCTGGGCCGCGAGCGGGACCCCTTCAAGATCGACGTCCGCAAGCTGAAGAACCTCGGGCT
>JAOPXM010000044.1 GCA_025965125.1 Nocardioides sp.
TCTTCCTCGACCTGCCGGCACTGGCCGACGCGCTGGGGGAGTGGCTCGACGAGCGGGCCGCGTCGGAGACGTGGCGGCCCAACGTGATCCGCTTCAGCCAGAACATCCTCAAGGAGATCCGGCCGCGCGCGATGACCCGCGACATCGACTGGGGCATCGCGGTGCCGCTCGACGGCTGGCGCGACAACCCGACCAAGAAGCTCTACGTCTGGTTCGATGCGGTCGTGGGCTATCTGTCCGCCTCGATCGAGTGGGCCCGGCGCAGCGCCAAGGAAAATGGGACGAGCCCGGACGCCTGGCGCGAGTGGTGGAATGACCCCGAAGCGCTGTCGTACTACTTCATGGGCAAGGACAACATCACGTTCCACAGCCAGATCTGGCCGGCTGAGCTGCTCGCCTACTCCGGCAAGGGCGACAAGGGCGGCGAACCGCGGGAGTACGGCGTGCTCAACCTGCCGACAGAGGTGGTGAGCTCAGAGTTCCTGACGATGGAGGGCAAGAAGTTCTCCTCCTCCAAGAAGGTCGTCATCTACGTGCGTGACCTGCTGAGCCGCTACCAGGCCGACGCATTCCGCTACTTCGTCGCGGCCGCCGGTCCGGAGAACCAGGACTCCGACTTCACCTGGGCGGAGTTCGTGCGGCGCACCAACGACGAGCTGGTCGCGGGGTGGGGCAACCTGGTCAACCGCACCGCCACCCTCATCTCCAAGAACTTCGGCGAGATCCCGGCTGCCACGGCGCTGACGCCCGAGGACTCCGTCTTGCTGGCCAGTGTCGAGACGGCGTTCGGCACGGTCGGCGACCTGATCGGCCGGCACCGGCAGAAGCAGGCGATCGGCGAGGCCATGCGCGTCGTGGGCGAGGTGAACAAGTACGTCTCCGACTCCGAGCCGTGGAAGCTCGCCAAGGATCCCGCCGATCGGGAGCGCCTCGGCACGATCCTGTACGTCGTGGCCCAGTGCGTGTCAGACCTCAACCTGATCCTGTCGCCGTTCCTGCCGTTTGCGGCCAACGAGGTGGACCGGGTGTTCGGTGGTGCTGGTGACATCGCGCCGATGCCCGTCATCGAGGAGGTCGACGACCTCGACGGTGGACCGGGCTACCCGATCATCCGTGGCAGCTACGACTCCGCGCCCGCCTGGGCGCGCCGCCCGCTGACCGTCGGCACTCCCGTCGCCAAACCCTCCCCGGTCTTCACCAAGCTCGACCCGACGGTGGTGGACGAGGAGCTCGCCCGCCTGGCCGCAGAGACTGCTGGTTGAGGCGCGGCGCGCCGTGAGGGGCTGAGATGAAACCTGGCGAGCCGAGTCGCACGGCCTTCGGCGCTGCGATGCTGCGTGCGCTGCACCAGGACCTCGACCAGCCCCGCATCTTCACCGACCCTCTCGCGTGGCGGATCCTCGGCAACCGCGAATCGCTGATGGAAGGAGCCGGGCAGTGGGAACGGTCCCGGCTCCGACGGTTCATCGCGGTCCGGCACCGGTTCGCGGAGGACTCCCTCGCGGCCGCCGTTCTTCGCGGCACCCAACAGGTGGTCGTCCTCGGCGCGGGGCTCGACACGCTCGCCTACCGCAATGTCGAACCTGGCCTGCGGTTCTACGAGGTCGACCACCCGGCAACCGGACGGTGGAAGCGTGAGCGGCTCGCCGACGCCGGGATCGAGGTGCCGGACGCGGTCTCGTTCGTCGAGGTGGACTTCGAGTCGGAGTCGTTCCTCGACGAGTTGGCGGCGACCGGATTCGACGCGGGCGGCCCAGCATTCTTCCTGTGGCTGGGGGTCGTGCCCTACCTCAGCCGTGAGGCGGTGATCGACTCGCTCAGGACGATCGGTTCGATCCCGGGCGGCGAGGTGGTCTTCGACTACATCAGTCCGGTCGAGCAGGTCCCCGAGCCAGCCCGCCTCGACCGCGAGGAGCTGACCGCCCGGGTTGCCGAGCTCGGTGAGCCGTTGCGCGCCGGCTGGGACACCGGCCGACTGCACCACCTGTTGCGCGAGTCCGGGTTCGCCGAGATCGAGGACCTCGGCCGCCCGGAGATCCGCTCCCGCTACCTCGGTGTGGCGCCCGGTGCCGGAGGTGGGGGCGGACACGTCGTACGGGCGCGGGTCCCCAGGGCACCCCGCCGGGGCAAGCGCCGCTGAGTGGCGGTGTCCGCTGTAGCCTCACCGCCCATGAGCCTGGCCTTCCTGATCACGTCGTTCGTGATTGTCGCCACCCCCGGCACCGGCGCGCTCTACACGCTGGCGGCCGGCCTGAGCCGCGGCGCCCGAGCGAGCGTGCTGGCGGCCTTCGCGTGCACCCTCGGCACCGTCCCCCACCTCCTGGCGGCAGTCACGGGGTTGGCCGCGGTCCTGCACGCGAGCGGTGTGGCGTTCCAGACCATCAAGTACGCCGGCGTTGCCTACCTCCTCTACATGGCCTGGATGACGTGGCGGGACACCGGCGCGCTCGCCGTCGACACGGCACCCCAGCCGGCCTCCCGGAGAGCCGTCATCGTCTCCGGCATCACCCTGAACCTCCTCAACCCGAAGCTCACGATCTTCTTCTTCGCCTTCCTGCCGCAGTTCGTGCCGGCCGGCGAGCCGCACTCGGTGGCCAAGATGCTCGCCCTGAGCGCGGTCTTCATGGCGATGACGTTCGTCGTGTTCGCGGTGTACGGCGTGTGCGCGGCCGCCGTCCGCGACAAGGTCCTCTCACGCCCGCGGCTGGTCGACCGGATCCGGAAGGCCTTCGCCGTCACGTTCGTTGCGCTCAGCGGCCGGCTGGCGGTCGAGTCGCGCTAGACGGGGTCGTGTGCTCCGGAACCGCCCATGGAGCGTTCTCCGGCACACGATCCGATGTCCACGGCCTTTCTCAGTAGGGTTCCGGACATGAGCACCCCCATGTACCTGCCCCTGTTCTACGTCAAGCAGAAGTTCGCGATGACGACGAACCGCTACGAGCTCTACGCTCCCGCCGAGGACGGCAGCTTCGGGCAGCTGATGGGCCTGGCCGAGCAGAAGCGACTCGCGTTCAAGGAGGAGGTGACGTTCTACACCGACCAGAGCAAGACCCGGCCGGTGTTCAGCTTCAAGGCCCGCAAGGTGATGGACCTCAACTCGGGCTACGACATCTTCGACGAGACCCGCCAGCAGCTCGGGTTCTTCCGCAAGGACTTCAAGGCAAGCCTGTTGCGCTCGACGTTCCACATGGAAGGTCCGGGGTACGCCGGCACCGGTCAGGAGCGCAGCCAGGCCATCGCGATCATCCGTCGCTTCACCGACATCCCGTTCCTGCCGATCCACTTCGACTTCGTGAGCGCCGAGGGTCAGCCGCTGCTGGGAGTCGAGCGCCAGGGCTCGGTGCGCGACAAGTACACCGTCCACGTGCCCGACCAGCGCGTCGACTTCCGGGTCGCAGCCGCTATCGCCGTCGGGCTCGACGCGCTGATGCAGCGCTGACCGGGCCCGCCATGGTGCTCTTCCCCGAGGCGCGGCGTGCCGTCGAGGCCGCCGCCGCCGACGAACCCGTGTGGACCGAGGGGTACGACGTCGACGCCGCCCGCGCGCAGGCCCGCGCCCTCGCAGCGGCCGAACCCCGGGAAGACGTCGGGGAGATCCGCGACCTGGACGCCGACGGGGTGCCGTGCCGGCTCTACCGGCCGGAGGGCGCCGGAGACGGCCTGATCGTCCACCTCCACGGCGGCGGGTTCGTCTTCCACGACCTCGACGTCCACGACGCGAGCGCGCGCCGGCTCGCCAACCGGAGCCGGATCGCCGTGCTCAGCGTCGACTACCGCCGACCGCCCGAGCACCGGTTCCCGGCAGCCCCCGACGACGTCGACAGCGTGCTCGCCTGGCTGGCGCGGCAGGCCCCGGCCCTCGGCCTCGACGGTCCGACGTACGCCCACGGGGACAGCGCCGGCGGCAACCTCGCGCTGGTCGCTGCACTGCGCCACCCGGGTCGGTTCCGGGCGATCGCGCTGATCTATCCGTTCCTCGACCCGACCGCGTCCTTCGACTCCTACCGCACCGCGGTGGACGGCTTCGACCCGCGCGAGGCCGCCTGGTACTGGCAGCAGTACGCCGCCTCCGCGGCCGACCTCACCAACCCCGACCTGGCGCCCCTCACCCACGAAGGCCTGGCCACCCTGCCGCCGACGCTCGTCGTCACTGCCGAGCACGACCCGCTGCGCGACGAGGGTGAACGCCTCGCCCTCGAGCTGGCCGAGCATGGCGTCGAGGTGGTGGCGACCCGGTACCTCGGCCAGGTGCACGGCTTCTGGCGCCACGACGGGGTGTACACGGCGGCGGAGCCGCTGATGGTGCAGGTCGCCGGGTTCCTCCGCCTGCACCTGTGACGCCCGGGGCCGGTCCGGGGGAGTCCTCTGGGAGGATCACGCCATGCGTGTTCACCTCGGTTCCGACCATGCCGGACTCGACCTCAAGGCCCATCTGCTCGGCTGGCTCACCGAGCACGGCTACGAGCCGGTCGACCACGGCCCTCATCGATACGACGCCGTCGACGACTACCCCGTCTTCTGCCTCCGGGCGGCCGAGGGCGTGGCCGCCGACCGGGCCGACGGCCTGGACAGCCTCGGGGTCGTCATCGGCGGATCGGGCAACGGTGAGCAGATGGCAGCCAACAAGGTCGTCGGCATCCGTTGTGCGCTTGCCTGGTCCGACGAGACGGCCACCCTCGCTCGCGAGCACAACGATGCCCAGGTCGTGTCTGTCGGCGGCCGGATGCACTCCCTCGAGGACATGACGCGCTTCGTCGAGATCTTCCTGGCCACGCCGTTCAGCAACGAGGAGCGCCACGTCCGCCGGATCGGCCTGATGGCCGACTACGAGTCCACCCACGAGCTGCCGCCCCTACCCGAGTCTGCGCGCACCCCGGATCACGATGCCTGAGGGCCACACCCTCCATCGCCTCGCCACCGAGCTGAGTGCCGCGTTCGCCGGTCGCGTCGTGCGGGTCAGCAGCCCA
This sequence comes from Nocardioides sp., assembly GCA_025965125.1. GTDB lineage: Bacteria > Actinomycetota > Actinomycetes > Propionibacteriales > Nocardioidaceae > Nocardioides. The sequence goes on from JAOPXM010000044.1 coordinate 4,968, forward strand.
CAGGGTCGGTTCGCGGACTCCGCCGCGCTGCTGGACGGCCAGGTCCTCGAAGGTGCGGAGGCCTGGGGCAAGCAGCTGTTCATCGAGTTCCCGGGCGAGCGGTTCATCCACGTCCACCTCGGCCTGATCGGCAAGTTCGACGTGTTCACGGACCTGCCTGAGGTGCCGCTCCCCGTTGGGCAGGTGCGGCTCCGGCTCGCCGCGGCAGGAGGAGCCGGCCGCTCGTACGCCGACCTGCGCGGCGCCACGGCCTGCGAGCTCTGGACCCGCGAGCAGCGCGACGCGGTGATTGCCCGCTCGGGACCGGACCCGATCCGTCCCGATGCCGACCCGATGCGGGCCTGGGAGCGCATCCGGCGGAGCAAGGCGCCGATCGGGGGGCTGCTCATGGACCAGAAGGTCCTGGCCGGCGTCGGCAACGTCTACCGAGCCGAGCTGCTGTTCCGGCACCGGATGCATCCGCTGCGCCCGGGCAACACCCTGCGGGTGGGCCAGTGGCAGGAGATGTGGCGGGACCTGGTCGAGCTGATGGCCGAGGGCGTGCGCACCGGCCGCATCGACACCGTTCGCCCCGAGCACACACCGGAGGCCATGGGCCGGGCGCCGCGCAAGGACGACCACGGCGGCGAGGTCTACGTCTACCGGCGGACGGGCCAATCCTGCCTGGTCTGCGGCACGACCGTGCGCACCGCCGTGCTGGAGGGTCGAAACCTGTTCTGGTGCCCCTCGTGCCAGCGCAGGTTCCGATCCCGCGCCGTACGATGAGGGCACCCCCGAGGACGAGGACCCGACGACCCATGACCGCTGTGTCCGACGCGGCCCGGCTTGCCCGGACGTCATCGTCGCTGCCACGCCGCTGGCAGCTCGTGCTGCGGCGCGGGGTGGCGCGCGAGACCAGGATCGCCGCACTGCTCGGGCTGGTCGCCGTCGCCATCACCGGCATGGTGTGGGCATGGCCGATGAACACGCCGCTGGCCGCCCTGATGGTCCCGTTGCTGCTGGGCAGCCTCCTGCTCGGCCCGCGTCAGCTGCCCTGGTTCGTGGTCTTCGTGATGACGATGCTGATGATCTCGCTGCTGGCGCAGACGAAGATCGAGCCGAAGACGGTCGCCGGGGTAGCCATCCAGTTCCTGATGGGCTTCATCGTGCTGATCGCGTCGTTCCGACGCTCCCAGCTCGGGGTCGGCGGGGTCCTGGGTGAGTCGATGTTCGTCGACCTTCGGGACCGCATCCTGAGACAGGGCGGCATCCCGGTGCTGCCCGACGGGTGGCATGTCGAGTCGGCCCTGCGATCGGCCGGCGGTACGCCGTTCGCCGGCGACTTCTTCGTGGCCACCTGCCCGCACCCGGACCGGCTCGAGGTCGTGGTGGTCGACGTGTCGGGCAAGGGTGAGCAGGCCGGCACCCGCGCGCTGCTGCTGTCCGGCGCCTTCGGTGGCCTGCTCGGGGCACTGGCGCCCGGCCGGTTCCTGCTCGCTGCCAACGACTACCTGCTCCGGCAGAACTGGGACGAGGGCTTCGCGACCGCGATCCACCTCTCCCTCGACCTCCAGAGCGGCGCCTTCGAGATCCGCACCGCCGGCCACCCCCCGGCCGCCCACCGGGCAGCGGGTTCGGGTCGGTGGAGCGTGCTCGGGAGCTCGGGGCCGGTGCTCGGCCTGATCGAGGCGGCGGACTACACCGCGGCCTTCGGCGTGCTGCGCGAGGGGGACGCCGTGCTCCTCTACACCGACGGCATGGTCGAGGAGCCGCGCCGCGACATCGACCTGGGCATCGACCGGATGCTCGGCGAGGCCGAGACCCTGCTGCGCGGCAGCTTCGAGGGCGCGGCGACCCGGCTGGTCGAGGCGCTCGGGTCCCAGAACGACGACCGGGCGATGGTGGTCATCCACCGCCGCTGAGCTCGGCGTGGGTGGACGGGTGGCTACGCCAGCCCTCCGCGTTTCCGGTTCGGCAGCGCCGCAGCCGGGCGGGGACTACGTTGAGTTCGACGGTCCGGTCTCGGTCTCCCATCGGGATGAACGGACCGTCCTTTCGTCTCACTACCCCTTTGGAGATCCTTCGTGATCAGTCGTTCCTTCCTGTCTCGAGCCGTTGCTACCGCCGCGGCCGCCGGCACCATCCTGGCGCTCAGCGCCACCGTCGGGTCGGCTGCGCACGCCGCCCCGGCTGGTCAGCTCCTGTCATCGACCACCACTCACCTGGCCGCGACCAGCCCGGCTGCGGGCAAGGCCTCGTTCGTCGCGACCGTCACCTCGGACGCCGGAGTTCCAACCGGCACCTTCCACTTCGTCGACTTCTACCCGGCCGTCGACCAGGAGATCGTGCTCGGCGACGTCCCGGCGGACAACGGCCGTGCGACGCTGACCGTGACCAACCAGACGCCGGGGCCGCACTACTACTACGTGACGTTCTTCCCCACTCCGTCCAGCGGCTACGACCAGTCCAGCGACGACAACCAGCTCGTGGTGAAGACGACTGCGAAGATCACCGAGAACTTCCCGGCGAGGACCGCACCGGGCAAGAAGGCCGACGGCGACGTCACCATCGACCTCAGGGGCATCGCGGCGGCGCCGACCGGCAAGGTCCTGATCAAGAACGGCAGCCAGACCCTCGACACGGACACCCTCAACGACGCCGGCAAGGCGTCGTTCAGGTTGCCGATCCTCAAGGACGGTAGCCACGAGCTCAAGATCGTCTGGGTCGGCGACCACAACGGCGAGCGCACCACCAAGCTGTTCACCTTCATCCAGAGGTGACCCTCAGCTGACCAGTCCCCACCCCAGGAGCGGGGCCTCGACCACGGTCGAGGCCCCGCTTCTGCCGTTCGGGGGTGGCCGGGTGGATGCGGAGCGCGGCGAGGTGCGATTCCGGGCGAACCAGGTGCCCCGCGGGCGGACCGGCGGCCCAGATCGTCCGTCGCACAGGTGGCAGGCGGTGCGACCCTCGGTTGGGGTCAAGGGCCAGCCGTGTGGCACGATGACCACCGCACAATTCGCCCGCGCACACGGGTGGAGCAGGCGTGCGGATGTAGCTCAATGGTAGAGCTCCAGTCTTCCAAACTGATTACGCGGGTTCGATTCCCGTCATCCGCTCCAAGCGTGGTTCGGCAACCGAAATCCGTCGGGAGCGGACCCCACTTGGCGGGGCGTAGCGTAGTGGCTAGCGCGCCTGCTTTGGGAGCAGGAGACCGCAGGTTCGAGTCCTGTCGCCCCGACGCACCACCGACCAGACGAATGAGGAGACAACCTGTGAAGAGCGCCGTCGAGACCTTGAGCCCGACCCGGGCCAAGCTGACTGTCGAGGTGCCCTTCGAGGAGCTCAAGCCGAGCCTCGACGCGGCCTACAAGAAGATCGCTCAGCAGATCAACATCCCCGGCTTCCGCAAGGGCAAGGTGCCCCCGATGGTCATCGACCGTCAGGTCGGGCGCGGCGCCGTCCTCGACGAGGCCATCAACGACGTGCTGCCCAAGAAGTACGTCGAGGCACTCGAGGAGAACTCCCTGACGCCGCTGGCGCAGCCGGACATCGAGGTCACGAAGTTCGAGGACAACGAAGCCCTCGAGTTCACCGCCGAGGTCGACATCCGCCCGGAGATCACGCTCCCCGACTACGAGGGCCTCGAGGCCGAGGTCGAGGACATCGAGATCACCGATGCCGACATCGACGAACAGGTCCAGGCGCTGCGCGAGCGGTTCGCGACGCTGAGTGACGTGGAGCGTCCGGCGGCCGAGGGCGACTTCGTGGTGCTCGACCTCAAGGCGACCCAGGACGGTGAGGTGCTCGAAGGCGCCGAGGTCACCGGGATGAGTTACCAGGTCGGCCGGGGCGGGATGCTCGAGGGTCTCGACGAGGCGCTCGTCGAGATGTCTGCCGGCGACGACAAGACGTTCAAGTCCCAGCTGGTCGGCGGCGACCTGCTGGGCCAGGACGTCGAGGTCTCGGTGTCGGTCAGCCAGGTCCAGGAGCAGGAGCTGCCCGACGTCGACGACGACTTCGCGCAGCTGGCGTCCGAGTTCGACACCGCCGAGGAGCTGACCGAGGACGTGCGCGAGCGGCTCGGCCGCGGCAAGCGTCTCGAGCAGGCTGCCGCCGCCCGGGACGCCGTGCTCGAGCGGCTGCTCGACCAGGTCGAGATCCCGCTGCCCGAGACGATGGTGACCGACGAGCTCAACGCGCGCCGCCAGAACATCGAGCAGCAGCTCGGGTTCGCGGGCATCTCGATGGACAAGTACCTCGAGGACGAGGGCCAGACCCTCGAGGAGTTCGAGGCCGACCTCGAGCGCCGAGTCCGCGAAGCCGTCGCTGCCCAGTTCCTGCTCGACGAGGTCGCGAAGAAGGAAGAGATCGGCGTCGACCAGCAGGAGCTGTCCGATCATCTGGTCCGCCGCGCACAGCAGTCGGGCCAGAACCCGCAGGAGTTCGCCAACCACATGTTCGAGCACAACCACATCCCCGACCTCGTGCAGGAGATCCTGCGGGGCAAGGCGCTCGCGCGCATCGTCGAGACGGCCACCGTCAAGGACGCATCGGGCAACGCGGTCGAGCTCAAGAACCTGCGCCCCGACGGCACCATCGGTGATCCCGAGGCCGAGGCGGCGCTGGCGGCCGAGACCGAGGCGACCCCTGAGGAGCCCACCGAGGCCTGATCCGCCCCAGCAGACGCTGACCCGCCCAAATCTTTTGGGCGGGTCGGTGCATTTGGGAGCACGAGTGTGCACTCGGAGTCGTAGGCTCCCCGCCATGACCACCCGTGGGGCCGGAACCGGCCCGGGCGTGCTCGACGCCCTCTCCCTGCTCTCCGAGGTTGCCGACGAGCTCGTCGTGCGCAGCGCGCGTGACACCCACTTCGCGTTCGTGGACCGGGTCCAGGACCTGACCGGCCGCGTCACCGGGGGCGGGCCGTCGGTGCCCGGACTCATGCATCGGGGGATCGCCCGTGCCGTGTACGGCGGGTTGAGCGCCGGCCTGCGGGCCACGTCGTACGGCCTCGACAAGGTGGCCGCGACGGGCGTGGGCCCGCGGCTGGAGGCCGGACCGCGTGGCCGGTTCGTCAGCTCCGCGGTCAACGGCCTGATCGGCGACCGGCTGGTGGTCGATCGACCTCGGCTGGCGATCCCGATGGGGGTGCGGTTGCGCGGGCACGACGTCGCGCTCGAGCGCGACCACCTCGCGGCGGCGTTCCCGGACGCCACCGGGCAGGTCGTGGTCTTCCTGCACGGCCTCTGCGAGACCGAGAGCTACTGGAACAAGGGTCGCGAGCACGTCGGCACGACGTACGGCGAGATGCTCTCGGCCCGGGGCTGGACGCCGATCTTCCTGCGTGCCAACACCGGTCTGGGGCTGCGCGAGAACGGCGTCGCGCTCTCCGCGCTGATGCAGCGCCTCAGCGAGGAGTGGCCCACCGACCTCACGCGGGTCGCCCTGGTCGGCCACTCGATGGGCGGCCTGATCATGCGGGCCGCAGGTGCCGTCGGCACCGGGATCGAGAAGCCGTGGACCGAGCTGGTGTCGGACGTGGTCACGCTCGGCACCCCGCACCTCGGTGCGCCGATCGCCCGCGGGATCGGGCACGGCAGCCGCCACCTCTCGGTGCTGCCGGAGACCGCGGCGTTCGGACGGATCCTCGACTGGCGCTCGGTCGGGGTGCACGACCTCGTCGCGGGACTGGCCGAGGACGTCCCCCCGCTGCCGCACGCGCGCTACCGGTTGGTCGCGGCCACGCTGACGGCCGACGAGCGCCACCCGGTCAGCCATGTGGTCGGCGACCTGCTGGTGCGGGTGCCGTCGGCGTACGGCCGCGACCGTTACGGCCAACAGCTCTTCCCTGGTGCGGACGTGCTGCATGTGGGCCGAGCCGATCATTTCGACCTGTTGAACCACCCCCAGGTCCACCGCGCCCTGCAAGACTGGCTGGCATGAGCTCATCGAGCACCGAACAGACGGGCGCGGCGCGCGAGCTGCGCGCGGAGGCGACTGTCGACGCAGCCCCCGACCAGGTGTGGCGGCTTCTCACCGACTTCGGCCGGATGCCTGAGTGGAGCCCCGAGCTGGTGATGATGGTGCCGCTGAAGCCGGGCGGACTCCGGCTGGGTCAGTGGTATCTCGGCGTCAACAGGCGCAAGGCGGCGCTCTGGCCGACTCGCAGCGTGGTGGCCCGGCTCGAGCCTGGTCGTGTTGTTGCGTGGGACACCACGTCGAGTGGCGCCCGGTGGATCTGGGAGGTCAGCGAGTCCCCGGACCGCCCGGGGACGACGCGAGTCGTCCACCGCCGCCCCGTCCCACGGGACCTCACGAAGGTCAGCCGGATGTTCGCCCCAGTGTTCCTCGGCGGCAACGACAGCCATGCCGACGAGCTCGAGGCCGGGATGCAGCAGACGGTGGACCGGCTCAAGGCGGCCGTGGAAGGGTCCTGACCCGCGAAATCCGCTGTCCGCGAACAGCGGTGGATAAGGCGTGGAACTGTCCGGTCCTGCGGCTAGGGTCGCTGACGTGACCCAGAATCCCAGCCACTCCGGCGCCGCTGTGGATATCCCACAGATGAACGGCGGCGGCGGCCTCAACGTCCTCGACGACCACATCTACCAGCGCCTGCTGCGTGAGCGGATCATCTTCCTCGGTTCCGAGGTACGCGACCAGAACGCCAACGCGATCTGTGCCCAGCTGCTGCTTCTCTCGGCCGAGGACCCCGAGGCCGACATCTTTCTGCACATCAACAGCCCCGGTGGCTCCGTCGACGCCGGCATGGCGATCTACGACACCATGCACTACATCCCCAACGACGTGGCCACCGTCGGCATGGGCCTGGCCGCGTCCATGGGTCAGTTCCTGCTCTGCGCCGGCACCAAGGGCAAGCGTTACGCCCTGCCGCACGCGCGGATCATGATGCACCAGCCGTCATCCGGGATGGGCGGCTCCGCGTCGGACATCAAGATCCAGGCGCAGCAGTCCCTGCACATCAAGAAGGTCCTGCTGGAGCTCATCGCCGAGCACACCGGCCAGACCGTCGAGCAGGTCGAGAACGACGCCGACCGCGACCGCTGGTTCACCGCGGAGCAGGCCCGCGAGTACGGCCTGGTCGACCAGGTCGTCAAGAGCGCCCGTGAAGCAGCGGATGAAGGACGACCGGCCAGGCCCGCTTCCTCGAGCAAGGACTGAACATGAACTACTACATCCCGCAGTGGGAAGAGCGCACGTCGTACGGCTTCCGCCGGATCGATCCCTACGGCAAGCTCTTCGAGGACCGCATCATCTTCCTCGGCACCCCGATCTCCGACGACGTCGCCAACGCGGTGATGGCGCAGCTGCTCTGCCTCGAGTCGATGAACCCCGACCAGGACATCAGCATCTACATCAACAGCCCGGGCGGCTCGTTCACCGCGCTCACGGCGATCTACGACACGATGAAGTTCATCAAGCCCGACGTGCAGACCGTGTGCCTCGGGCAGGCCGCCTCTGCGGCGGCCGTGCTGCTCGCGGCCGGCACCCCGGGCAAGCGCTTGGCGCTTCCGAACAGCCGGATCCTGATCCACCAGCCCTACACCGAGGGCACGTTCGGCCAGACCTCCGACATCGAGATCCAGGCCAACGAGATCCTCCGGATGCGCGAGATGCTCGAGAAGATGATCAGTGACCACAGCGGCCGCGACATCGAGCAGGTCAGCCGCGACATCGAGCGCGACAAGATCCTGACGGCCGACGGGGCCGTCGAGTACGGCCTGATCGACGCCGTGCTCGGCTCCCGCAAGGACGTCCCCGCCCTGACGACGTCCTGAGCGGGCCGGGTCCAGACACCATGAAGTTATCTCGTGTCCGTCCCCGCATCGGGGGCGGCGCGGGGTACCTTCGTCTGGGCCTTGCAGGACCGTTCGACGCAGCCCAGCACGCGCACGCTTCGACGTTGCGGCCTCCGGCGCCGCACCCGCCGGATATGAGGAGGATGACCGCCCGTGGCACGCATCGGTGACGGAGGCGACCTGCTGAAGTGTTCTTTCTGCGGGAAGAGCCAGAAGCAGGTCAAGAAGCTCATCGCCGGCCCCGGCGTCTACATCTGTGACGAGTGCATCGACCTCTGCAACGAGATCATCGAGGAAGAGCTGAGCGAGGGCGCCGAGGTCAGCCTCGACGAGCTGCCCAAGCCCAAGGAGATCTTCGAGTTCCTCAACTCCTACGTCATCGGCCAGGAGCAGGCCAAGAAGTCCCTCGCGGTCGCGGTCTACAACCATTACAAGCGGATCCAGGCCGGCCTGCAGCCCATCTCGGGCAAGCACAGCAAGGAGGAGGTCGTCGAGGTCGCCAAGTCCAACATCCTCGTGATCGGCCCCACCGGCTGCGGCAAGACCTACCTCGCCCAGACCCTGGCGCGGATGCTCAACGTCCCGTTCGCGATCGCGGACGCCACCGCCCTCACCGAGGCCGGTTACGTCGGCGAGGATGTCGAGAACATCCTGCTCAAGCTGATCCAGGCGGCCGACTACGACGTCAAGAAGGCCGAGACCGGCATCATCTACATCGACGAGATCGACAAGGTCGCCCGCAAGGCTGAGAACCCCTCGATCACGCGCGACGTGTCGGGTGAGGGTGTCCAGCAGGCGCTGTTGAAGATCATCGAGGGCACCACCGCCTCGGTGCCCCCGCAGGGCGGGCGCAAGCACCCGCACCAGGAGTTCATCCAGATCGACACCACCAACATCTTGTTCGTGGTGGGTGGTGCTTTCTCTGGTCTCGAGCACATCGTTGAGCAGCGGGTCGGCAAGAAGACCCTCGGGTTCACCGCCGAGGTGCGCGGCGCCGCCGAGCGCGAGGCCGAGGACCTGCTCTCGCAGGTACGCCCCGAGGACCTCACGAAGTTCGGCCTGATCCCGGAGTTCATCGGCCGGCTGCCCCTGATCGCCAGCGTGACCAAGCTCGACCAGCAGGCGCTGATCCAGATCCTGACGGAGCCGCGCAACGCGCTCGTCAAGCAATACCAAAAGCTCTTCGAGATCGACGGCGTCGAGCTCGAGTTCACGCCCGAAGCCATCGCCGCCATCGCCGACAAGGCGACGGAGCGTGGCACGGGAGCGCGCGGCCTGCGGGCGATCATCGAAGAGGTCCTCCTCTACGTGATGTACGACGTGCCCTCGCGTGGCGACGTCGCGAAGGTCATCGTGACCCGCGAGGTCGTCATGGACGACGTGGCCCCCACCCTCGTCCCGCGCGAGACCGAAGCCAAGAAGAAGAAATCGGCGTAGGGGGACGTGTCAGCGGACCCGGTGAGCCAGGAGGCAGCAGCATGCAGGGTGGTCCGATGAGTCGTCGTCTACGGGCAGTTGGCCGTCGTTCCCTGGGGCTGACAGGTCTCTCGGTCGCGGTCGTGCTCCTCGCGGGTGGCACCGCGGTTGCCCGTCCGGTGGCGGTGTCCGACGGGGCACCGGTCAGGGGTGCCGTCGCGGCCGCACCGCCCGCACGGCCCGCCATCACCAAGGTGCTGACCTTCGTGGTGGAGAACCACTCGTTGCCACAGATGAAGGCGTCGATGCCGTTCGTCTACGGTCTCGCGAAGAAGTACGCCTACGCGGACCACTACAACGCGGTCGCGCATCCGTCGCTGCCCAACTACCTCGCGATGGTCTCCGGCGGAACCCAGGGCGTCACCGACGATGCACCACCCGCGTTGCACCCCCTCGGGGGGCTCACGTTCTTCGACCAGGCCCTGTCCCTGGGCAAGACGGCAACGCTCTACGCGGACTCGATGCGGACGCACTGCCAGCTGACGAGCCAGGGTCGCTATGCGGTGAAACACAACCCGTGGGCCTACTTCACGAAGGGTCGTGACGCGTGCGGGCAGCATGACGTGCCCGTGGCCCAGCTCGCAGCCGACTCCGACGCCGGGACCCTTCCGAATGCCGGCATGGTCGTCCCGAACCTCGTTCACGATGCCCACGACGCGGCGCTCGGGGTCGCGGACAGCTGGATCGAGACCAAGGTCCGGCGCGTCCAGTCCGGAGCGGACTGGAAATCGGGACACCTGGCCATCGTCATCACCGCCGACGAGGACGACCACCAGGGGATCAACAGGGTGCTGACCGTCGTGGCGTCGCGCTACCAGGTCCACCGCGTCGTCCACGCGGACCTGACCCACTACTCCCTGACCAGGCTCTACGACTCGGTCCTGGGCGCTCCGTTCCTCGGGAAGGCCGCTGGTGCTGCCTCCATGACCGGGGCGTTCTCGATCAAGACCGCTCCGTGAGCCGTCGGCTGACCTGAGGGCGCGCGCCGTTCGGTCCGTTGCCGGTGTCAGTCGGTGACGGGCGCGAGGTCCGCCTGGACGCTGATCTCCTGCGCATCCTCGGCGACCGTGAACACCAGGTCACCGGTGATCTTGCCGCTGCGGCGCAGGTCGTCTGCGGCCCGCTCGGCGCCGCGGACGAGCGCTTCGGGGCCGCGGATCTCGACCCTGGAGAGCTCGGCGCGCATCGAGACCTTGGCCTGCGACTTGGCGCCGCGAATGCCGACCAGAGCCGCAGCCACGGCGTCGACCATCGTCGGGTCGGTGGCCGCCGCCGAGCCGAGCTCGGTCACCAGCGGCCAGGTGGAGGTGTGGATCGACCCGTCCTGCCACCACGACCAGACCTCCTCGGTCACGTACGGCAGGAACGGCGCGAGCAGGCGCAGCTGGACCTGGAGCGAGATGGCCAGGGTTGCCCGGGCAGACACCGTGGCGGTGCTGCCGTCCTCGGCGTACGCCCGCTCCTTGACCAGCTCGAGGTAGTCGTCGCAGAACGACCAGAAGAACTTCTCGACGGTCTCGAGCGCCGTCGTGTAGTCGTAGGCCTCGAGCGCGTCGGTCGACTTCGTGATGACCTCGCCGAGCCGGGCGAGCAGCGCGCAGTCGATGGGCTCGGAGACCTCGAACGGGTTCAGCCCGGTGGCGCCGACGCCGCCGAGGACGAACCTCGAGGCGTTGAGCACCTTCATCGCCAACCGTCGGCCGACCTTCATCTGGGACTCGTCGAACGGCGAGTCCAGACCGGGGCGGGACATCGCGGCCCGCCAGCGGACAGCGTCCGCGCCGAACTTCTCGAGAATCTCGGTCGGCACGACTACGTTGCCCTTGGACTTCGACATCTTCTTGCGGTCCGGATCCGTCACGAACCCGGAGATCAGGGCGTGCGACCACGGGGCGACGTGGTTCTCGAGGTGCGCCCGGACGACGCGGGAGAAGAGCCACGTGCGGATGATGTCGTGGGCATGCGTGCACAAATCCATCGGGAAGACCCGCTGGAACAGGTCGTCGTCGGTCTCCCAGCCGCCCGCGATGTGTGGGGTGAGTGAGGAAGTGGCCCAGGTGTCCATCACATCGGGGTCCCCGATGAAGCCGCCGGGCTTGCCCCTCTGGTCCTCGGCGTAGCCGCGGGGCGCGTCGGTCGAGGGGTCGATCGGGAGTTCTGCCTCGGAGGGCATCAGCGGGTGCGCGTGGTCGGGCTCGCCCTCGTCGTCGAGGGGATACCAGACCGGGAACGGGATCCCGAAGAAGCGCTGCCGCGAGATCAGCCAGTCGCCGTTCAGGCCACCGACCCAGTTGTCGTAGCGGTGCGCCATGTGGCTCGGGACCCAGGTGATCTCGCGACCACGCTCGAGCATCTCCTCGCGCAACCCAGCGTCGCGGCCGCCGTTGCGGAGGTACCACTGGCGGGTCGCGATGATCTCGAGCGGCTTGTCGCCCTTCTCGTAGAAGTTCGTCATCCGCTGGGTGGGCTTGGGCTCGCCGTCCAGGTCACCGGACTCGCGCAGGAGGCCGACCATGGCCTCGCGGGCCGAGAACGCGGTCTTGCCCTTGAGCTGCTCGTACGCCGCTGCCGCCGGCTCGTCGGCGAGCCAGTCCGGCGTCTCGCGCAGCATCCGGCCGTCGCGGCCGATCAGCGTGCGCACCGGAAGCGCAAGCTCGCGCCACCAGGTGACGTCGGTCAGGTCGCCGAACGTGCAGCACATCGCGATGCCGGCGCCCTTGTCCATCTCTGCCGCGGGGTGCGCCAGCACCGGGATCTCGACGCCGAAGACGGGCGACGTGACCGTGGTTCCGAACAACGGCTGGTAGCGCTCGTCGTCGGGGTGCGCGATCAGGGCGACGACGCTCGGGATCAGCTCGGGGCGGGTCGTCTCGATCGCGAGCGGGCTCCCATCCAGCTGGTGGAAGGTGACGCGGTGGTAGGCGCCGGCGTACTCCCGAGCCTCGAGCTCGGCCTGGGCGACCGCAGTCTGGAACGTCACGTCCCAGAGCGTTGGTGCGTCCTGGAGGTAGGCCTCGCCGCGGGCGAAGTTGCGCAGGAACGCGCGCTGGCTCGCGAGCCGGGCCGCCGGGCCGATGGTCGTGTAGTGCTGCTTCCAGTCCACGGACAGCCCGAGGGTGCGCCACAGCGACTCGAAGACCGCCTCGTCCTGCTCGACGAGCTGCTCGCAGAGGTCGATGAAGTTCGGTCGGCTGATCGGGATCTGCCGCTTCGGGTCCTTGCCACTTGATGTGCTCAGTTCCGGCGGCGTGAAGTCGGGGTCGTAGGGCAGCGACGGGTCGCAGCGGACGCCGTAGTAGTTCTGGACCCGACGCTCGGTCGGCAGGCCGTTGTCGTCCCAGCCCATCGGGTAGAAGACGGACTTGCCGCGCATCCGCTGGAAGCGAGCGATCAGGTCGGTGTGGGTGTAGGAGAAGACGTGCCCGACGTGCAGGCTGCCGCTCACCGTGGGGGGTGGCGTGTCGATCGAGTAGACGTTCTCGCGCGGCTGCGTGCGGTCGAAGGCGTAGGTGTCGTCGGCCTTCCAACGTTCGCCCCAGGTGACCTCCAGCCCTTCCAGCGCGGGCTTGTCCGGTACGGCGAGCGCGCGTGGGGCGCTCGTCGTGTCGGGGGCCTGGCGCTGCTGGGTCTCGGTCATGGGAGAACCCTAGTTTGAGCGGGCTCACCTGCGGAAACCGGTTGCCGGGCTGCCCCGCCCGCCACCTAGCCTGCACCCCATGGCCGACGACTGGTTCGAGCTGGAGTTCACCGAGGACCCCTTGGCGTTCGTGGGCGCCGCCGACGAGTACCTGCGCGAGGATCCGGTCCTGACCACCGTGGTCGCTACCGTGACCCAGAGGGCCATGGTGAACGAGCACCTCGGTGAACCGCGACCCACGAACCACCCGTACTGGTGGGTGCTGGTGCGCAACAGCTGGGGCCAGGTGGTGTCGGCGGGGATGCGGACGGCGCCCTTCGCGCCCCACCCACTGTTCGTGCTGCCGATGGCGGACGCCGCAGCCCGCGACCTCGCTCGCGCGCTGCACGCCCGTGGCGAGGAGGTCGGCGGCGTCAATGGTGCGCTGCCTGCCGCGCTGGTGATCGCCGACGAGCTCGCCTCGTTGACCGGCGCGACGGCGTCGGTGCACGAGCACACCCGGCTCTTCGAGCTGGGCAAGCTGATCGAGCCGCCGCAGTCGCCGGGCCTGCTGCGCGCCGCCGGACCGGACGACCTGGACCTGTGCGTGGCCTGGTTCAACGCGTTCGCCGCCGACGCCGCGGAGCAGGCGGGACGGAGCGGCGCCCCGCAGGAGGGTGAGCAGTTCGAACGCGACGACCTGCGCAAGCGGATCGATCGTGAGCGGGTCTGGCTCTGGGAGGACGAGCAGGGGACCGTGGTGCACCTGACCGGCTACAACGCACCGGCGTACGACGTCGTCCGTATCGGACCCGTGTACACACCGCGGGAGCACCGTGGCCGCGGCTACGCCAGCGCGACCGTTGCGACGCTCTCACGCCGGCTCGTCGGCGAGAGCCTCCGGCTCTGCCTGTTCACCGACCAGGCCAATCCGACGTCCAACAAGATCTACCGGGCGCTGGGCTACGAGCCGGTCGTCGACATGGTGAACATGCTGGTCACCACACGAGCACCGGCTTGACCACGTCGCCGTTGGTGACGTCGGCGATCGCGGTGTTGATCTGGGTGAACGGGTAGCTGACGATCAGGTCGTCGACGGGGAACTTTCCCTCCGCGTTCAGCACCAGCAGCCGCGGCACCATCTCGAGCGGGTCGGAATCGCCCTCGACGGAGCCCCGGATCACCTTGCCGTTCTGCATGATGTCGATCGCGTCGATGGCGAACTCCTCGGCGCCCAGGCCGAGGATGACCAGCTCGCCCTTGACGCCGAGCGCCTGCGCGGCCTGCTTGATCACGGCCGGCACGGCGGTCGTGTCGATAGCGCCGGTCGACCCACCACCGGTCAGCTCCTTGACCCGGTCGACGACGCTGATCTCACCCAGCGCGGACGGGTTCACCCCGATCGCGCCGTACTTCTCGGCGACGACGAGCCGGCTCTGCAGCAGGTCGACGGCGACAATCGTGCCGACGCCTTCGGCCGCCGCCGCGGCGATCGCGGCGAGCCCGACGGCCCCCGCGCCGTACACGGCCAGGCTGTCGGAGGGCCTCGGCTTGAGGACGTTGAGGACCGCCCCGGCGCCGGTCTGGAAGCCGCAGCCGTACGGCGCGACCCTGGTCAGGTCGAGCGACTTGTCGACGACAACGAGGTTGTCGGCGTACGCGATCGCGTGCTGGGCGAAGCTCGACTGCCCGAAGAACGACCCGAACACCGGGGCGCCACTGCGCGACAACGTGGTCGATCCGTCCATCCGCATGCCCATGTAGTTGAGCATCAGGCTGTTCTCGCAGTAGCCGATCATCCCGGCCGTGCAGTTCGCACAGCCGCGGCACGACCGCAGGCTCATCACGACGTGGTCGCCGACCGCGATGCCCCTCACGTCCGCGCCGACCTCTTCGACGACGCCCGCCCCTTCGTGGCCGAACACGTTGGGAAACATCTCCGGGGGGAGCATCGTCCTCATCGTGATGTCGGTGTGGCACAGACCGGTGGCCACGACCCGCACCAGCACCTCGTCGGGCCGTGGCCCATCGATCTCCACCTCCTCGAACGTGAAGTCCTGGCCCTGCTCGTTGACGATCGCGACCGTGGTCTTCACGGCGCCCTCCCTTGTCAGCTCCGGTGGTGCCGTCAACCTAGAACGTGTTCCAGTCTGCTGTCACCGGCTCGGCGCAATCGTGTCGATCCGGGCGCCCCGGGGACGCTGCCACGGCAGCCTCCTAGACTCGGGCACGCGATGAGTGAAACCCCCGAAGCACCCCGCCTCGCCGAGACCTTTGCCGAGGTCGAGGACGCCCTGCTGTCTCGGTGGCCGGAGACGAAGCTGGAGCCGTCGCTCGACCGGATCCGAGCGTTCACCGAGCTGCTCGGAGACCCGCAGACGAACTACCCCGTCATCCATCTGACCGGCACCAACGGGAAGACGTCGACGTCGCGGATGATCGACGCGCTGCTGCGTGCCACCGACCTGCGCACGGGGCGGTTCACCAGCCCGCACGTGGAGCGGATGACGGAGCGGATCTCCATCGACGGCGAGGCCCTGACCGATGAGCAGTTCGTGGCCGCCTTCAACGACAGTGCGCCGTACACGCACCTGGTCGACGCGAACCAGGAGCACCCGCTCTCGTTCTTCGAGACCGTGGTCACGATGGCGTTCGCCGCATTCGCCGACGCACCGGTCGACGTGGCCATCGTCGAGGTCGGCATGGGTGGCTCGTGGGACGCGACCAACGTCGCCGACGCGGCGGTCGCCGTCGTGCTGCCCATTGCGGTCGACCACGCGTCGTACCTCGGTGACACGCCCGGCGAGATCGCCGTCGAGAAGGCCGGGATCATCAAGCCCGGCTCGTTCGCGGTGCTGGCCGAGCAGCCGCCCGCAGCCGCCGAGGTCCTGCTCGCCCGCGCGGCCGAGGTGGGAGCCACCGTGGCCCGTGAGGGCCTGGACTTCGGAGTCATCTCGCGGGTGCCGGCCCTGGGCGGACAGGTCGTGTCGCTGCAGGGGCTGCGGGGCAGGTACGACGAGATCTTCCTGCCGCTCTACGGCGCCCACCAGGCCCAGAACGCCGCGGTTGCCCTGGCGGCCGTGGAGGCGTTCGCCGGCGACCAACCCCTCGATGACGAGCTGGTCCGAGCGGCGTTCGCAGAGGTCACCTCTCCGGGTCGCCTCGAGATCGTGCGACGCGGCCCGACCGTGCTGCTGGACGCCGCGCACAACCCGCACGGTGCCGAGGCGACCGCCGCGGCCCTCGACGACTCGTTCACGTTCTCCACGCTCATCGGGGTCATCGGGGTGATGGCCGACAAGGACCACGAGGGCCTGCTGGCCGCCTTCGAGCCGCACCTGGCCCACGTCGTGTGCACGCAGAACTCCACGGCCCGCGCGCTGCCGGCCGAGGAGCTGGCCGTGGTCGCGCGCGAGATCTACGGTCCTGATCGGGTGTCGGTGCAGCCGCGGCTGTCCGAGGCGCTCGACGAGGCCGCTGCGCTGGCCGAGGCGGGCGAGGCGTTCGGCGACCCGCTCGGATCCGGCGCGGTCCTGGTCACGGGATCGGTGGTCACCGTCGGCGAGGCCCGGACCCTGCTTGCCAGGCCCGTGCGCGGGAGCAGCGAGTGAGCGAGCAGGCGCGCTCGCCGCGGCGCGGCATGTGCGCCGCGATCCTCTGTCTCGAGGCCATCGCGCTCGGGCTGACGACGCCGGTGATGGTCTCGGTTGCCGACGTGGCGCTCGGCACCGCCCTCGCGGTCGGCCTCGGGCTGATGGTCGTCTGCCTGGTGCTCGCCGGCATGCTGCGCGGCGAGTGGGCGTATGCCGTCGGGTGGCTCGTACAGCTCGCGGCCATCGGCCTCGGGTTCGTGATCCCGCTGATGTTCTTCCTGGGCGCGATCTTCGCGTTGCTCTGGGGCACGGCGTACCTTCTCGGTCGCAAGATCGAGCGGGAACGTGCGGCGGCGTACGCCGCCATCGACGCTGTGCAGTAACCCGTGCACGTCTAGCGGAGCCCCTTCACCAACGCCGCAAGGGCGCGGTCCAGCTGCTCGTCGGTCGCGCCGCCAAAGCCCACGACCAGGCCGGTCAGCGATGCCGAGCGGCAGTAGTCGGCCAGCAGGTTCACCTCGAAGCCGGCCCGGCGTGCGCTCGCCCGGGCCCGGACCGCAGCGGCGTGGGGGAGCAGCCACGTGGAGTACATGCCGGCCAGCGGGCCCGCGAGCTCGGCGTACGGCGAAAGGGCCTCCGCGACCCGTGGGGCCCGATCGGCGTAGACGCGCCGGGCCGAGCGCACGACCTTGTCGACGTACCCGTCCCGCAGCAGAGCGAGGAACGCCCGCTGGGTGGGCCATGACGCGCCCTCGTGGGTGACCGAACGGCGCGCGTTGATGTCGTCGAGCAGGTCGGCAGGCGGCACCAGCCAGCCCAGGCGCAGGCTGGGAGCGACCGACTTCGACGCCGTCCCGAGGTAGGCAACGCGGCTCCGGTCAAGGGTGGCGAGAGCCGGGACCGGCGCCACGTCATAGCGGAACTCGGAGTCGTAGTCGTCCTCGACGACCGCCGTCCCTGCGGCACGCGCGGCCTCGAGCAGCGCGAGCCGGTCGGCGGCCGGCATCACCCGGCCGAGGGGATGCTGGTGGGCCGGGGTGACATAGGCGGCCGCCACGCCGGCCAGGTCGGTGACGGGACTGGTCGCGGGCAGGTCCCGCACGTCTCGACCGAGGGCGAGGATCGTCTCGACGGCCGCCCGGTAGCCGGGGTCCTCGACGGCGACCGGACCCGCCGGGAGTGCGGCCAGGACGTGCCGCAGGCCGTCGGTGGCGCCGTTGGTCACGACGATCTCGTCGGGATCGCAGGCCAGGCCCCGGGTGCGTGCCAGCTGGTCGGCCAGGGCGGCGCGGAGCTCGGGGATGCCACGCGGG
>JAOPXM010000150.1 GCA_025965125.1 Nocardioides sp.
ACGAGGGTGGCCAGGTGCTCGGGCCGTTCCTCAAGCCGATGACGCACCTCGTCCACACCGAGTACCTCCTCGCCGGGCGCACCAGCCGCGACCCGCGCGAGGTGCTGCGCGACACGATGTACGCCGCGACCGTCACCGGCAGCCCGGTGGAGAACGCCTGCCGGCTGATCAAGCAGTACGAGTCCGAGGGCCGCGGCTACTACGGGGCGGCGCTCGCGATCCTGGGCCGCGACGAGTCCGGCGGGCCGGTCGTGGACAGCCCGATCGTGATCCGCTCCGCCGACGTCGACCTGGAGGGGCGCCTCAAGGTGACCGCCGGAGCGACCCTGGTGCGCGACTCCGATGCGGCGTACGAGGTCGCGGAGACGCACGCCAAGGCGGGCGGCATCCTCTCCGCCTTCGGGCTGGTGCCGCTCGCGCCCAAGCCGTCGCTGGGCATGGCCGAGCTGGTCAATGACGAGGACGTCCTGCTCGCGCTCAACTCCCGCAACCGCCGGCTCTCGAGATTCTGGCTGACCGACCAGGGCGGTTCGCCGCCCGACCCCCGACTGGCTGGAAAGAGCGTCGTCATCCTCGACGGCGAGGACGACTTCGTGAACATGCTGCGCCACGTGCTCGGCGTGCTCGGGATGACCAGCAGCGTCGTACGTCATGAGGAGTACGTCGAGGGAGCCCTGGACGGGTTCGACCTCGTCATCGTGGGCCCCGGACCGGGCGATCCTCGTGACGGCGACGACCCCAAGATGCGCAAGCTCCGCGAGGCCGTCGCCGCGTTGCTCGGGGAGCAGCGACCGTTCCTCGCGGTCTGCCTGGGCCACCAGGCGCTGTGCCACGAGCTCGGCATCCAGCTGGCCTACAAGGACATCGTGTTCCAGGGCACCCAGTCGCCGGTGTCGATCGACGGCCGCACGGAGCGCGTCGGTTTCTACAACACGTTCGTCGGCCGGGTCGACTCGGCTGCCCCGGACCTGCCCGTCGGGATCACGGTCGAGACGGATCCGGAGTCCGGCGACATCAACCTGCTGCGCGGCCCGCACTACCGCGGCATCCAGTTCCACGCCGAGTCGATCCTCACCGAGAACGGCTACGACCTGCTGCACCAGCTCGTCAGCGACCTGTTGCTGTAGCTCGGCCTCGGGGTTCCTGCACGGTGCCGCTCTCGCACCGACCCGGGTCGACCGGGTCCGTCCAAGGTCGGCCCAGAGGTTGCCTCGTCCAGTCCGAGGTCACCGCCGTCGACCAGAAGCCCTAGGTTGAGCAGGTGGCCGTTCCGGACGTGGTGGTCGTGGACCACCACGACTCCTACACCTGGAACCTCGTGCACCTCGTTGCCGCCGTCACCGGGACGCTCCCGACCGTCGTCCAGCACGACGAGGTGGAGCCCGACGACGTCCTGGCCCACACCCACGTGGTGCTCTCGCCCGGCCCCGGGCGGCCCGACGAACCGGCCGACTTCGCCGTGGGTCGCGAGGTGCTCCGCCGGGCCACCCGACCCGTGCTCGGCGTCTGCCTCGGCATGCAGGGCCTGGTGACGACGTACGGCGGGACCGTCGACCGCGTCCCACCTGCGCACGGGGAGGTTGCCGAGATCGCGCACGACGCAAGAGGCGTGTTCGCCGGGCTTCCCCAACACCTCAAGGCGGTGCGCTACCACTCGCTCGCCGCACTGAGCGTCCCCGACACCCTCGAGGTCTCGGCCACCACCCCCGGACCCGACGGACCCGTCGTGATGGGCGTCCGGCACCGGGCCCTTCCGCTCGAGGGTGTGCAGTTCCACCCCGAGTCGATCCTGTCCGAGCACGGCCTCGCGATGATCACGAACTTCCTGGAGCTCGCATGAGCCCTGCCCACGACCCGGTCGAGTTCTTCCGCGAGGTCGCCGCGACGCACCCGCGCTGCTTCTGGCTCGACGGTGGCGGCGCCCGCGAGTGGTCCGGCCGCCGATCCATCATCGGTTGGCTCGAGGCTGACGACCTGTCCCTGACCTACACCGCGGCCACCCGCGAGGTGACCCGGCACGAGGGCGGTGCGAGCGAGGTCGTGGGCACCGACATCTTCGCGGCACTCGAGGCAGAGCTCTCGGCGGGCGACCCAGCTGGACAGTGGTTCGGCTACCTCGGCTACGCCTGCCGCCCCGACCTGCCCGCACGCACAGATCGGGGTGGGCTCCCGGACGCTGTGTGGATGCGGCCTCGGCAGGTCCGGATGTTCGACCACGAGCCTCCCTCGAGAAGCTCACGCTTCCCGCGTGAAGCTTCGTACGGGGACCATGAGCCTCACCAGGGCCCCGGTGAGGCTCCCTCCGCCTACGCCGCCGCCTTCGACCAGGTGCAGGAACAACTGCTGGCGGGCAACAGCTACGAGGTCAACCTCACCTACCGCCTCGAAACCAGCACAGACATCGGCCCCGCGGACGCCTACCTCAGGCTGCGCACGCTGAACCCCGCGCCGTACGCGGGCTTCCTCCAGCACGACGTACCGAGGGCACGAGCCTGGTTGCTGAGCTCCTCGCCCGAGCGCTACGCCACGATCACCGCAGACCGGATGATCGAGACGAAGCCGATCAAGGGCACCACGCCGCGCGGAGCGACACCCGAGGAGGACGAGGCACTTCGCGACAGGCTCGCGACCGAGCCGAAGTTCCGCTCGGAGAACCTGATGATCGTCGACCTGCTGCGCAATGACCTCGCGATGGTCTGCGACCCCGGTTCCGTCGAGGTCCCGGTGCTCATGGACGTCGAGTCCTACGAAACCGTCCACCAGCTGGTGTCGACGGTCCGCGGCCACCTCCGCGACGACGTCTCGACGATGGGCGCCCTGCGCGCGCTGTTCCCGGCCGGGTCGATGACCGGGGCGCCGAAGCTCAGGACGATGACGATCATCGAGGAGGTCGAGGAGTCGCCCCGCGGTGCGTACGCCGGCGCGTTCGGCTGGGTCTCCGCGGACGGTCGGGCGGACCTCGGTGTGGTGATCCGGTCGCTCATGTCGTCGGGGGACGGGACCTTCCTGCTCGGCACCGGTGGCGGCATCACCGTCCACTCCGACCTCGCCGACGAGTACGCCGAGTCGCTGTGGAAGGCCGCCCGCCTGCGCCGGGTGTTCCAGGGCACGCCCGACTCGTGATCGCGCAGCAACACGATCTGCGTACCCTCGACTGCATGGAGCAACCGCACGTCATCGTGCTGTTCGGCGCGATGGGCGATCTGGCCCGCCGCAAGCTGCTGCCCGGCCTGCTGAACCTGTTCGAGGCCGGCCTGCTCGGCCAGTCGTCGATCGTGGGCACGTCCCTCGAGGATGTCGACGCCGAGCACTTCGTCAAGTTCGCCCGCGAGGCGATCGACGAGTTCGGTAGGGGCACCCTCGACGACGCGCGCTGGGCGCCGTTCGCCGAGATGCTCACCTACGTGCCGCAGAGCGCCGGACCGGCTGCGATCGCGGCCGCGGTTCAGGACGCGGAGGCGGAGCTCGGGCGCGGCGGCCAGGAGGTACGCCGGCTCCACTACCTGAGTGTGCCGCCCAATGCCGCGCTCGACGTGGTCCGCCAGCTCGACGAGGCGGGACTGGTCGAGAAGTCGCGGATCATCATGGAGAAGCCCTTTGGCACCGACCTGGCCTCGGCCAAGAAGCTGAACGGCCGCCTGCACGAGGTCTTCGACGAGGATCAGATCTTCCGGATCGATCACTTCCTGGGCAAGGAGGCCGCCCAGAACATCCTGGCGTTCCGGTTCGCCAACGGCCTCTTCGAGCCGATCTGGAACCGCAACTTCATCGACCACGTGCAGATCGACGTCCCCGAGACCCTGGGCCTGGAGGGTCGGACCCGCTTCTACGAGGGCACCGGCGCCTACCGCGACATGGTCGTCACGCACCTGATGCAGGTCGTGGCGTTCATGGCGATGGAACCGCCGACCTCGCTGGCTCCGGGGCCGATCAGCGACGAGAAGCTCAAGGTGTTCCGCTCGATGCGGGCGATCGAGCCGCACAACGTCGTGCGAGGTCAGTACGCCGGCTACCGCGACAACCCGGACGCGGCCGACGACTCCGACACCGAGACGTTCGTGGCGCTGAAGGTCGAGATCGACAACTGGCGCTGGGCCGGAGTGCCGTTCTTCATGCGGACCGGCAAGAAGCTCGCCGAGGGCGCTCGGATCATCTCGATCGCGTACAAGGAGCCACCCCTGACGATGTTCCCGGCGGGGTCCAACGTCGGCACCCAGGGGCCGGACCACCTCACCTTCGACCTGGCCGACCAGTCGAAGATGTCGCTGTCGTTCTACGGCAAGCGGCCGGGACCTGGCATGAAGCTCGAGAAGCTGTCCATGCAGTTCGCGACCCACGACACCGCAGCGTCCAGCTCGGTGCTCGAGGCCTACGAGCGGCTCATCCACGACGCGATGCGCGGCGACCACACGCTGTTCACGACGGCCGAAGGCATCGAGACGCTCTGGGACCTCTCGACGCCGCTGCTGACGAACCCGCCGCCGGTGCGGATCTACGCGCCCGGCAGCTGGGGTCCGAACGCGATCCACCAGCTGATCGCGCCCCACGCGTGGCGGCTGCCGTTCGAACGCTCCTGGCGCGACCCCAACCTCACGTCGAAGTAGACCGTCGTCACGCCACCCCGGCGTCGTCCGCGTGCGCGGACAGGTCACGCATGATCAGGGTGCCGGCGGCCACGGCCACCTCCCGGTCGTACGGGCGGGGATCCACGACGTTGACGACCTGGATCAGGGCGCCGTTCTGGACGAATCCGGTGACTGCCACGGCCCTGCGTCCGGTGTGCACGACGAGCCGGGCGCCATCGGCGCCTGGGATCCTCGGCTCGGAGACGTGCCCGACGATGCGCCCCATCGTCGTCCAGGCAGCGTCGAGGCCGCCCGCGAACAGCTGGTAGGTCACGGTGGTCGCAGCGGCGCCCCTCGTGGCGGGGACGAACGCGCAGCGGGGTGCGTCCTGCGTGCCGGTCTTCATCCGCACCGCGGTCCCCAGCACCTTCTCGACCCGGGCAGCGCGAAGGCCGTCGCAGGGGTTCCACGCGTCGACGGCGCCGGTAGGCGCGGCCGCGCCCGGGGGTGGGGTCTTGTCGGCGGAACAGCCGGCCAGCGCAAGGACCGACACCAGCGCGGCAGTCAGACGTCGGGCCCCCATGCTGCGGGACCCTATGCGTTCACAACGGCTGCCGATGACCCGGGCAGCCGGAGCGTGAGCCGGGCCCCACCCGACGGGGAGGCGCCCGCCTCCACGGTGCCCGAGTGGCGCTCCGCCACCTGGCGGACGATCGAGAGCCCGAGTCCCGATCCGGGCATCGAGCGAGAGTCGTCGGACCGGTAGAACCGGTCGAACACGTGCGGGATGTCGGCGTCCGCGATGCCCGGTCCCTGGTCGTCGACGGTCAGCACCCCGTCGAGCAGTCGGACCGTGACGACACCACCGGGCGGACTCCACTTCGCGGCGTTGTCGAGGAGGTTCGTCAACGCCCGCTCCAGCCCGCCGGCCTCCCCGACGACCCACCAGGGGTCAGCCTCGACCTCGAACGTCAGGCCCGGCGCGCGCCGGCGTACCCGTACGACGGCCTGGTCGAGCACCTCCGGAAGCTCGACGGGCTCCACCACGTGCGCGAGCGGCTCGTCGCGGGCCAGCTCCACGAGGTCGCCGATCAGGTTCGTCAGCTCCTCGATCTGGGCGCGGACATCCTCGAGAAGCTCGGCGCGCGCCTCGGGCGGCAGGCTGGGGCCGTCGGAGGCGTCCGCCTGGGCGAGCAGGTCGAGGTTCGTGCGCAACGAGGTCAGGGGCGTCCTGAGCTCGTGCCCGGCATCGGCCACCAGCTGGCGCTGGCGGTCCCGGGAGGCGGCCAGGGACGCGAGCATCTCGTTGAACGCGGTCGTCAGTCGCGCGATCTCGTCGTCGCCCTCGACCGCCATCGGCTGCAGGTCCTCGGTGCGCGCTATGTCCTCGACCGCGACGGTGAGGCGGCGTACCGGTCGGAGTCCGTTGCGGGCCACCGCCCAGCCCGCCAGGGCGGCGGCGATCACTCCGGCCAGGCCGAAGACGAGCATCACGAAGCCCAGCCTGCCGAGCACCAGGTGCTGGTCGTCGAGCGACTGGGCGAGGACCAGCGACCGGCCGTCGCCGTAGGGCACGGCCACGACGCGGTATGCGTGGCCGCTGACCGTCACGGTCCGGATGCTCGAGGCCTCCTCACCCCTGGCAACCGCGACCTCGGGGTCGCCGACCGCGGGTGCGCCCTTGGCCTGCGCGGGCACCTTGCTCCCGTCGGACGAGACCAGCGCGATCCGGACGTCGGTCGCTACCAGGGCCCAGGCCGGGACCTGGGCGCCGGTCTGGAAGCTGGTGACGTTGGGAGCCTCGGCCGTCAGCCGGGCCCGCTCCAGCAGGGACTCGTCGAGCGTGGACTGCAGCTGCATCCGGACGGTGACGTAGGCGCCCAGCGCGACGAACGCCACCGCGAGCCCGACGGCGATGGTGGTGAGCAGGGTGACCCGGCTGGCGAGCGACCGTCGGTAGTGCCAGCGGCCGCCCTCGACCATGGTCCAGGGCGTGTAGGACCCCGTCATGGCGTCGGGATCACGACTCCTTCAACACGTAACCCACGCCTCGGACCGTGTGGAGGAGGCGCGGCTCTCCTTCGGCCTCGGTCTTGCGGCGCAGGTATCCGACGTACACCTCGAGGGAGTTGGCGGTCGTGGGGAAGTCGTAGCCCCACACCTCCTCGAGGATGAAGGAGCGCTCCAGCACCCGCCGGGGGCGCCGCAGGAACATCTCGAGCAGCGTGAACTCGGTGCGGGTCAGCTCCATGGCGCGGTCGCCGCGGCGTACGTCACGGGTGGCGATGTCCATCGACAGGTCGGCGAACGTCAGCGTCTCGTCGGGCATGTCCTCGTGCGGGACCACTCGGCGAAGCAGTGCCCGCAAGCGCGCGAGCAGCTCCTGGAGGGCGAACGGCTTGGTGAGGTAGTCGTCGGCACCAGCGTCGAGGCCGTCGACGCGGTCTCCCACCGCGTCGCGCGCGGTCAGGACCAGGATGGGTACGTCGTGCCCGGCGCTGCGCAGTGCGCGCGTCGTCTCGATCCCGTCGAGACGCGGCATCATCACGTCCATCACCACGACGTCGGGCACCAGACCCCCGATCCCCGCGAGCGCCTCGGCACCGTCAGAGGCGAGCGACACGTCGTAGCCGTTGAACTCCAGGGACCTCCGAAGGGACTCGCGGACGGCCTTGTCGTCGTCGACGACGAGGACGCGCGGCTTGGGGACGGTGGTGCTCACGCAACTACTCTGCCAGCAGAGCCTGAGCCAGCACTGAGAGACCGTTCGATGGTTGAGGAGCTACGTGATCAGCTCAGCCAGGACCAGCAGGATTTCGTGCCCAGTGCGTGGTTGTCGGGTCCCTGGAGGCGCATCGGGGCCGAACAATCACGCACTGGGCACGTTGCCTGCGTCTGAGCGCAACCCCGAGATCGTCCGCTGCCCTCAAAGCGATGCATCCACGGGAGCGCACTCCGCGTCCGACGAGACGACCTCATGAACCCTTGACGACCTGTAGGACCGTCCCGGTGGGAGGGCAGGGCGATGACTACAGGTAGCGCTTCGCCGCGTCGGCCGCTCGCGCGCCGTAGCCGCCTCCGAACAGGCAGGCGTGCACCAGCAACGGGAAGACTTGGTGCACGGCGACGCGGTCCTCCCAACCGTCGGCGAGCGGCGCGACCTCGGCGTAGGCGTCGAGGGCCCGCGGCAGGTGCGGCAGCCCGAACAGCGTCAGCATGGCGAGGTCGAGCTCGCGGTGCCCGCCGTAGGCCGCGGGGTCGATCACCCAGACCTGGCCTTCGAGGCCCCACAGCACGTTGCCGTTCCAGAGGTCTCCGTGGAGACGGGACGGGGGCTCCTCGGGGAGCAGCGCCGTGAACCGGCCGACCAGGGACTCGATGGCAGCGCCCTCGGCCTCCGACACATGGCCGCGGTCGCGGGCCAGCTTGAGGTAGGGGAGCACCCGTCGGACGGCGTAGAACTCCGCCCAGGTGTCGCAGGGCTTGTTGGGGAGCGGGAGCCGACCGATGAAGCCGTCGCGGTCCAGACCGTAGCTCGCCGCTCCGGCGGCATGGGTCGCCGCCAGGGCCCGTCCGAAGCCGGCCGCGGCATCGGGATTGTTCTTGCCGGGTTCCACCCAGCGAATGATCAGGCACTCGTGGTCGGCGGCCAGCACGTCGGGAACCCGCACGCCCTCGGTCTCGGCGAGCCAGCGGAGCCCGGCCGCCTCGGTCTCGAAGAAGTGCTCGGGGGCATGGGGAAGCGTCTTCATCAGCACCGTGCCACCGTCGCTGAGCCGCAACTTGGTGGCGGTGCAGATGTCGCCGCCGGCCACTGGCGCGGTGGCCACGACGGCCGAGCCCAGAAGCTCCTCGGCCCGCTTCGCGACCAGGGGCTGCCGGGTCATGAGGGCGTCACGGGGCGCTCCACCTGGAGGCGGACTCGCGTTGCAGGGCAGCGACGATGGTCGCCGACGTGCGCTCGACCATCGTCAGCACCTCCTCGAAACCGGCGTCCCCACCGTAGTACGGATCAGGTACGTCGCCACCCGGTTCGACCGGGTCGAGGTCACGGAACAGGCGCACCCGTCCGTCGTCGGTCCGGCCGCCGATGTCGGCGAGATTCTGCGCATCCATGGCAAGGACGAGGTCGTGGTCGTCGAGCCACGTGGGCTTGAACTGCCGGGCCCGGTGCCGGGTCGCGTCGTACCCCGCGGCGGTGAGGGTGGCCGCCGCCCGCTCATCCATCGGGCCGTCGATGTGCCAGTCGCCGGTGCCGCAGCTGTCGACGACCACGTGACCGGACAGGCCGGCCTCGTCGAGCCGTGCGGAGAGGACGACGTCGGCCATCGGCGAACGACAGATGTTGCCGAGGCAGACCAGCGCGATGCCGTAGCTGCCCGGCGTCCGGGCCGGGGGCAGCTCGATCATCGCTTGCTGGTGTCGGGCCCGATCAGCCCGTCCACGATCCACGTCACGATGGTGATGACGATGGCGCCGCCGACCGCGGGCCAGAAGCCAGAGACCCGGAAGCCGATGTCGAGCTGCTCGGCCAGCCAGCCGGTGAGCATCAGCATCGCGGCGTTGATGACCAGCAGGAACAGGCCCAACGTCAAGATGATGAACGGGATCGACAAGATGGTCAGAAGCGGCTTCACGAACGACGAGACCACCCCGAGGATCAGGGCGACGACCAGCAGCGGGATGAGCTTGTGCTTGATCTCGGCCTGGCCGGCGCTGGGCCCGGTGAAGCGGATGCCGTCGATCAGCCACGCCGCGACGGCAAGGGCGATCGCGGTGGTGATCAGCCAGGACAGGAAGCGCACGCGGTCAGTCTGTCAGTTGCCTGGTGGTGCCGCGCCTCCGGCGACGCGCCCGAAGGCGTCGACGATGTCGACCTCGGCCCGGGCCAGGTGCTGCTCGATGTCGGCGGCCGCGGCCTCGACGTCGCCCCGTTCGAGCAGCCGCACCAGGTGGGTGTGCGACCCCGCCTGGTCGTGGGCGTTGCGCCGGACGCGGTCGATCTGCGCCAGCGCCAGCTTGAGCTCGGCGATCAGGGACTCGGCCATCGCCACCAGTCGCGGCGAGCCGGTCAGGCCCACCAGGGAGAGGTGGATGGCCAGGTGGCGCTCGTTGAGCTCCTGGTACGACGCGCCGGACTTGACCGCACCGGTGTAGGCGACCAGGGCCCGGCGCACGGCCTCGCGGTCGCCCTCCTCCGCCTCGTGCCAGCGCCAGACGCCGGCGATCTCGAGCACGGCGCGGGCCCGGCAGACGTCCCGGACGGAGTCGGGGTCGGGTTGGGCGACGGACACTCCCTTGTTGGGCTCCCGGGTCGCCAACCCCTCGGCGACCAGCACCGCGAGCGCCTCGCGGACGGTCGGGCGGGAGACGCCGAGGCTGGCCGCGAGCGCGATCTCGCGCAGCGGGGTCCCCGACTCGAGCTCGCCCTCGAACACGGCGCGGCGCAGCTCGTCGGCCACCCGGTCCACGGTGGAGGAGAGCTCCAGGTGCAGGGAGCCGAACTGCTCGGACATGGCTCCAGTGTGGTGCAGGACGCGCGGGAGCGCTCGGCGCGCCGTCGCGGACTTGCTTCCGGCCCCGCCGCCCTGCACACTTGGGCCAGTTGTCAGATTGTCGGACAATCTGATTCGAGAGCGAAGATGAGGGAGGCGAAATGCAGGAGCTGGAGTGGGGTCGTCGGTACGTGATGGTCCGTCCCGACCACTTCCGGATCGACTACGCGATCAACCCGTTCATGGACCTCGCCGACCAGCCCGACCCGGATCTCGCGCTCCAGCAGTGGCACCACCTGGTCGCCACGATCGAGCGCCTCGGAGGCACCGTCGAGGCGCTGCCCCAGCGCGCCGACTCCCCGGACATGGTCTACGCGATGAACCTCGGCCTCGGGTTGGTCCGCGCCGAGGGCGACCAGCACGTGGTGCTGTCCCACATGCGCTTTCCCGAGCGCCGCCTGGAGACGGATTCGGCGCAGCCATGGTTCGCCGGCCTCGGGTTCACCACGTCGTACGTCGGGCGCGACGGCGTGGGCGCCCACCTCGAGGCGGGCGACGCCTTCGCGTTCGGGGACGCACTGGTCGTGGGGTACGGACCGCGCACCGAGAAGCTGGCCCTCAAGCACCTGTCCGCCGAGCTGGGGATCCGGGTCCGCGGCGTGCGGATCACCCACCCCGGGATGTACCACCTCGACCTGGCCTTCTGCCCGCTCGACGCACGACGAGCGCTCGTCTGTCCCGCCGCACTCGACGAAGCGTCGGCGGCAGCGCTGCTCGACCTCGTGCCGGAGCCGCTGGTGCTGACCGAGGAGGAGGCGCTGTCGACGTTCTGCGCGAACTCGATCGTGGTCGGCCGGACCATCGTGATGCCGGCCTGCCCGGACCGCGTTCGCGCCCAGCTCGAGGAGTGGGGCTTCGCGATCGAGATTGTCGACGTCTCCGAGTTCCACAAGGCCGGCGGCTCGATCCGCTGCCTGACCAACCCGGTCGACGTGGCCATCGGCCGCGACCTGCCGTCGGTGCCCGGCGGCGAGGTGATCCTGCCGCCCCTCGGGTGACCTGGTCGGGCGGAGATTCAGTCGGTCGGCGCCCAGTTGCCGTGGAACCCGACGGGCACGCGCCCGGGCAGGTGCACCCGGGCGACGTCCTCGAGCGTCCCGGCGTCCAGCATCACCAGGTCGCTGAGCCCGGACGCCCGGTCGTGGACGTAGCCCATCAGCACGCCGTCGTCCTCCGCCGAGTCGGCGGCCGAGGGAACGAAGCAGAACTCGCTCGCCTCCCGGCCCGCGCCCAGCCGGCGTTCGGTGGTGTGTCCGGCCGCGACGTCGTGCTTGAGCACGGTGTCGCCGAGTGTTGCGTCGGCGAAGCCCACCGTGTAGCCGTAGCGGTGCCGTCGGCCGGTCCGCCGCTCGTCGTAGCGCGGGAACTCCTGACCGCGCTCGTCGAAGCGATCCTCCCGCACCTTGCCGGACGACGTGTCGAGGGTGAAACGGGCGAGCGTCGGGTCCCCCTCGTTGGGGCCGTTGAGGTCGGTGGCGAACATGCGCTCGTGACGCACGACGTCGATGACGACGTCGTCGCCGTCCTCGAAGGCGTTCAGGGTGTGGAACACGTAGCAGGGCTCGATCTCGAACCACCGCACCTCACGGCCGTCGCCCTCGCGCGGCAGCAGCCCGATCCGGGCGGGGTAGTCGGGGTTCCACGAGTAGGGAAAGACGGCCGGTCCGCTGGCCGACGAACTGCCTCGCCTGGCGATGCCGGCAATCACGGGCTCGGGCAACGGGTTGCGACCGATCACGCGGGACAGCGCGATCCTGGCCGGCAGCCGTGCCGCGCGCGGCATGGTCCGGGTGACCCGGGCGACGTCGAAGGTGACCGGAAGGTCGTACACCACGACGTAGTGCTCGGTGAGGGCAAAG
The DNA here is from genome assembly GCA_025965125.1 of Nocardioides sp. Taxonomy (GTDB): domain Bacteria; phylum Actinomycetota; class Actinomycetes; order Propionibacteriales; family Nocardioidaceae; genus Nocardioides. The sequence continues at coordinate 11,980 of JAOPXM010000150.1, forward strand.
TCATGGACCATGGGGCTTCCGGTCACCTCGACATCGACCGTGCGCCGGACCCGGCCATCGGTGTCCAGCACCGAGTAGTCCAGCCGGTTGCCCCGCGTCCAGCTGTAGGAGATGGCGTGCAGCTCGCCGGTGTCGGGGTCCTCGTGAGGGTGCGCCGTGTAGCCGCCGCGCAGCGTGCCGTCGAAGTCGCAGGGGCCGACCGTGTCGAGGTCATGGGTCAGCTCGTAGGGGGGTGAGCCGGCCTCGACGAGCGCTAGCGTGCGACCCGCGTGCTCGATCACGTTGGTGTTGGCGGCGAAGTCGTTCGGACCGGGGGTGCCCCGGCGTGGCTCACCGAGGGCATCGGCCACGGCACCGGAGCGCACCCAGCGGTTGCGGTACCACTGCGCGCGTCCGTCGCCGATGCGCACCCCGTGGACCATCCCGTCGCCCAGGAACCAGTGGTAGTCCTGGCCGGGATCGGCGAGCGGGTTCGGGCCGATGCGCAGGTAGCGGCCGTCGAGGTGGGAGGGGATCTCGCCGGTCACGACGAGGTCGGTTGCGGTGAGCTCGTCGCGCACCGGGGCGAAGTTGTCCTGGAGGTAGCGATTGGCCATGACGGGACTCCCTGTCCTATAACGACGTTATCGACCACGAAGATAACGGTGTTATGGGAGGCTGGCAAGCATGGTTCCCGGCGAAGCAGCAGCGGCCTCCGACGACGAGCTGCGTCGTCGACTCCTGGAGACGGCGGCCCGCCTGCTCGGCGAGGAGGGGCCATCCGCCCTGTCGACTCGACGGCTCGCTCGCGAGGCCGGGACCTCGACGATGGCGGTGTACACCCACTTCGGTGGGATGCCGGCCCTGGTGCGGGAGGTCGTCGCCGAAGGGTTCGCGCGCCTCTACGCACACGTCGACGAGGTGTCCCCCACTGGCGACGCGCTCGAGGACCTCCGCCAGATGGCGGTCGCCTATCGCGCCAACGCCCTCGAGAACCCGCACCTGTACGCCGTGATGTTCGGCACCGCGTCGCTGGGCGGCTACCGACTCCACGAAGACGAGATGGGCGTCGGACTGGCCGCGTTCAGCCAGCTCATGGGCGGGGTCGAACGCGCGATGGACTCAGGAGCCCTGCGGCGAGACGACCCGGCCGCCGTCGCGGGCCAGATGTGGGCCGCGCTCCACGGATACGTGATGCTCGAGCTGGCCGGGCTGCTCCGGCCGATCCACGACCCCGAGTCGCGGTTGCTCTGGCCGATGCTCGCCAACCTGATGGCGGCGCTGGCCTGAGCCGTCCGCCAGGTCGGTAGCCTCGGCACGATGTTTCCGGTAGGCGGCGTGGGCGTGATGCTGCTCGGCACCGCGGTGTCCGGGCTGCTGGCCGGGCTGCTCGCGCTCGCCCTGCGTCGACGGTTCGGTCTCGTGTTCGCGGTGGCGTTCGCCGGCCTGCTGTGGTCGGTCGCGGTGATCGGGTGCGTCACGCTGATCCCGGCCAACGGGGCACCCGGCATCGTGTCCGCCACCGGGCGGCTGCCGGGCTGCTCGTGGGACATCGGTGGGCCTGCGCCGACCGGCTTCTGGATCTTCTCCGGTGGCCAGCGGCTGCTCAACACGGCGGTGTTCGTGCCCTCGGGTGCGCTGCTCGTGCTGGCCGCGGCGCGGTGGCGGTCCGCGTGGACGCTGGTCCCGATCGGCCTGCTGCTGCTCGCGGCGTACTCCGCAGGCATCGAGAAGACCCAGCTGGAGCTGGCCCGGATCGACCGCGCGTGCGACGTGACCGACTTCATCGACAACGTCACCGGCGCGGTGCTCGGTGTCGGCCTCGGGATCGTGCTGGCCCTGGTGTTCAGGCCCTGGCGAGACCGTGCTGCGTCGCGTCTAGGGTGACGAGCATGGCGACTCCGCAGCCCCGCGCGAACGTGTCCGCGATCCCGGCCTACGTGCCGGGGAAGCCTCCGACCGTCCGGCCGGGGATGACGTCGTACAAGCTGTCGTCGAACGAGAACCCCTACCCGCCGCTGCCGGGCGTGATTGCCGCCGCGCACGAGGCGGTCGACCGGATGAACCGATATCCCGACATGGGGTCGTCCGCGCTGTACGCCGCGCTGGCCGAGCGGTTCGGCGTCCCGGAGGAGCACCTGTCCGTGGCGACCGGCTCGGTCGGGCTGATCTACCAGCTGGTGCAGGCGTTCTGCGACCCCGGGGACGAGGTCGTCTTCGCGTGGCGCTCGTTCGAGGCCTACCCGATCGCGATCACAGCGGCGGCCGCCGTCACCGTGCAGGTGCCGGTGCTCCCCGACGGGCGGCACGACCTGGCTGCGATGGCGGCCGCCATCACGGACCGGACCAAGGTCGTGATGGTGTGCACGCCGAACAATCCAACTGGCCCGGCCGTCACCCAGGCCGAGCTCGACGCGTTCCTCGAGAAGGTGCCCTCACAGGTGCTGGTGGTGGTGGACGAGGCATACGTCGAGTTCGTGCGGATGGACGACGCGGTGGACGGCATCGCGACGTACCGGGCGCACTCGAACGTCGTCGTGACCCGAACCTTCTCCAAGGCCTACGGGCTGGCCGGCTTCCGCGTCGGGTACGCCGTCGCGCCGGGCCCGATCGCCGCGGCCCTGCGCGCGGTGTCGCTGCCGTTCGGTGTCTCCGCCGTGGCGCAGGCGGCTGCGATCGCGTCGCTCGATGCGGAGGACGAGCTGCTGGAGCGGGTCAACGCGTTGGTCGCCGAGCGGACCCGGGTCGGCGACGGCGTCCGGTCGGCGGGCTGGGACCTGCCCGAGGCCCAGGGCAACTTCGTCTGGTTCGAGCTCGGGGAGCGTACGGGTGACTTCGCGCTGGCCGCGGACGAGGCCGGCATCGTGGTGCGGCCGTTCGCGGGCGAGGGTTGCCGGGTGTCGATCGGGGAGGTCGAGGCCAACGACCGGCTGATCGCCTTGGCGCGCAGTTTCGCTGGTTGAGCCAGTGAGGCCCTCGGTCGAACCGGCTTGATCTGGAGTGCGCTCCAAGAGCTAGCGTCGTGGTCATGCGCACCGTGAAGCTCGGAAATGAAGGTCTGACCGTCTCCGCCCAGGGACTCGGCTGCATGGGGATGAGCCAGTCGTACGGCGCTGCCGACGACAGCGTCTCGATCGCCACGCTCGACCGGGCCCTGGAGCTCGGCGTGACGTTCTGGGACACCGCCGACGTCTACGGCACCACCGGGATCTACGGGTTCGGTGCCAACGAGAAGCTGCTCGGCCACGCGCTCGCAGGACGCCGTGACGACGTCACGCTGGCCTCCAAGTGCGGCATCCACGACATCGTCCCCGGCGGCTCGGTCCGGTTCCAGCTCGGCGCCACCCCGGCTTATGTCGCGCAGGCCTGCGAGGACTCGCTGCGCCGCCTGAGGACCGACCGGATCGACCTCTACTACCTGCACCGCGTCGATCCCGAGACCCCGATCGAGGAGACCGTGGGCGCAATGGCCGGACTGGTGGAAGCAGGCAAGGTGCGCTACCTCGGACTGTCCGAGGTCACGGCAGACCAGCTCGAGCGCGCCCACGCCGTACACCCGATCACCGCGGTCCAGAGCGAGTACTCCCTGTGGACGCGGGGGATCGAGGACGAGGTACTGCCGGCGGCCCGTCGACTGGGGATCGGCATCGTGCCGTTCTCACCGCTCGGCCGGGGCTTCCTGACGGGCGCGGTCTCTACGGACACCGCGTTCAACGGAGCCGACGCCCGCAGGGCGATGCCGCGCTTCACCGACGAGAACCTCGCCGCCAACCAGGCACTCGTCGACGTCGTGCGCGACGTAGCGGCCAGCCACGCCGTCGAGCCCGGCCAGGTCGCGCTCGCCTGGGTGCACTCCCGAGGCGAGGACGTCGTCCCGATTCCCGGCACCAAGCGACCGACGTACCTCGAGCAGAATGCCGCGGCCGCCGGCCTGCTTCTCAGCGAGGACGACCTGTCCCGCCTCGACGGGCTCGCGGACCTGGTCGCGGGCGAGCGCTACTGACGGAGACCGGTCCGTGTCGCGCCGGCGCCGATGAATCGAACCGCTGTCGGGAGTCGGATCAGCATGACCATCACGACGGCTCACCTGTCCGTGTCGCTCGACGGCTTCGTCGCGGGCCCGCACCAGACCATCGACGATCCCATCGGGCGCGGAGGGATGGCGCTGCACCAATGGCACTTCGACGCGGACGAGCCCGGTCACGAGGTCGACGCACGCTGGACGGCGGCATTGCTGCGGAAACGCGGCGCGTACGTCATGGGACGCAACATGTTCGGTCCGGTGCGGGGTGCGTGGTCGACGCACGCGGGCGGCTGGCGGGGCTGGTGGGGTGAGGAGCCGCCGTACCACGCACCCGTGTTCGTCCTGACTCACCACGAGCACGAACCGATCGAGATGGCGGGCGGTACGACCTTCCACTTCGTCACCGAAGGGCTGGGCCGGGCCCTGGAGCTGGCGCGCGAGGCCGGCGACGGCGATGTCGACATCGCCGGCGGGGCGTCGGCCGTGCGCCAGGCGCTCAGCGCCGGGGAGCTCGATGAGCTCACCCTCGACATCGTCCCCGTGCTGCTCGGCTCGGGTGAACGGCTCTTCGACGCAGGGACCCGGGCCGGGATCGAGCTGCTGGAGGGCGAGCACTCTGCGTGGGCGACCCACGTGCGGTACCGGATCCAGCACTGATCACGGGCGAGCCCGACGGGTCATGTGCCCCAGAACGCCCTAGGCGGCGTGCTCAGGCACACGACCCGGGGTCGGTGTGCCAGGACGACCGTCCAGCTCGCGCCAACGCGGGTCGAGCGCCGGGAACATCGTCACCACGAAGTACGCCGCGCCGCACACCACCAGGGACGTGCTCAGCCCGAAGCCGGCAATGAGCAGCCCGCCCAGCAACCCGCCGAACGGCATCAGTGCGAAGCACATGGCGGTCGTCAGGGAGGTCACCCGGCCCATCAGGTGTTCCGGGATCCGCTCGTAGATCACGGCGCCGAGCACCGGGTTGATGAACCCCGACGCGAAGCCGCTCGCGACGGCGACGGACAGGACGGCCCAGAGCGGACTGCCGAGGGCCATGACCACGAACCGGGGGGCGCCGCAGATCAGGAAGGCCAGCAGGTAGGTCCGGTAGCGCGGCAGCCGGGCCGCCCAGGTCGCTGCGCACATCGCACCGATTGCCGACGCGCCGGCGAACACGGCGAAGAGCAGCCCGATCGCTCCTGCGCCTCCGCCGGAGTCCTTTGCCCAGACCGGCACCTGGACGCTGGCCCAGGCCATGTCGAGCAGGTTGGTGAGGGCGACCATCACCGCGATACCGAACAGCACGCGGTCGCTGCGCAGGTAGTCCCAGCCCTCGCGGAGCTGGATGAGGTACGGCGAGTGGTCGCCGCCCTGCGTCACTTCCGGGGTTTCGAGACGGTTGCTCGGCGCAACCTCCTCAACCGACGGTGGGGTCTCGAGAGCCGGCGCGACCACAGCGGTCGTGGCCCAGGCCAGGACCAGCGCAGAGAGCCCGAAGCTGGTGGCGTCGACGACCAACGCGTTTGCGGGTCCGATCACGGCGACCAGGCCGCCGGCGAACGCGGCGCCGAGCATGCCGGCGGTGCGCTCGACCGTGGAGTGCAGGCCGGTGGCCCGCTCGAGCGGCACGTCGGCCTGGGCGGCGAGCGCGGGAACGAGCGCCTGCTTGGCGGCGTCGCCCGGACCGCGCAGGGCGCCGGCCATCGCAACGAACGCGAGGAACAGCGAGAAGGGCAGCAGGTCCAGGGCGTACAGGAGCGGGATCGCGCCGACGACGAACAAGCTCGCGACGTCGCAGGAGATGCTGATTCGGCGGGCCCCGAGCCGGTCGATGACCGGACCGCCGAGCACCTTCAGCAGCACCAGCGGGAGCATCTCGGCGAGCGCGACCAGGCCGGTCTTCGTGGCGCTGCCGGTTGTCGTCAGGACGAGCCACGGCAGCGCGATCATCGAGATCCGGGTGCCGGTCAGCGAGATGGCCTCGGAGGTCAGCCAGCCGTACAGCGGCTTCCGCCCGCCGCCGCTCACGCGGGGCCACCACCGGTCACGTGGCCGGGCAGCGGGAACGCCGTCAGCTGGACCACGAACTGCTCGGCCGACTCGGCGTCCTCCTCCTCGGTCCCCTGGAGCACGTCGGCCAGTGCATGGACCAGTGCCTTCGCCCGCTGCGGGGTCAGCCGGATCACCCAGTCGCTGAACGTGGAGGCGTCGCTCCACGGCTCCGGCACCAACGGCAGCTCCTCGATGGCGCGCTGGAGCTGCTCGGTCATCACGACGGCCACCGACTGCAGGTAGGCCTCCAGGGTCTCGCGGGCGGCGGAGTCGTCCGGCAGCGTGTGGGCGGTCTCGGTCGAGCGGTGCGCGGCCTTCCACCACCGGTCGCGGGCGTTGCCGCGCTGCTCGTCCTCCACCACGAATCCGTGCTGGGCGAGCTGGCGCAGGTGGTACGACGTGGCGCCGGTGTTGAGGCCCAGTCGTGTCGCCAGCTGGGTCGCGGTGGCGGGCCCCTCGATGCGCAGCAGGCCCAGCATCCGCAGCCGCACCGGGTGGGTGAGCGCCTTCAGTGCCTGCGGGGTCGGGGTGATCGTCGTGACGTCCATGGCAGCACCCTAGACCGCAAAGGTTTGTTTGCAAATAGAAGTGTGCAAAGATTTGTGTGTGGTTTCGGGGATGGGATCGGTTACCTCTCGGCAATGAAACCGGGGCAAGGTGGCGCCATGTCGATCAAGGTCGCCCTGGAGCACCGGACCACCTACGACTTCGCGCATCCCGTCTCGGTGGCGCCGCACGTCGTACGCCTCCGGCCGGCCCCGCACTGCCGCACCCCGATCGAGGCCTACTCCCTCGAGGTCAGCCCGAAGAACCACTTCCTCAACTGGCAGCAGGACCCGTTCGGCAACTGGATGGCGCGGCTGGTCTTCCCAGAGAAGGTCAAGACCCTCGACATCACGGTCGGACTGGTGGCCGACCTGATGGTGATCAACCCGTTCGACTTCTTCATCGAGGAGTACGCCGAGCGGTTCCCGTTCGCCTACGAGCCCGCGCTCGCGGGCGACCTCGCGCCGTACCTCCGACCGGTGCTGGAGGGCCAGACCGGCGGCCCGGGCCCGGTCGTCACGACCTGGAAGGACCAGCTGCCCCCGATCCCGGACGGCGGGAAACCGATGGTCGACTTCCTCGCCGACCTCAACGCCGCCGTCCACCGCGATGTCGCCTACTCCGTCCGGATGGAGGCCGGCGTCCAGACGCCCGACGAGACGCTGAGCACCCGGATCGGCTCGTGCCGCGACAGTGCCTGGCTGCTGGTCAGCCTGCTGCGCCAGCACGGGCTCGCGGCCCGCTTCGTGTCCGGCTACCTCGTCCAGCTCGCCGCGGATCAGGCGGCGCTCGACGGGCCGAGCGGTCCGGCCGCCGACTTCACCGACCTGCATGCCTGGGCGGAGGTCTTCGTCCCGGGCGCCGGCTGGATCGGCCTGGACCCGACCAGCAGCCTGTTCGCGGGCGAGGGCCACATCCCACTGTCGGCGACTCCGCACCCGAGCGCCGCCGCCCCGATCGAGGGCGCCACCGAGCCGGCCGAGGTGACGTTTGCCTTCCACAACGAGGTCCGCCGCGTCCACGAGGACCCACGCGTCACCAAGCCGTACACCGACGAGCAGTGGCAGCGCATCGACGCGCTCGGCGAGGCCGTCGACGCGCGGCTGCGGGCAGGTGACGTCCGGCTGACGATGGGCGGCGAGCCAACGTTCGTCTCGCTGGACGACATGACCTCCGAGCAGTGGAACACCGATGCCGACGGGCCCGAGAAACGCGAGCTCGCAGGCGCGCTCGCGGAGCGGCTGCGGGCGACGTACGCCGTCGGCGGCGTCGTGCACCGCGGCCAGGGGAAGTGGTACCCAGGGGAAGCGCTGCCGCGCTGGAACATCGCGCTCCAGTGGCGCACCGACGGCCACCAGCTCTGGCAGGACCCCGCTCTTTTCGCGGACCCGTGGGACGCGACTGCCGGCGACGACGAGGCACCTGGCAAGGCCGAGGCTCTCGCCCGGCGCGTCACCAAGGTTCTGGGGCTGCCCGAGCAGCACCTGCTCCCGGCCTACGAGGACCCCTTCGCGGCGGTCGCCGACGAGGCGCGCAAACCCCTTGGACCCAGGCCCGACGAACCGGGGCTCGACGAGGCCAGGTGGCGCTCGCTGCTCGACAAGCACGACGTGCCGACCGGTTGGGTCCTTCCGCTCGCGACCGGCGAGGAGTGGGCGAGCCCGGCCTGGCGGCTCCGTCGCGGGCGGCTGGTGCTCAGCCCCGGCAGCAGCGCCGTCGGGCTGAGGCTGCCGCTGGACTCGATCGCCTGGGAGGATCCCGACTTCGTCGGCGAGCCGTCGTACCTCGAGGCCGGCCCGCCGCTCGCGCCCATGGTCCGCACCGTCACGATCACCCCGCCCGAGAAGGCGCCGACCACCGCGCTGACGTTCGAGGCACGCTCCGGGTTCGTGTACGTGTTCCTGCCGCCGACCGAGCGTCTCGAGGACTACGTCGACCTGCTGAAGCTCGTCGAGGTGGGTGCCCGCAGGATCGGCTGCCAGATCGTGCTCGAGGGCTACGGCCCGCCCCCCGATCCGCGTCTCACCCAGCTCGTCGTGACCCCCGACCCCGGCGTCATCGAGGTCAACGTGCAGCCCACCGCCAGCTGGGCGGAGCAGCGCGAGCTCACGACGAAGCTGTACGACGAAGCCCGGCTCAGCCGGCTGACGACCGAGAAGTTCGACCTCGACGGGCTGCACACCGGCACCGGCGGCGGCAACCACCT
>JAOPXM010000189.1 GCA_025965125.1 Nocardioides sp.
CGATCCGGCCGGTCGCGGCGGCTCGCGGGCGATCCTGCTGGCGCTGAAGGAGTCCGAGATCAGTGCCGACGACATCGCGCACGTCAATGCCCACGCCACGTCCACCCCGCAGGGCGACATCGCCGAAGGCCTGATGCTGCACGCCACCCTCGGCGCCCACGTGTCCGACGTGGTCGTCACCAGCACGAAGTCGATGACCGGCCACCTGCTCGGCGGTGCGGGTGCGCTCGAGTCGATCGCCACCATCCTCGCGCTGCACCACCGCGTCGTGCCCCCCACGATCAACCTCGACAACCTCGACCCCCAGGTGGAGCTCGACATCGCGGTCAAGGCCCGCGACCTGCCGCTCGGCGACATCGCGGCGCTCAACAACTCCTTCGGCTTCGGCGGCGCCAACGTCGCGGTCGCCTTCGGGAGCTTCTAGATGACTGCAGTAGCCGCGGCGAAGCCCGCCAAGCTCCCCCGCGAGGACGACCCGCGCAACCCGGTTCACCGGATGCGCGCTCTGCTCGACGAGGGGACTCTCGAGCTGATCACTCCCGACGACGACTCCGGCATGCTGGCGGCGGTCGGCACCGTCGATGGCACCCGCGTCGTCGTCTTCTGCTCCGATGCCACTGTCATGGGCGGCGCGATGGGTGACCTCGGTTGCCGCGTCGTCGTCGACGCCTACCACCGCGCCCTGACCGACCAGCTGCCGATCATCGGGCTCTGGCACTCGGGCGGCGCCCGTCTGGCCGAGGGAGTGCTGTCCCTGCATGCCGTCGGCCGGATCTTTCAGATCATGACCCAGGCCTCGGGCAAGATCCCGCAGATCTCGGTGGTGCTCGGCCCCGCCGCGGGGGGCGCTGCCTTCGGTCCCGCCCTCACCGACGTCGTCATCCTCGGCCCCGAAGGCAGGATCTTCGTCACCGGTCCCGACGTCGTCCGCTCGGTCACCGGTGAGGACGTCGACATGCTCAGGCTCGGCGGCCCCGAGCCACACGGCCGGCGTTCCGGAGTCGTCCACATCCTCACCGAGTCCGAGGCCGAGGCCCTGGACCGGGCCCGCACGGTCGCGTCCCTGCTCGGATCCCAGGGCAGCCTCGCCGTCGACGACGTCGAGGACCGCGACCTGTCCGCGATGCTCCCGGAGTCCAAGAAGCGCGCCTACGACGTGCACCCACTCGTCGAGGCGGTCCTCGACGAGGGCACCACCCAGGAGCTGCACGCCCGGTGGGCGCCCAACATCGTCACCGCCCTGGGCCGCTTCGGCGGTCGCACCGTGGGCGTCGTGGCCAACAACCCCCTCCGCCTCGGAGGCTGCCTCGACTCGCTCTCGGCCGAGAAGGCCTCCCGCTTCGTGCGCATGTGCGACGCCTTCGGCGTACCGCTCATCGTGCTCGTCGACGTCCCTGGCTACCTGCCCGGCGTCGGTCAGGAGTGGGACGGCGTCGTTCGTCGTGGCGCCAAGTTGCTGCACGCCTTCGGTGAGTGCGTCGTCCCGCGGGTCACGCTGATCACCCGCAAGACGTACGGCGGCGCCTACATCGCCATGAACTCCCGCTCGCTGGGCGCCACCCGGGTGTTCGCCTGGCCGGGCGCGGAGGTCGCCGTCATGGGCGCGGTCGCCGCGATCCGGATCCTGCACCGTCGCAAGCTGGCCGAGGTGACGCCCGACATCCGCCCCCAGGTCGAGGCCGAGCTGGCCGCAGAGCACGAGCGGATCGCCGGCGGCGTCGACAAGGCGGTCGAGATCGGGGTCGTCGACGAGGTCGTGGAGCCCACGGCGACCCGCTCGGCGCTGGCTCGGGCCATCGATCACGCGGTACAGCGCGACGGCGTGCACAAGGGGCTGCACGGCAACATCCCGCTCTAGCCGAAGCCTGGGGCGACGGTGGACCGTAACGGTCCGGGTCGGCAGGCGTTGAGCGACATGACGCCCGTCACACCCCTGGAGGCACCCATGCTGCGCAGGACGCTGTTCGGATCGACCGCCGTCGTGATCTCGCTGGTGATGCTGCTCGCGGGCACCGCCACGGCGGCGGGCACCTACTGGGGCACGACCGGCGCACCCGACAGGGTGCTGCGTGCGGGCTGCCACAACTACCCCTACCACTACCGGGTCCGCCCACACGGCCACGACTGGTCGGCGGAGACCTTCCTGGTGGACCCGACCGGCGACGGGCTGTCCTCGGGCGCGTTCGACCCCGACTCGGACCCCAGGACGGGCCGCTCACACTTCAGGATCTGCCGTGCCTCGACCCGCGCGGGGCGCTTCACGATCAGGATGAAGGTCTCGATCTACGACGGCCCGAACCCGAGGGTGCACTGGGTGAAGCGGTCCCACTTCCACCTGAGTCATGCCTGAGCGCAGCGACCGGGGACGTGGGACGGCGGCCGGGAACGGCGGGACCTAGACGACCTGGTGCAACCAGCGCACGGGTGCGCCGTCGCCCGCGTGTCGAAACGTCTCCAGCTCGTCGTCCCAGGGCTTGCCCAGCAGCTTGTCGATCTCGCCGAGCAGGGTGGTGTCGCCGAGGGCGGACTTCACGACCGCGGCCTTCAGCCGGTCCTCCGGGATCATCAGGTCGCCATGCAGGCCGGTCACCGCATGAAAGACGCCGAGCTCGGGGGTGAAGGAATACCGAGCGCCCTCCGTCGCGGAGGTGGGCTCCTCGGTGATCTCGAAGCGGAGGTGGTTCCAGCCGCGCAGGGACGAGGCAACGGCGGCGGCCGAGCCCGCGGCGCCGGACCAGGAGAGCTCGGCACGGTAGGTGCCGGCCTGGGCGGGCTGGGGCGTCCAGTCAAGGCTCACGGGGACGCCGAGTACGCCGCCGACGGCCCACTCGATGTGCGGGCACAGCGCGGACGGCGCCGAGTGGACGTAGAGAACGCCTCTCGTCGCCGTGCGGGTGGCAGGCGAAGTAGCAGTGCGTGCGGTCACCGTGACCTCCTTCATCTCCGGCGTGAGATACGCCTTCCCCAGCGGTCTCGTGGATATGAAGTGATCGGTCGAGTGACACGTGTGAAGTTGTGGCTCCATTGTGACTCATGAGACGCCTGAGCACCAGCGGTATGGACCGGTTGGCCGCCCCACGCCGGATGAGGCGCCTCAGGTGCCGGAGGCGGTGGCCGAGGACCTGCGCGGTCCGAGCTCCATCAGCGTGCCGATCACCGCCTCGGCGATGCCGAGCCCGCCCAGGTGGCTCTCGCCGTCGATGACGCTCATCGTGGCGTCCGGGAGGAGGTCGACGACGTGCTGGCCGTGCCGGAACGGGACGATGTGGTCCTCGTCGCCGTGCCACCAGCGCACGGGCACGCTCACGTCCGCGGCCCGAAAGCCCCAGTCCCGGGTGAAGAGGAGCAGGTCGTTGAGCGGTGCGGAGGTCTGGAAGCGGCTGCCGTTGAGCAGGTCGTCGAGGAACATCGCCTTGAACTCCGGCCTCGACAGCAGTTTCTTGTCCCCGGGCGGCTGGACGGCGGCGTAGAGGTCGAGCCCGAAACCCGCGAACGGCTTCGCGAGCCGGATCGCGGCGGTGAGAGCAACCCCGAGCGGCACCCGGGCGAGCGAGATGAACGGGGCAAGGTGGACCGCGAGCTGGATGATGCCTCCGTCGACCGCGTCGGGGCCTCGGGTAGGGGCGACCCCGCCCAGGACGCCGACGCCGTGGACCCGGTCCGGGAGTGCTGCGCCTGCGGCCAGGGCGTAGGGGCCCCCGCCGGACAAGCCGATCAGGCGCAGCGTGTCGACGGCCAGCGTGTCGAGCAGGATCTCGAGGTCGGCGGTCCAGTCGATGATGTTGTCGTAGAGGTGTGGGGTCGAGGAGCCGATGCCGGGTCGGTCGACCCCGATGATGCGCAAGCCGTGGGCCTCGGCGTACAGGCGCGCCTCGAAGGGAATCTGGCGCCGGGAACCCGGGGTGCCGTGCATCCAGACGATGGCCGAGCCCCGCGGCACGCCGTACTCGGCGAAGCTCAGACGACGATCACCCCGCACGGCCACAGTGCCTTCCAGGGCCGGCCGCTTCACGTTGCTCATGGCGCAGAGTGTGGCACGTCACAGACCTGCAGCCGACGGGATGTGACGCGCTCGACGGGCCCACGGAGGCCGGTCCGGGCTCAGGGCTGACCGAGACGGACCGCAGAGGGATCGACGATGTTGGCGATGTCGCAGACAGCCCCCAGCAGCTGCCCGTCGCCCACCACCAACGGGCCGTCGACCACGTCGAGCACGATGCAGGTGATGTTGTCCCGACCACCGGCGAGCAGGGCGGAATGGGTGAGGACCGCCGCCGCCGAGTGCGGGTCCTGGAGTCGTAGCACCTCGGCGATGCGGACGTCGTCGACGAGATCGGTCAGCCCGTCACTGCACAGGAGGAACCTGTCCCCCGTCCGAACGGCCACCGGGACGAGGTCGACGCCTTCGCCCTCGGGGTCGCCGTCCAGTGAACGCAGGACGACGTTGCGCCAGGGGTGCCGGGACCTGGCCTCCCGGTCCAGCTGTCCGGCGTCCACGAGATGCTGCACGTAGGTGTGGTCACGCGAGATCTGGGTCAGCCGACCCTCGCGCAGGTGGTAGGCACGAGAGTCCCCCACGTGCCCCAGCACGACCCGCGACCCGTCGCACACCAGCGCGGTCAGGGTGGTCGCCATGCCCAGTCGGTTGAGGTCTCCCTGGACCCCGCGACGGATGCTGGCCACGGCGGCCTCGACAGCGGACGCGATGATCCGCTCGGGGTCATCCGGGCCGTGGGCCAGCGCCGTCGCCGACACGGCGTACGCCGCCGTGGCCGACGCGATCTCACCGGCTGCCGCGCCGCCGACCCCGTCGGCGACCAGCGCGACGTACGGCCCGACGAAGCCGGAGTCCTCGTTGTGGGGGCGCACCCGACCCACGTCGCTCACGCCCCTACCCGAAAACCGCAGCATGACGACCTTTCACGTTTCGTCCCGGCAGTAGATCGCGAGGCGGCGATGGGGTCAACCCCCAGCCAGCCAGCCAGCCCGCCCGTCGCCGAGCGCGGGTAGCTGCCGGTGCTGTGGCTTACCCTCACGCCATGAGCTCGACCGAGGCGCTCGAGGTACCGCGCCGCCCGATCGCGGGGACGGTGATCGCCGTCCTCGTGGCGATCGGCGCGGCGGGAGCCGGCGCCTGGTTCGTCAACCATCCCGAGGACCTGCCGACCTCCGACGAGCGAGTGACCGCCTCGACACCCGTGGGTCAGCCGGTCTATGTCGGGGTCTTTTCCGCCACGGCCGATCTCGGCCGGACCCTCCACCTGTCCGGGGTCAAGGTGCACACCACGAGCAACGCCCAGGTCGAGGTCGTGCCGCTGCTCTGCCATGGCGGCACCATCGGGGTCACTGCCGACCCGGCGGCGTTCTGTGCGGACCTGGTCAACCCCGAGGGTGAGACCTTCGGGCCCGGCGACGACATCGTTCTCGAGGTCACCAGCGAGACCGCTGGCGTCGCGGTCATCGACCGGGTTCGCCTGGGTTACCGCGACGGACTCCAGGTCGACACCCAGGAGGCCGGCGCGCCGGTCGTGGTCAACATCCTCGACCGGGCGGCGGGCACGCCCGTGCCCTAGCCGGGGCCGTGTCTAGGCCTGCGGAAGCCGTTTCTCCAGCGCGTCGGCTCGCTCCGCGGCGTCCGTCAGCTCGTCACCGTCGATCCCGTTCGTGCGGTGGAACCACATCAACGCGTCCGTGTCCCGACCGGCGGCCTCGAGTGTGTCGGCGTAGGCGTAACGCAGCCGCACCACCCAGGCGCCGCGACTCTTGGACTGCAGGGGAGCCATCTCGAGCGTCCGCAGCGCGGCATCCAGCTGACCCATGTCACGGCGGGCTCCGGCCTCGACGATCGTCATCTCGGCCTTCAGGTCGGGGTCGAAGTTGGCGACGGAGGGGCTCTTGGCGAGCTTCAGGGCCTGTTCCGGCTGACCGAGGGCGCGGTGGCAGTCGGCCATCATCGGCAGGTAGGCGCTCACACCGTTCATGCGCTTCGCGGCCCGCAGCTCGGCCAGCGCCTCCGCATAGTGGCCGGAGGCGTACGCCGCCTCTCCGACGGCCTCGCGCACGACCGCCAGTCGTGGAGCGCGGGCCCGCGCGGCCATTGTGTGCCGGTATGCCGTCTCCGGGTCCTCGTCGAGGATCAGGCCGGCAGCAGCCAGGTGGCGCGCCACGCGCGCGGCAAGCTTCTCGGGGAGCCCCTTCAGCTGTGCGGAGATCGCTCGGTCCAGCTCCTTGCCCGTGACTTCCTCGGGGAGCTCCGGCCCGTCGTAGATCGCCTGGTCGGCGGTGCGGTCGGCCTGCCTGTCGGCCGGGCGCTTCCAGTCGTTCTTGCGCCCGGGGCGGTCTCCACCGCGGCTCGAACGCTCGTCGCGGCGACCCGCGGAGCGGGAGGGACGCGAGTCCTTGCCGGTGGCCTTGGCCCCGGTGGGTCGGCCGCCGGCGCGGGCGGGCCCGCCGTCACGGGACGGACGCTGGTTGCGACGTTCCTCGGCCACGACGTTCACTCTCCCTGGATCTGGCTCCCACGGAGCCGACATGTGCGTAGTCAGTACTGCTCGTCGGTGACTGTCTCTTAAATGGCGTAGAGGCCACCTTGCGGTGGCCTCTACGGAGTGTATGTCCGGCGGCGTCCTACTCTCCCACAGCCTCTCGGTTG
>JAOPXM010000190.1 GCA_025965125.1 Nocardioides sp.
CCGGTGGCAAGACCAAGATCGGCCACTTCGCGACCCAGAACCGTGAGTCGGTGCCGCTTTCGTCGGTCGCCCAGGTGATGCAGGACGCAGTCGTTGCCGCCGAGGACCGCACCTTCTGGACCAACAACGGCATCGACATCAAGGGCATCCTCCGTGCCGCGTTCTCCAACGCGCAGGGCAACTCGACCCAGGGCGCGTCCACGATCACCCAGCAGTACGTGAAGATCCTGTACCTGAGCCAGCAGCGGACCTTCAAGCGCAAGATCAAGGAAGCCTTGCTGTCGCTGAAGATCCAGAAGGAGCAGTCGAAGGCGCAGATCCTCGAGGGCTACCTGAACACGATCTACTTCGGCCGTGGTGCCTACGGGATCGAGGCCGCGGCCGAGGCCTACTTCGGCAAGCACGCGAAGTGGCTGACCCTGCGCGAGTCGGCGGTCCTCGCCAGCGTGCTGAACAACCCGACCGGCCTCGACCCTGCCAACGGAGCCGACGCGCGCACGGCTCTGAAGGCTCGGTACGACCGCGTGCTCGGCGACATGGGTTCCCTGAACATGGTGTCGACCGACGCTGCCGCAAACGCCGCCAAGCGACTGCCGAAGTTCCACAAGCAGACGGTGGAGGACACGTACGGCAAGCAGCGCGGCCACATGCTGAAGCTGGTCAAGGACGAGCTGCACGCTCTCGGCTACACCGACGAGGAGATCGACGGCGGCGGCATGAAGGTGACCACGACCTTCACTCCGGAGGCGATGAAGGCCGCCAAGGACGGCGTCATGGCGGCTCGACCCGACGGGTTCAGCGACAAGAAGCTGCACATCGCCGTGGCGAGCGTCGAGCCCGGCACCGGGGCGCTACGGGGGTTCTACGCGGGTCAGGACTACCTGAAGTCGCAGATCAACTGGGCCGTGGCCGGGGGCATGGTCGGCTCCACGTTCAAGCCGTTCACGCTCGCGACCGCCCTCGACAACGGCTACTCGCTCAAGGACACCTTCGACGGCAACTCCCCCTACACGTTCCCCGGCGGGCAGATCGTGCGCAACGAGGGCACCGGCTCCGACGGCCTCGGCAACGACTACGGGGCCTCGGTCAGCGCGACCTACGCCCTCGAGCAGTCGATCAACACGGCGTACGTCGACATGGCCAACAGCATCCCCGACGGCCCCGCCAAGATCCTCACCATGGCCAACAAGCTCGGCATCCCACCGGCAAAGGCCAACAAGAAGTACCCCGGCATTCCCGATGCTTCGGGGCCGGACCTCGATGCGGACGCGCTCATCACACTGGGCAAGGCCCGGCTCAGCCCGATCAACATGGCCAACGCCTACGCCACGATCGACAACGGCGGGCAGCGCGCCGACGTCCATGTGATCGACAAGGTCGTCCTCAGGTCCGGCGAGACCTACAACTACAAGGCCCCGACCCAGGACGCCGTGAGCCAGGGCATCGCCGATGACACGTCGTACGCCCTGCAGCAGGTCGTCCAGCACGGCACCGGCCAGGCGGCGCTCGCCCTTGGTCGCCCGGCGGCCGGCAAGACCGGCACCGCGACCAATGACGCGGGCGATGTCTCATCGGCCTGGTTCATCGGCTACACCCCCCAGCTCGCCACTGCGGTGATGTACGTCCGCGGCGACGGCAACGACAAGCTCGACGGCTGGCTGCCGTCGTACTTCGGAGCCGACTATCCCGCCGACACCTGGACGCAGGTGATGCAGCGCGACATGGCCGGCCTGCCCGTCGAGCAGTTCCCGCCGCCCGCCAACGTCGACGGGACCGCCCCCGAGACGGGCCATTCGCCCTACGTCCCGCCGCCGCTCCCGACGCACACCCTGAAGCCCTCCAAGACGCCGACCACGGAGACGTCGACGCCGACCGAGACGCCGACCCCCTCCGACACGCCGACGACCGAGTCGCCGTCGCCGACGGGCTCGCCGACCTGCACGATCCTGGGCGGCTGCCACACACCGACCCCGTCGAACACCCCGACGTCGACCTCGACGCCGTCGTCCAGCGGCTCGGCGAGTGCTGCGCCCCGGACGACCACGATGGCCGATCGTCGGCGGACGTCGGGGGACCCGTGGACCTGGTGAGGTCGGGAGCGGGACCCGGATCGGGGCCCGCGTGATGGGCCACCGGTGACCTCCGGGCACGTCCACGCCACCCAGGACGACCCCGTGGTGGCCGGTCTCAGCGAGAGCGTGGGTGGACCGGTTGGTGCGCGAGCGGGTGCGCATCGCTGGTGGACGCCGGTCCGCGTGCTGCTGGCGTTGACCGCGGTGTGCTTTGCGGTGGGCATGATGCAGAAGGGCAACTGCTACGCCAACACGTGGCAGAACGGGAACACCCGGTACTCCCACATGTGCTACTCGGACCTGCCGTACCTCTACACCGGGCGCGGGTTCGCCGAGCTCAACTGGCCGTACTCCGACGACGAGCAGGTACGCAACCGCTACCCCGAGGTCATGGAGTACCCCGTCGGGATCTCCTACTGGGCCTGGGGAACGGCCTGGGTCACCCACTGGGTCAGCGGGTCACCGGACCTGACCCCGCGCTACCAACAGCCGGTCAACGACCTCTGGTCGGTCGACGGGGTCAAGCAGGAGGTCCGGACCTTCGTGGTCGTCAACGCCCTCGGCCTGGCCGCGCTGGCGCTGCTGGCGACCTGGTTCCTGGCAGGCGTGAACCGGCGCCGACCCTGGGATGCGGCGGTGTTTGCGGTCTCCCCTGCCCTGGCCCTGACCGGGCTGGTGAACTGGGACCTGCTCGCCGTCGCCATGGTGGCCGGGGCGATGTGGGCCTGGGCGAAGGACCGGCCGGTGCTCACCGGCGTACTGATCGGTCTGGGGGTGGCCACCAAGCTGTACCCGCTGTTCCTGTTGGGCGGGCTGCTGGTCATCTGCCTGAGGGACCGCCGCGGCCCCGACTTCCTGCGCGTCGTGCTGGCCGGAACGGGCGCCTGGGTGCTGGCCAACGTGCCGGCCCTGCTGACCGGGCCGCACGAGTGGCAGGTGTTCTGGAGCTTCAACTCCGATCGGGGCGCCGACCTCGGCTCGATCTGGCTGGTCATCCAGCAGGCCAAGGACTCCCCGGGGCACCCGTTCGTCTTCGATGCCCACACGATCAACCTCTGGTCGTGGCTGTTCTTCGGTGCTTGGTGCACAGGGGTCTTCCTGCTGGGGATGTTCGCACCGCGGACGCCGAGGTTCGCGCAGCTCGGCTTCCTGGTCCTCGTGGGCTTCCTCCTCGTCAACAAGGTCTACTCCCCGCAGTACGTCCTGTGGCTGCTGCCGCTGGCAGCGCTTGCCCGACCGAGGTGGCGCGACCAGATCGTGTGGCAGGCCGGTGAGATCTTCTACTTCGCATCGGTGTGGTGGTACCTCGGCGGGTACCTCGACCCGGGTGGGGGCGGTGACGCCGGCTTCTACTGGCTCGCGATCGTGGTGCGGATGGCCGCCGAGCTCTATCTCGTTGCGATTGTCGCTCGCGACGTGTGGCGACCTGAGCACGACCCGGTGCGAGAGCCGGTGTTCCGTCAGGTCACGACGACGCGGTCGAACGCCGTCGCGGTGTAGCGCACGCGGACATCGAGCTGTTCGCCGACCTCGGGCACCCGGGGCCCGTCGGGCAGGAACAGCATCGAGACCTGCATGTGCGGCGGCTCCGCGAAGAGACGCTGCTTGCCGTCGATCGAGAACGGCGAGCGCACGAAGCCCACCGCATCGAGTCCACCGCGGGCCAGGGTCGCGGCCCGGGCCTTGATCGATGAGTCGCCCATCGGCGCCTCCAGCCCGACCCCGTGGGACGTGCCGCCGCTGACCACCAGCAGATGACCGGACTTGGGCGCCGTGCGGCCGCGGTAGCCGAACGCGTCCCCCCGCTCCAGGGGGTGTACGTCGAGGACCGTCGCGGTCACGCGTAGGGCGGCGCGGTCGCCGAGCCAGAGGTCGGTGCCGATCCGGGGCCGGATGGAGTAGTCGGCGTACGACGTGCGCAGGGTGGCGAGCTCGTCGGACGTCAGGTGGCTGACCCAGATCGTCCGAGTCGACAGCTCGGCCGCGACGACGTCGTTGAGCAGCCGGCTCACCTCCGAGAGGTGCGACCCCTGGGCCAGTGGAAGGTGCAGGGCGATGCCCTCGAGACGGGCGTGAGGGCGAGCGGCAAGGGTGCCCGCGGCAGACCAGAGCTCACGTGCGGACAGGCCGTGTCGCAACATGCTGGTCATCCGCTCGAGCACGAAGCGGGCGTCGGGTTGCCGGCCCAGCAGGTCATCGAGGTCGCTGCTGCGCGACACCGTGTGGATCACCCGACCGGCCACGCCCGGCTCGAGCTCGACCGCTGCGCCGAACGGCCGCCAGGGCGTGAGGACCAGCAGGTCTCCGTCGAAGCGGGACGCGACGTGCGGCAGCTCGTCGTAGGTGCCCACGGCGATCGTGTCGACCCCCAGCCACTGGGACTTGCGCGCGAGCCGGCCCAGGGTGAAGCCGTAGCCGTTGCCCTTGGCCACCGGCGCCAGGCCCGGGTTGGCGTCTGCCACCGAGCGGAGGTGGGCGCGCCAGCGGTCGCCGTCGACGGTCAGGGTGAGGCTCATCCTCCGCCTCGTCGCTTCATGTAGACGTCGAACGCCTTGTAGAGCGCGCGGTTGAGGGGGAGGTCCCACTCGCCGACGTACTCGACGGCCTCGCCGCCGGTGCCGACCTTGAACTGGATCAGCCCGATGTGGGAGTCGTCCGCGTCGAGGGTGTCGGTGATGCCGCGCAGGTCGTAGACGTCGGCGTCCGCGGCGAGCGCTTCGCGGATCATCGCCCACTGGATCGCGTTGGAGCCGCGGACGTCGCGCTTCTCGGTGGAAGAGGCGCCGTAGGAGTACCACGCATGGGCGCCGACCCGGATCGCGATCGTGGCCGCGACCAGGTCCCCTTCGTGGCGGGCCAGGTGGAGGCGGAAGCGGTCGGGGTCCTCGCCGCCGAGCGCGTCGGCCATGGTGCGGAAGTAGGACAGCGGGCGCGGGGTGAAGTGGTCGCGCTCGGCGGTGTGCACGTAGAGGTCGTGGAAGAGCTTGAGGTCGCCGTCCTCGTCGTCGCGGCCGGTGCTGGTGGTGAGCTCGACGCCAGACTTGTCGGCCTTCTTGATGTTGCGGCGCCAGAGCTGGTTCATGCCCTTGAGGACGTCCTCCTCCGAGCGTGCCGCTCCGGTCTGGTCGCGCAGCGGGACCTGGAAGACGTACTGCGGTTGGCCGGCCGCGAAGCCGCCCTCGACGGCCTGGGGACGCCAGCCGAGCTCGTGCAGCTGGGACACGACGCGCGCGCCGAGGTGGTCTCGGTCGGTCGGAGCCAGGTCGCCGAGGCGGCGTACGGCGTCATCGGCGATGCCGTCCTTGACCGAGGCGGCGGTCCAGCGGCGGGTGACGACGGGCGGACCCATGCGGACTCCGAACGCGCCCCGCGTCCTGAGGTGCGCGGCCAGCGGGGTGAGCCAGGCGGCGAGCTCCGGGTCGTCCCAGTCGATGACGGGGCCCTCGGGCAGGTAGGCGAGGTAGCGCTTGAGCCGGGGGAGCTGGCGGTAGAGGACCAGGGCGACGCCGACCAGCTCGCTGCCACGAAACCAGCCGAGCGACTCGTTGCGCCACTCGGCCTTCACCCGACCCCAGGCAGGCGTCTGCAGGAAGGAGGCCGATCGCTGCCCGCGGAGGAACGCCAGGTGGTCGTCGCCGGTGATCGTGCGCACGGTCAGGGCCGATCCGGGGGTCGGGGGGGTGCGCGGGGGAGTCACGCTGACGAGGTTATCGGGTGGCCGCGACGCGCTCGCAGGGGCGCGGGAAGCTCGAAAATGGCTCGGGCGGGTCACTTTCGCCGTACGACGCCACCTGCGAGTGTGGGCATCGATGTATCAGGAGCCGTTCTCGGTGCTCCTCGAGGTTTGTGACCGTGACGAGCATCCACACGAGAGTCGAATCAGGCATGGGGATGAACGCGACCGGCGACGCTGACGACATCCGTCGTCGCGAGACGGCGCGCCCCGGCGAGGTGTGGGGCCAGGCAACTGCGGCGTTCAACCGCTGGGTGGCCGGGGACCCGCTGGGCCTGGACGAGCTGGTCCGGGTGATGACTCCCGTGCTCTGGCACGTCGTGCGCGCCTACCGCCTCGATCAGGACGTCGCCGAGGACGTCATCCAGACCACCTGGCTGACGATGGTGCGCAAGAGCTCGAGCATCCTCGAGCCGACCGCCGTCGGCGGCTGGCTGACCACCACCGCGCGCCGCGAGGCATGGCGGGTGGCCGGTGCGGCCCAGCGCGCGGTGCCGGTCGAGGACGAGGAGCTGGCGGTGCACGTGCCGAACGCGCGGTCGGCCGAGTCGGACGCCGTGGAGAAGGACGAGAGCAGCCGCCTGTGGACGGCCGTCGACGGGTTGCCCGAACGGTGTCGTCGGTTGTTGCGGATCGTTGCGTTCGAGGACCGGCCGGACTATGCGTCCCTGGCGACCGATCTCGACATGCCCATCGGCAGCATCGGCCCCACCCGCGGCCGCTGCCTCGCCAAGCTGCGGGTCGCACTGATGCAGGCCATGCCTTCGGGCCCGGAAGGAGACGAGCGATGAGCGAGATGAGCCGGGAGGACCTCCTGGAGGTCGTCCGCAAGGTCTGGATCGAGCGCGACCCGGTGCCCGACGGGCTGGTGTCGCGGATGCAGGCCGCCGCCGCCATGGCGGGATCCGACCTGGACGTCGAGCTGATGCTGCTCGTCGAGCGCTCCCACGAGCTGGCGGGGGCTCGCGGCGACACCACGACGTCGTACACACTCCGCTTCGTCCACGGCGACACGGACCTGCTGCTCCGGATCGCCGTCGACGGCGACGAGTCCCGTGTCGACGGCTGGATCGTGCCACCCGAGGCGATGACGGTCCGCGCGCTGGCTGCCGACGGTGAGCCGCGCGGCACGGCCGTCGTGAGCGACAAGGGCCGCTTCGAGCTCACCGGACTGCCGACCGGCCTGATGCAGCTCCGCCTCGAGCCCCACGACCCGGAACGACCCGCCTTCGCAACGCCGACCTTCGAGATCTGACCCCGCTCCCTCCGCGACCCCGAGGACGACCCATGACGAGTTCAGACAACGAGCGCCCGATCCGCATCGACAGGTCCCTGCTCGACGCCGTCAGGCGACGGGAGAACAACACGGCTCGCTATCAGCGCTCGGGGGAGCCGATCCGGGTGGTAGACCCAGGCACCGCGATTTCGGTCGAGGGAGTGAGCGTGCGGCGCACCGCCTACGTCGGTCCGCGGCTCCTGTTGTCGTGGCTGGCTGACCAGGGCCCCGTGATGGAGATGCTCAGGGCGGTCGCCACCCCGCTGCAGTGGGAGCTGACACTGGAGGGCGAGGACGAGCCTCGTCCACGCGTTCCCCCGGCCGTACGCAAGATCGAGATTTCGGTGTCGCCGAAGGCGGCGACCCAACCTCCGGATGGCTTCGAGCTCCTGCAGCGAGCGCGAGCCACCTTCAAACGGGAGGACTTTCGCTACGTCGGGCTCGACCACGTGATCCACCCGATGCCGTTCGACTGGGG
>JAOPXM010000252.1 GCA_025965125.1 Nocardioides sp.
ACAGGCAGGGAGTGCGCGCACTGGCAGCGGCCATCGATACCGAAGTCGGCACCCTGCCGAACGACGCGGACCAACTGATCCTGCTCGCCGATGCCTCGCTGGCGCGGCTTGCCGGCAACCTGCCCGCCTGGCCGCGCGAAATTCCCGATGCGCCCGGACGTTACACGCTAACAATCGATGCAGGCGGCCGGCCGATGCGTGTCGCGCTTGTGCGCACGGCGCTGCCTGGCGGCTACCACCTGCTGGTGGGCAACGACATCGGCCAATATCGGGTGCTGGAGAAGCTGTTCGTGTATGGCCTGGTGGCCGCAGCCGGCATGGTGTTGCTGCTAGGCGTTATGGGCGGGCTGCTGGTGCGCCGCACGCTGCTGTCCAAGGTGCACGACATCAACCAGGCCGCGTCCGCCGTCATGCAGGGAGACTTCTCGCACCGGCTGCCGGCCTACGCGGGCGAAAACGAACTGAACGCGCTGGTCGAGACCGAAAACCGGATGCTGGACCAGATCGAGCACCTGATCGGCGGCATAAAAAACGTGTCGAACGCCATCGCACACGACTTGCGCACCCCGTTGGCGGAGCTGCGTTCGCGCCTCGAAGAGCTGTCATTGACGCGGCCGGCGCCGGAACAAACCTTTACCGAGATCGACAGCGCCATCGCCGACGTCGACCGCGTGCTCGCCATCTTCAACGCCCTGCTGCGGCTGGCGGAGATCGACAGCGGTACGCGCCGCGCCGGCTTCATCGAAACCGATGCGGCCCGGATCGCCAGCGAAGTCGCCGAATTCTATCAACCGGTGGCCGAAGTCCAGGGGCGCGCGCTGTTCTTCGCTTCGTCAGGGCCGCTCGCGGTGGCCGGCGATCCGCTGCTGCTTGCACAAGCGATCGCGAACCTGATCGACAACGCACTCAAGTATGCACAAGAGCACGGAAAGATTACGGTAGAGGCATTGCAAGGTGCGGACGGGACGATCGAGATTTCCGTATCCGACGATGGGCCCGGCATACCAGACGAAGAAAAGCCGCGGGTGGTCGAGCGCTTCCATCGCGGCGACGCCAGCCGCGGCACGCCCGGCGCCGGACTGGGCCTCAGCCTGGTCGCCGCGGTGGCGAAGCTGCACGGCGGCATGCTGAGGCTGACCGACAACCACCCCGGTCTGCGGGCGACGCTGGTCCTGTTTCCCCGGACCAGCCCCGGCCACCGTGAGGCGCCCGCGGGCAGCGGCGCCCCACGGTCGGCGCCGGCAACAAACGCGCCAAGCTGACTGCCGGCAGCACGACGCAAGGACGCTTCAATGCGTGCGTCAGCAGCAGGCGTTGCTGGCCGCTTGTTCGACCGGTACAAAAGGCCGATATTCAGGATCCTTTGCCGGTCGGGCGATTTGCGCAATGCGCAAAAAGTTAGTGGAGCCCGGTTCACCGAATGGCATTCCGGCCGTGATGGCCAGGTGGTCGCCCGGCTGCGCAAAGCCTTCTTGTTGTGCGATCCGGCTCGCCGCCGACACGATTTCATCGACCCGGCCAAGCTGGTAGCTGACGGTGGAATGCACGCCCCACACCAGCGCCAGGCGGCGGGCCGTTGCCAGGCTGGGCGTGATGCTCAGGATCGGCGCCATCGGCCGCTCGCGCGCGGCGCGCAGGCTGGTATGCCCGGACGTCGTGTATGTGACCGTGGCTACGGCGCCGATAATCTGGGTCACGCTGCGCAGCGCCGCGCAAATCGCATCGCCCCGGGTTGGCAGCGGCGCTTCCTGCTGGGCATCGATCAGGTTGCGGTACAGCGGGTCCCGTTCCACTTCCTGGATGATCCGGTTCATGATCGAAACAGATTGCACCGGATAGGCTCCGCTTGCCGACTCGGCCGACAGCATTACGGCGTCGGCCCCGTCGTAGACCGCGCTGGCGACATCGGAGGCTTCGGCCCGGGTCGGCGCCGGGGCGCCGATCATCGACTCGAGCATCTGGGTCGCGACCACGCTGGGTTTCCCCTCGCGGCGGCAAGCGCGCAGGATGCGTTTTTGCGCCCCGGGTACGCGCTCGGGAGGCAATTCCACGCCCAGGTCGCCCCGGGCCACCATCACCGCGTCGGACAGGCGCACGATGTCGTCGAGCTGCTCGAGCGCTGCCGGCTTTTCCAGCTTGGTCATCAGGCTTGCCTGCCCGCCGATCAGCTGGCGCGCCTGTAGCACGTCCTGCGGACGCTGCACGAACGACAGCGCCACCCATTCCACGCCCAGCGACAAGGCGAAGCGCAGGTCCTGCAGGTCTTTGTCCGTGAGTACGGGGATCGGCAGCACCGCGTCCGGCACATTGACGCCTTTGCGGTCGGACAGCGGGCCGCCGGTGATGACGCGGGTACGGATTGCCCGCCCTGCCACAGAGAGTACCTGCAGCCTCACTTTGCCGTCGTCGAGCAGCAAGGACTGGCCGGCAGCCACCGCGTCGAACAGCTCGGGATGGGGCAGGCAAACCCGGTGGCTCGTGCCGGGCGCCGGATCGAGGTCAAGGAAAAACTCGGCGCCCGCCGGCAGCATTATTTTGCCGTCGGCGAACTTCCCGACTCTCAGCTTTGGCCCCTGGAGATCGGCCAGCACCGCGATCGGACGGTCGAACCGGCGTTCGACCTCGCGCACCATGTCGTAGCGCGCCTGATGATCCTGCTGCGAACCATGGCTGAAATTAAAGCGGAACACGTCGGCCCCGGCTTCGAACAGCGCCTGGATAGTCTGGATGTCGGAACTCGCGGGCCCGAGTGTTGCGATGATTTTGGCGTTGCGTTGGCGTCGCATGGCAATTCCTCTTACAACTGGCCGGCAGCGACGGCAGCGTCCTGGCCGGCGCCAATTTCGTGATTCGACATCATCTCGATCGCCCGGCACAGCGAGGAATGGTCGAGATCGCTCATGCCATGGGCGGCGCAAGCATTCATCAGCTCCTGCGCGGTGGCGGTATTCGGCAATGACACGCCCAAGGCCTTGGCGCCCTGCAAGGCGAGGCCCAGGTCCTTCTGGTGCAACGCGATGCGAAAGCCCGGCTTGAAGGTGCGCTTGATCATGCGCTCGCCATGCACTTCGAGAATCCGCGACGCGGCAAAACCGCCCATCAATGCCTGGCGCACCCTGGCCGGATCCGCGCCCGCTTTCGACGCGAACAGCAATGCTTCGGCCACCGCCTGGATATTCAGTGCAACGATGATCTGGTTCGCCTCCTTGTTGGTCTGGCCGTCGCCGTTGCCGCCGACAAGGGTAATGGT
>JAOPXM010000239.1 GCA_025965125.1 Nocardioides sp.
GAACGACTCATCGTCGGCGGCCAGTTCGCGTGCGGCCCCCAGGTCGCCGCGGGCCGACTCCAGCTTGCGATGCGTGGCGACGATCGGGGCCAGGCGGGCGAAGCGGCGGCCGGCCTTGCGTGCCTCGTCGGGATTGCTGTGCAGCTCGGGGTCCGCCAGTCGCTGCTCAAGTTCGGCGTGTTCGGCGAGCAGCACGTCAATCGTCTGCACCGGCTGCGCCATCACACACCTCCTCCCCCGTTCTTGCCCTGCTGATCGGACTCCGCGAGCTTATGTGCCGCAAACGCGAACCGACGCCCGGCCTGCGCAACGTCGTGCACAGTTCGGGCGTCGGTAAGGCAGCTATTTGTCGGTCGATTCAGGCTTGTCAGCCTCGGCCTTCCGCTTTCCGTAGCGCTTCTCGAAGCGCGCCACGCGGCCACCGCTGTCAAGGATCTTCTGCTTGCCGGTGTAGAACGGGTGGCACTGCGAGCAGACGTCGGCGTGCAGCTTGCCGGACGTCGCAGTGGAGCGAGTCACGAACGACGCGCCGCAGGTACAGGTGACCTGGGTGTCGACGTACTCGGGGTGGATGTCCTTCTTCATGGTGTCCTCATGTTCTCTCAGGAGTCGCCGGGTCGCCGCCGCTGTCTGCGGACGACGTGAACCGGAACCAGCGCACAAGTGTGCCACCCACCTGAACGCAGGGGTAATCGGCGTTGTTCCCCCAGGTGCCCCTGGCGGGACCCCGGCGGATCTGGTCAGTCGTCCCCGCCGGCCGTCGGCGTGGTCTTCTGGACCTGCATCAGGAACTCCATGTTGTTCTGCGACTTCTTCAGCCGCTCCAGGAGCAGCTCGAGCGCCTGTTGTCCGTCGAGACCCGAGAGCACGCGCCGGAGCTTCCAGATGACCGCCAGCTCGTCCTTGCTCATGAGCAGCTCTTCGCGTCGGGTGCCCGACTGGACCGCATCGATGGCAGGGAAGATGCGCTTGTCGGCGAAGTCCCGGCGCAGCCGGATCTCCATGTTGCCGGTGCCCTTGAACTCCTCGAAGATCACCTCGTCCATCTTCGAGCCGCTCTCGACGAGCGCGGTCGCCAAGATGGTGAGCGAGCCGCCGTTCTCGATGTTGCGGGCGGCGCCGAAGAAACGCTTGGGCGGGTAGAGCGCCGCGGAGTCGACGCCACCGGACAGGATCCGGCCGCTGGCGGGGGCCGCCAGGTTGTAGGCGCGTCCCAGTCGGGTGATCCCGTCGAGCAGGACGACCACGTCGTGGCCGAGCTCGACCAGCCGCTTCGCCCGCTCGATGGCCAGCTCGGCGACGGTGGTGTGGTCGCTGGCCGGTCGGTCGAACGTCGAGGAGATGACCTCCCCCTTCACGGAGCGCTCGAAGTCGGTGACCTCCTCGGGACGCTCATCGACGAGCACGACCATCAGGTGGCACTCGGGGTTGTTCGTGGTGATCGAGTTGGCAATCGACTGCATGATCATCGTCTTGCCGGCCTTGGACGGCGAGACGATCAGGCCGCGCTGGCCCTTGCCGATCGGGGCGGCGATGTCGATGACCCGGCCGATCAGGTTCGTCGGCTCGGTCTCGAGGCGCAGTCGCTCGGAGGCGTACAACGGCGTCAGCTTGGCGAACTCGACCCGGCTGACCGACGCGCCGGGTTCGGCCCCGTTGACGCTGTCGATGCGCACCATCGGGTTGAACTTCTCCTTGCGCTCACCCTCGCGGGGCTGGCGCACCTCGCCGACAATGGCGTCGCCGCGGCGCAGGCCGAACTTGCGGACCATCGACAGCGACACGTAGACGTCGTCAGGCCCGGGGAGGTAGCCGCTGGTGCGGACGAACGCGTAGTTGTCGAGTACGTCGAGAATGCCCGCCGCAGGCACCAGGACGTCGTCCTCGAGGATCGTCGTGTCGATCTCGTGGCGCTGGCTGACCCCGCTGCGCTGACCGCCGGGCTGGTTGCTGCCCGGGCTGCCGCCCTGGTTGCCGCTCCGGTCACGGTCGCGTCCGCGGCGGCGGCGGTTGCGGCCGGAGCCGTCCTGGTCGTCGCGCTGGTTGTCGCGGTTGCCCTGGTTGTCACGCTGGCCGTCGCGGTTCTCGCGACCGTCGCGGTTTCGTTGGGTGTCGCGCTGGTTGTCGCGGTTGCCGCCGGCCTGGGGGCTCTGGTTCTGGCCGCGGCTGTTCTCCCGGTCCCGGTTGCGGGCCTGGTTGGCGGCCCCACCCTGACTCTCGCGTTCGTCGCGGTTCTGGCTCTCGCGTTCGTCGCGGTTCTGATCGCGGTTCTGGTCGTGGTCCGGGGTCTCGTCCGGGGCACCGCTGGACTTGCGGCCCCGGGCGTCGCGGTCCTCGCGGTCCTCGTTGCCGCGGTCCTCGCTCTCCCGAGTCGGCTGGTCCTGCTCGCGCTTCGGGCGCCTCTCACGCTTCTCGCGCGGCGCTTCGACGGGGGCCGCAGCCTTGGCGCCGGTGCGGCCGCCGCCCTGGGCCGCCTTGATGGCCTCCACGAGCTGGGCCTTCTTCATGGCCCCGGCCCCCGAGATGCCCATGCTGCCGGCCATCGACTTGAGGTCGGCGATCAGCATGGAGTTGAGTCCGCCAGCGCGCTTCTTCGGGGCATCCCCGGCAGGCGCAGTGTTGGATTCGATGGTTTCCGTCACGTGAGGTCCTTCCCACGTTCAGTGCCGAGCCGGTCGGAGCCGGCGGCTTCTGGTCAGTGTTCCCCTCGCCGCCGGTGCTCACCATGGAGGCGGGCTGGCGGAGGCGCGGGCAGGGCCCGCACGGCATGAGGAAAGGGTGGTGCACCCGGGGATCGATTGGTCCAGGAGGTGCTACGCCGAGAGCTGTGGCGCGCCGCCAATGTACCACCTGCACAACCGCTTGCGGTCGGGGGCTCAGCAGACACGCGCGCCTTGGGTGTCCACCTGGAGATGGAGGGCGTCCCACCCGTTCGGGCACCGATCCAGCAGCTCGGCTGCCGCCGCCGCACCGTCGACGAACGCCAGGACGGTCGGCCCGGCCCCCGAGACCAGGGCCGGGATCCCGTCGGCACGCAGAGCGTCGACGAGCGCGACCGAGGCCGGCATCGCGGGTCGTCGGTACTCCTGGTGCAGGTAGTCGCGGGTGCCCAGCAGCAGCCGCTCGGGCTGGCCGGCCAGGGCGGCAACCAGGAGCGCCGTGCGCCCGGCGTCGGCGGCGGCGTCGGCGTGCGGGACGTCGGCCGGCAGCAGTCCCCGGGCGACCTCGGTCGAGACGGGCACCGGCGGGACCAGGACCACCGCGCTGATCCGCGGGTCGACGGCCGAGCGGACGGCGAAGAAGTCGCCGGACTCGCTGCCGGAGATCACGAAGCCGCCGTACAGGGCGGGCGCGACGTTGTCGGGATGGCCCTCGATGCGGGCGGCCAGCCGGAAGACCGCGTCGTCGTCCAACACCGCAGCGGCGTCGGCAACGAGCGCCCGGGCGAGGCTGATCCCGCCCACGATCGCCGCGGACGAGGAGCCCAGGCCCCGCCCGTGCGGGATGACGTTGTGGCAGGAGAGCCGGAGGCCGCTCGGCTCGGCGCCGAGCGCGGCGAACGCCGCGCGCATCGAGCGGACCACCAGGTGCGCCTCGTCAAGGGGTACGACGCCCGCACCCGCCCCCTCGACCTCGATGACGAGACCCTCGGCGACGACCTCCGCCTCGAGGTCGTCGCGCAGCGAGAGTGCCAGCCCGAGCGAGTCGAAGCCGGGACCGAGATTCGCCGAGGTGGCGGGCACGGAGACCCGAACGGGTCCCTCGACGAAGGCGGTCATGTCAGCTCAGGCGAGCCCGGCTGCGACCGCCGCGGCGGTCACGTCGGCGTCGATGACGGTGTCCACGATGCTCAGCCCGCTGCTCGCGAAGCCCTCGAGCGCGGTTGCGGTGTCCTTGAGACCGTGCCCGGTCACGGTCACCACGACCGTCCGTCCTGCGTATGACTCGCCGCCCGCCAGCTCCTGGAGCAGTCCGGCGATGCCGGCTGCCGACGCCGGCTCGACGAAGACACCGTCGTGAGAAGCGAGGTCGCGCTGGGCGCTGAGGATCTGGTCGTCGCTGACCGCGGCGAACCGGCCACCGGACTCGTTGCGCGCAGCCTCCGCGAGCTTCCACGAAGCGGGGTTGCCGATCCGGATGGCGGTGGCCTTGGTCTCGGGGTCGGGGAAGGGCTCGCCGGTGACGAGCGGCGCCGCCCCCTCGGCCTGGAAGCCGCGCATCACCGGAGTCTTCGTCGCCAGGCCGAGTCGGGCGTACTGGCAGTAGCCGAGCCAGTACGCCGAGATGTTGCCGGCGTTCCCGACCGGCAACAGGTGGTAGTCAGGGGCGTCCCCGAGGAAGTCGACGATCTCGAACGCCGCGGTCTTCTGGCCCTCGAGGCGCACCGGGTTCACGGAGTTGACGAGGGCGACGGGGTATTCCCAGGCGAGGCCCTTGGCCAGCATCAGGCAGTTGTCGAAGTTGCCGCGCACCATGATGACCTGGGCGCCGTGCAGGATCGCCTGGGCCATCTTCCCGGCGGAGATCTTGCCCTCGGGGACGAGCACGAGCGGCTTGAGGCCGGCCTTCGCGGCGTACGCGGCCATCGACGCCGAGGTGTTGCCCGTCGACGCGCAGACCACCGCCTGAGCGCCGTCGTACTTGGCGACCGAGATCGCGGCGGTCATCCCGCGGTCCTTGAACGATCCGGTGGGGTTGTCGCCCTCGACCTTCAGCCACACCTCGGCCCTGGTCAGCCCGGACAGCCACTCCGAGTGGACCAGTGGGGTGCCGCCTTCGCGCAGCGTGATCGCCGGGGTGTCTGCCGGGATCTCGAGCAGGCTGCGGTACTCCTCGATGACGCCTCGCCACTGGTGGCGGTGCTGCAGCGACGCGGGGGTCGTGGTCACTCGGCTTCTCCTTCGACCCGCATCACCGAGGTGACCTCGCGGACGATGTCCATGTTGCGCAGGTGCGCGACGGTGGCGCTCAGCTGCGCGTCGGTGGCCTGGTGGGAGACGACGACGAGCTGGGCGTCGAGGTCGCGGCCCTCCTGGCGGACCGTCTGGATCGAAACGCCGTTCTCGGCGAAAGCCGTGGCGACCGCGGCCAGCACGCCGGCGCGGTCGTCCACGTCGATCGCCACGTGGTAGCGGGTGATGGTCTCGCCCATCGGCAGCACCGTGCGGTCGGCGTACGACGACTCCCCGGGGCCGCGGGTGCCGGCAAGGAGATTGCGACCGACCGTGACGAGGTCGCCGAGCACGGCGGACGCGGTCGGCGAGCCGCCGGCGCCGGGGCCGTAGAACATCAGCTGACCAGCCGCCTGGGACTCGACGAACACGGCGTTGTAGGCCTCGCGCACCGACGCGAGCGGATGTGACCGCGGGATCATCGCCGGGTGGACGCGCACGGACACGGCGTCCTCTCCGCCAGGTCCGGTCCTCAGCTCGCAGATCGCGAGCAGCTTCACGACGCTGTTCATGTCGCGCGCGGACTGCACGTCGGCGGCAGTGACCTCCGAGATGCCCTCGCGGTGGACGTCGGAGGCAGTCACGCGGGAGTGGAACGCGAGTGAGGCCAGGATCGCTGCCTTGGCGGCCGCGTCGAAGCCCTCGATGTCGGCAGTCGGGTCGGCCTCCGCGTAGCCGAGCTCCTGGGCCTCCTCGAGCGCCTCGGTGAACCCGCTGCCGGCGGTGTCCATCTTGTCGAGGATGAAGTTGGTGGTGCCGTTGACGATGCCTAGCACCCGGGTCACCTTGTCGCCGGCAAGGGACTCGCGCAGGGGGCGAACGATGGGGATGGCACCGGCCACGGCCGCCTCGTAGTAGAGGTCGCGCCCGGCCTTCTCGGCGGCTTCGAACAGGGTCGGACCGTCCTCCGCGAGGAGCGCCTTGTTGGCGGTGACGACCGATGCGCCGTTCTCGAGCGCGGAGAGGATCAGCGAGCGGGCCGGCTCGATCCCGCCAATCACCTCGACCACCAGGTCGACGTCGTCGCGGGCCACCAGACCGGGGGCATCGTCGGTCAACAGCCCCGCGGGCACGTCGACCTCACGCGGCGCGTCCAGCCGGCGTACGGCGACGCCAACGAGCTCGACGGGTGCTCCCACCCGGGCCGTCAGGTCCCCGGCCTGCTCGAGCAGGAGCCGGACCACCTGCGAACCCACGGAGCCGCAGCCGAGGACCGCCACCCGCAGCGTCTTGCTAGCCATCTACCGCACCCACATCCGTCGCCAACAGGTCCTCGATACTTTCCCTCCGCACGACGACCCGCGCGAGCCCGTCCCGCACCGCGATCACCGGCGGGCGGGTGAGGTGGTTGTAGTTGGAGGCCATCGAGCGACAGTAGGCGCCGGTGCCGGGAACGGCGACCAGGTCTCCCGGAGCCACGTCCGCGGGTAGGAACTCGTCCTTGACCACGATGTCGCCGGCCTCGCAGTGCTTCCCGACCACACGCACGAGAACGGGCCCGGCCGCCGAGCGTCGCGACGCGAGCGTGCAGGAGTAGTCCGCGTCGTACAGCGCGGTGCGGATGTTGTCGCTCATGCCGCCGTCGACCGAGACGTAGGTGCGGTTCGCACCCCCGTCGAGGGCGACCCGCTTGACGGTGCCGACCTCGTAGACGGTGCACATCGCCGGGCCCACGATCGCCCGGCCGGGCTCGATGGACAGTCGCGGCTCCGGGATTCCGAGCGCGCGGCACTCGTGCTCGACGATCTTGCTCATCTCGGTCGCGAGCTGTGCGGCGTCGGACGGGTCGTCCTGGGTGGTGTAGGCGATCCCGAACCCGCCACCGAGGTCCATCTCCGGCAGGGTCACGCCGATCTCCTCGGAGATCTGCGCCTGCAGCGCGAGCACCCGGCGGGCGGCAACCTCGAAGCCCGAGGAGTCGAAGATCTGGGAGCCGATGTGCGAATGCAGTCCGAGCAGCTCCAGCCCCGGCGCGTCCTGGACGCGGAGGACGGCCTCGAACGCGTCGCCCGAGGTGATCGAGAAGCCGAACTTCTGGTCCTCGTGGGCGGTGGCGATGTACTCGTGGGTGTGCGCCTCGACCCCGGCGGTCACACGCACCATCACGCGGGTCGTCGCGCCGAGCTCGGCGGTGACGGCGACCAGGCGGTCGATCTCGTCGAACGAGTCGACGATGATCCGGCCAACCCCCAGCGCGACCGCCCGCCGGAGCTCGTCCTCGCTCTTGTTGTTGCCATGGAACCCGATCCTGGCCGGCGGGAACGCGGCGCGCTCGGCCACCGACAGCTCCCCGCCCGAGCAGACGTCCAGGTTGAGGCCCTCCTGCTCGACCCACCTCGCGATGGCGGTGCAGAGGAACGCCTTGCCGGCGTAGAACACGTCGTACGACGAGAACGCGTCACGGAAGGCCGCGGCCCGGGCACGGAAGTCGGCCTCGTCGAGGACATAGGCAGGCGAACCGTGCTCGGCAACGAGATCGGTCAGCAGGACTCCCCCGACCTCGAGGACGCCGTCGACCTTGTGCGCAGTCGTCGACCACAGATGGTCGACCAGGGCGTTGCTGTCGGTGGGTTCGCGCAGCCACGACGGACCCTTGAGGGCTCCGTCCGCGTGCGCCCAGCCTGCTTCGTGGGAGGGCATGTCACATCCGCTCGGGCGCCGAGACGCCGAGCAGAGCGAGCCCGTTGCCGAGCACGGTGCGGGTCGCTGCGACGAGGAGCAGCCGGGCCCGGTGCTGGTCGTTCGGCTCCTCGTCCCCCATCGGCAGCACCCGGCAGGTGTCGTAGAAGCGGTGGTAGATGGCCGCCGTGTCCTCGAGGTAGCGGGCCACCCGGTGCGGCTCGCGCAGCTGGGCGGACGACGCGACGACCCGCGGGAACTCCGCCAGGGCGCGGAGCAGCTCACCCTCCTTCTCGTGGGCGAGCAGAGTGGGGTCGAAGTCGTCAGCCGTCGCCGGCTCCAGGCCCAGGTCGGCGCCATTGCGCAGGATCGAGCTCACCCGGGCATGGGCGTACTGGACGTAGTAGACGGGGTTGTCGCTGCTCGCCTTGGCCCACAGGTCGAGGTCGATGTCGATGGTGGAGTCGGAGCTGTAGCGCGCCAACGCGTAGCGGGAGGCGTCCACACCGATCGCACCGACCAGGTCGTCGATCGTGACGACCGTGCCGGCCCGCTTCGACATCCTCAGCGGCTCGCCGTCGCGCAGCAGATTGACCATCTGGCCGATCAGGATCTCGAGGTTCTTGCCGGGCTCGTCACCGAACGCCGCGCACATCGCCATCATCCGGCCGACGTACCCGTGGTGGTCGGCGCCGAGCATGATGAAGCACCGGTCGAAGCCGCGCTCCCGCTTGTCGAGGTAGTAGGCGAGGTCTCCGGACAGGTAGGAGCCGTGTCCGTCGGAACGGATGATCACCCGGTCCTTGTCGTCGCCGTACTTCTCGGTGGCGAGCCACAGCGCGCCATCCTTCTCGTAGGTGTTGCCGAGCTCCGTCAGGCGGGCAATCGCCCGGTCCACGGCGCCGCTCTTGTGCAGCTCGTCCTCGTGGAAGTAGACGTCGAAGTGGACCCCGAAGTCGTGCAGGCTCTGCTTGATCTCGGTGAACATCATGTCGACGCCGACCGCCCGGAAGACCTCCTGGGCGTCGTCGTCGTTCAGCATCATCACGTCGGGACGTGCCGTTACGACTGCGTGGGCGATCTCCTGGATGTACTGCCCGCCGTAGCCGTCCTCGGGCACCGGCTGGCCCTTGGCGGCCGCCAGCAGCGAGCTGCTGAACCGGTCGAGCTGGACCCCGTGGTCGTTGAAGTAGTACTCCCGACTGACCTCGGCACCGGTCATGGTGAAGATCCGGCCGAGCGCGTCCCCGACCGCGGCCCAGCGCACGCCACCGAGGTGCAGCGGACCGGTGGGGTTCGCCGACACGAACTCGAGGTTGATCTTCTCGCCCGCGAACCCGTCGGATGCGCCGTACGACGATCCGGCCGCCACGATCTCCGCCGCGACGATGCCCTGAGCGCCGGCCGCCACGGTGATGTTGAGGAAACCGGGCCCGGCGATGTCCACCGCCGCGACCTCGTCGGCGGCCTCGAGCCGGCCCTTGACGAGCTCGGCGAAGGCCCGCGGGTTCATCGCGGCGGCCTTTCCGAGCTGGAGCGCCACGTTGGTGGCGTAGTCACCATGGCCCTTCTGGCGCGGACGCTCAACCGTCACCGTCGTCGGGACGCCGTCCGGCAGGGTGATCGCACCCTCGTCGGACAGGGTCGTCAGCGCGTCGACGATCAAGGTGGAGAGCTGCTCGGGGGTCACCGGACAAGGGTATCGGCGGGGCCACCCCGACCCTGCACCGGTTTCTCCGCCCGGACAACCCGGTTGTAGGGTCGTGCCCGCAACCCCGGGCCCCCGTAGCTCAGGGGATAGAGCACCGCCCTCCGGAGGCGGGAGCGAAGGTTCGAATCCTTCCGGGGGCGCTCTGTGTCGTCGCCAACGCCTGGAGCACCGCGCTCTGCCGCATGGCGGGAGCGAAGGTTCGAATCCTTCCGGGGGCGCTCTGTGTCGTCGCCAACGCCTGGAGCACCGCGCTCTGCGTTCAGCACCTGTTGGTTCAGCACCTCTTGATCGTGGCGTCCCGGCGTGCGTCGTTGCCGTAGCTGCGCGCCTGGTCGACGTAGGGCAGCACGACGCTGGCGCCGCCGATGTTGCCGATGCCGCCCTGCACCACGCAGTTGGTGATCTTGCTGGGGTCGACCTGGGCCATCGCGTGTCCGATCTTGAACAGCTCGGCGGGCGACAGGTCGGTGTACATGTGCTTCATCACCGTCAGCACGCCGCCCTCGATGAAGCCCGGCTGGTCGGCGTGCGCCCGGACGTTGGCCTGGATGCCGCGCAGGGTGCGCTGCTGGTTGGCCGAGCGGTCGAAGTCACCTCGGATCAGGTTGTGCCGGATCCGCGAGAATGCGAGTGCCTCGTAGGGACCGAGGTGGATCCGGCCCTTCCGGAAACCGTCCTTCATGAGGTACTCGTCGCTGAACGCGACGGGGTTGTTGACCGTGATGCCACCGAGGTAGCGCACCATGTCGCTGAAGAACTGGAACCTCGTGACGAAGACGTAGTCGGGCTGGATGCCGATCAGGTTGCCCACCGTCTTGCCGAGCAGCTCGGGGCCGCCGAAGTAGAGCGAGGCGTTGATCCGGTTGGAGCCGTAGCCCGGAATGCTGACCCAGGAGTCACGCGGGATGCCGATCGCGGTCGCCGCTCCTGTCTGGGTGTTCATGCCGATCAGCTGGAGGGCGTCGCCGCGGCTGTGCGTCATGTCCTCGCCCGGGCGGGCGTCGGAGCCCACCGCAAGGATCCAGATGACGTCGGGGCTGAGGTCGACGCCCGACCCTTGGTGGAGCTTGACCAGGGTCACCTGGACCGGTGCGACCGCAGAGTCCGGCACCACGATCGCGGCCACAGCGAGCACCATCCCGAGTGCTGTTGCCCGCAGCACGCGGGAGAGCCGCCGCCGGTTCGTCGACGTCGTCATCGCCGAACCCCCCGGGAGACGTCGTAGCCGAAGACTTTCCAGCCGCCGTGGTGTTGCCAGGTCATGTAGAGCAGCCCCTTCACGCGCTCGGACAGCTTCCGCTCTCCCGAGGTGTCGAAGTCGAGAACGAACCTGGCGGTGACGCCGACCGCCTTCTTCCGGACCGCGAGAACGTCGATCCGCAGGCGCCGGTGACGGGCCTCGACGCCGTCGATGTGCTGCCCGATCGCGGCGTTGCTCATCAGGCTGCGGTCCTTGCGCGCATCCGACTCGGCCCCCTTCGTGAATCCCGGGAAGGCATCCGCAAACTCCGAGCGGGGGTAGTCACCGCTGACGTAGGCCGCGTCGAGGTAGTGGTCGACGAGGGTCTTGACGTTCGCCCTGAGCGTCTTACGGCGTGCCGGAGCGAGTCGGCCGGTCACCTTGCCGATCGTCGCCTTCGTCGCAACCTCTTCGACTCCATGTGCTCCGCCCGACGTGGCCGGGCTCCCCGGGTCTGCGGGACCGTCGTCGCCCGAGCAGGCGGTCGCCGCGAACACCGGCGAGAGTGCCAGCGTGAGCAACAGGGAGGCACCTCGAACTCCTCGGGGTGCACCTGGTGAGGCGGTGGTCATCGTGGCCGGACTCCTTGCTTTCAGGCGGTCAGCGAACCGGAGTCGGGGGCACCGGAGCGGCCCCAGGTGTGGCTCGGGTTACACCCTGCCCGAAACCCCACCCTTACCTCGGCATTTGCTGGCGTGTGGGGCTAGCCTTGAGGTTTGAAAGCCCCCATTCGCGCGCGCTCATTGAAAGAGGCGAAGCAAGTCGTGCCGCAGTCGTCAGGCAGCCAGTCTCCAGAACAACCCTCCACCGACTTCGGAGCCAACGAGTGGCTCGTCGAGGAGATGTACGACAAGTACAAGCTCGATCCCGGCAGCGTGGACCCCACCTGGGTCCAGTACTTCAAGGCGAACGGTTCGACGAACGGAAGCGGCGCGGCCCCCGCCAACGGCGCCGCGCCGACCACGACTGAGAAGACGCCGGCACCCCCCCAGAAGCCGGCCGCACCCGCGGAGCGAGCACCGGCGAAGGCCGAGCAGGCACCGGTCGCGAAGGCCGAGGACAAGCCGGCCACGGCCGAGAGCAAGCCCGCTCCGGTGGCGCGGCCGCGTCCGGACGCCAAGGCGGCCGAGCCGGCCAAGGGCACCACCAACCCCGTGCCCAAGGAGTCCCGCCCACCGGCACCCGCCGCGGCGAGCGACGAGCCGACGTACACCGTGCTGCGCGGCGCCTCGGCCCGCACCGCCCAGAACATGGACGCCTCGCTGGCCGTCCCGACCGCAACGTCGGTCCGCTCGGTCCCCGTGAAGCTGCTGTGGGACAACCGCACGGTCATCAACAACCACCTCGCGCGTGCCCGAGGCGGCAAGGTCTCGTTCACCCACATCATCGGCTACGCGCTGGTCAAGGCGCTGCGGTCGATGCCCGAGATGAACAACGGCTTCGAGGTGCGCGACGGCAAGCCCAACCTGATCACCCCGGCCCACATCAACCTCGGGCTCGCCATCGACATCCAGAAGCCCGACGGCACCCGTCAGCTCCTGGTTCCGAGCATCAAGGCCGCCGAGACGATGGACTTCGCCGGCTTCTGGACCGCCTACGAGGAGATCGTCCGCAAGGCGCGCGACAACAAGCTGACCGTCGCCGACTTCCAGGGCACCACGATCTCGCTGACGAACCCCGGCACGATCGGCACCAACCACTCGGTGCCGAGGCTGATGGCCGGGCAGGGAGTCATCATCGGCGTGGGCGCCATGGAGTACCCCCCGGAGTGGCAGGGAGCCTCCGACGACGCGATCGCCCGCAATGCGATCAGCAAGGTCATGACGCTCACGTCGACCTACGATCACCGCGTCATCCAGGGTGCCCAGTCGGGTGACTTCCTGCGCCGGGTGCACCACCTGCTCACCGGGCAGGAGGACTTCTACGACGAGATATTCCGGGCTTTGCGCATCCCTTACGAGCCGATCCGGTGGTCCAACGACATCGCGACGTCGCACGACGACGAGATCAGCAAGCAGGCGCGCATCCTCGAGCTGATCCACGCCTACCGCGTGCGCGGCCACATGATGGCCGACACGGATCCGCTCGAGTACCGCCAGCGCAGCCACCCGGACCTCGAGATCGAGTCGCACGGGTTGACCCTGTGGGACCTGGACCGCGAGTTCGCCACCGGGTCGTTCGGTGGCGAGGGTCGCCGCTTCATGAAGCTGCGCCAGATCCTCGGCATCCTGCGTGACTCCTACTGCCGGACCACCGGCATCGAGTACATGCACATCATGGATCCCGAGCAGCGCCAGTGGATCCAGGAGCGCGTCGAGCAGCCGCACACCAAGCCGCCGCGTGAAGAGCAGCTGCGGATCCTGCTGAAGCTGAACCAGGCCGAGGCGTTCGAGACATTCCTGCAGACCAAGTTCGTCGGTCAGAAGCGGTTCAGCCTCGAGGGTGGCGAGACCACTGTCCCGGTGCTCGACGAGATCTGCGAGGCGGCTGCAGAGTCGGGCCTCGACGAGGTCGCCATGGGCATGGCGCACCGGGGCCGGCTGAACGTACTCGCCAACATCGTCGGCAAGAGCTACTCCCAGATCTTTCGCGAGTTCGAGGGCAACATCGACCCGCGGACCGTCCAGGGCTCCGGCGACGTGAAGTACCACCTCGGCGCCGAGGGCGAGTTCGAAGCCGGGTCAGGCGACCGGATCAAGGTCTCGGTCGCAGCGAACCCGTCGCACCTCGAGG
>JAOPXM010000241.1 GCA_025965125.1 Nocardioides sp.
TCGAGGGGGCCGACGTCGAAGGCCCGGAAGTCGTCGTACGACGATCCCCAGGTCGAGTTCGCCCACGCGACGGCAACCACGGCAGCCAGCAGGGCGATGGTGCCTCCGACGGTCTCGCGGCGGAGCAGGTCACCGACAAACGTGGATTCGCGCAGGTCGAGCTCGGCGAAGAAGCTGCGGCGACGGGGCGTGTCCACGGGCAACCAATCTGAGGCTCGCTCGAATGAGAAACGCCGCCCGCGGTCACGGGAGACGTGCCGACCAGACTTCCCGGCTCACCGAGGGGTGATCCTACCGACGCGGAGGGCCGAAGTCGTTCTGTAGGGTCTGCACCGAGAACGCCTCACCCGACCCGCAGGGGGAACACCTCATGTCCACCGAACCGGTCAAGACAGCCGCTCCGGCCGACGGCGATCCCACCATCGGGCGCCTCGTCGCCGACGCGAGCCGTGACATCTCCACCCTGCTGTCGAAGGAGATCGCGCTCGCCAAGTCCGAGCTGAAGGTCAGCGTCAAGGCGGGGGGGCTCGGCGTGGCGCTCTTCGCGGCCGCCGGGTTCATCGCCGTCCTGGCCGTCATCATGCTGTCGGTCGCGATCGCCTACTTCATCAACTGGAACGGCAAGGGCCTGAGCCTGCACTGGGCGTTCCTGATCGTCTTCGGCTTCTACCTGCTCCTCGCCGCGCTCCTGGTCTTCGTCGGCGTCAGGAAGGTCAAGCAGGTCGGCCCGCCGGAGAAGGCGATCGAGCAGGGTCGCGAGATCCCGAAGGCCCTCAAGGGCAAGAGCTGAGAACGACTGAGCCTGTCTCAGCCGGCACAGTCGCCGGTGGAGACCTCGGCCGTGGCGTCGCGGCCGTAGCCGGCACTCGCGGACACCTGGCCTGCTGTTAGCGCATAGCCGGTGTCCTTGTCGGTGACAGACGCGGCGAACACGACGCCGACGACGTCCCCCCCGTCCGACACGATCGGGCCACCCGAGTTGCCGGGTCGCACCAGGGCCCGCAGCGAGAACACTTCGCGGATCACGGTGCCGTCACCGTAGATGTTGGGCGAGCGGAGCTTCTGCTCCGACCTGATCCGGCCGGGCTCCACGTCGTACGGCCCATCCTGGGGGTAGCCCAGCACGGCCACCGGGTCGTTCGACGCCGCCGAGGTGTCGAACGTCAGTGTGGGCAGGCTGCTGCTGTCGACGCTCAGCACCGCGACATCGAGATCGGGGTTGTAGTAGACGACCTGCGCCGTGCGCGACTCCCCATCGATCTCGACCTCCGGGTCGGTGACCCCGGCGACGACATGCGCGTTGGTCATCAGCCGGTTGGGGGCGTAGAGGAAACCGGACCCCTCGATGCCCCGGCCGCAGTCGTTGGTGCCGCGGATCTTGAGCACGCTGGCAGCGGCGTTCTCGACGTCGGGGTCCTGCAGCATCTTCCGGTCGCCGGGCTTGACGGCGACGATGCGTTCCGGGGCGAAGGGTTCGAGGTAGCGCGGGAAGAAGCTGGTGCCGACGACGTTGTTGAACGCCTGCAGGACCCCACCGGCCGCTTGCGGCAGCAGCCGGTCGACCCGGTCGAGCACGGCGGAGTTGCGCACCAGCGGGGTGACGCCGTTGATGCGGGACCCCGAGATCGCGACGCCCAGCGCCCAGGCCACGAGCAGGACGGCCGCCGCGCTCAGGACCGCCCCGCCGACGGCGTCGATGGCGCGGACCGGCTGCCAGGTGATCCGGTCCCGGAGCTTCGACCCGGCGTACTGGAGGACGGCCTGGCCCAGCGAAGCGGTGAGGATCACGATGAACAGGGCACCCAGCGAGACCAGCAGGGACGGCGTCGCGTCGCCGAGGGCCACGGGTGCGAGCCAGACGCCGAAGAGACCACCGAGCAGCAGCCCTGCGGTCGCGAACGCGCCGGTCACGAAGCCCTGCCAGTAGCCGGAGAGCGCGTAGGCCAGCACGAGCAGCACCAGCAACCAGTCGAGGGCGTTCACCGGCGCCGCTTCTCGAAGTCGGTGTTCGGTGCCAGATCGGTGCCGGACGGCTGTCCCTTGAGCATGTAGTCGGGCAGGTCGACGAGCGGTGGGTCCGCGACCTCGGTGGTCCAGCCCATGAAGTCGAACAACCGCGCAATGATCCCGGCCGTGAAGCCCCAGAGGATCACGTCCTTGTCGTCTCCGATGAAGAAGCCCGGCCCGACCCAGCCGGACGGGTGGCGTACGCCGATCCGGTGGGTGGGGTCGACCAGCTCGCTGATCGGCACGCGGTAGACCTCGTGCACCTCGTCGGGGTCCACGGCCGCCACCGGGCTGGGTTCGCGCCACCAGCCGAGGATGGGCGTGACCGCGAAGTTGCTCGGCGGCAACCAGAGCTCGGGTAGCTCCGCGAAGACCACGACGCCGGCGGGGTCGAGCCCCGTCTCCTCCAGTGCCTCGCGCAGCGCGGCCTCCCGCGGCGTCTCACCGGGGTCGATGGAGCCGCCCGGGAACGACACCTGCCCGGGGTGGGAGCGCATGTGGTGGGCCCGCTCGGTGAGCAGCAGGTCGGGACCGTCGGGGCCCTCGCCGAACAGCATCAGGACGGCGCCGCGTCGGGCGTCCGAACCCTCCGGTGGCATGAACCTGGTCAGGTCGCCCACCGTGATCGACCGTGCACCCGCCTCCACGGGTCGCAACCAGTCGGGAAGGCCCGGGGCGAGCGGCTCCTCGGTCACAGGGTCACCCCGAGGTGCTCTTTCACGAGATCGACCAGCTGGTCCGCCGAGCTGATACCGCCCGCCGTGCGCGAGATCGAACCGTCCGCGGACAGGAACACGAAGTAGGGAAGGCCGGGCGGCCGGATGTCCGTGGTCTGCACGTCCCCGTTGGGGTCGGCGAGCAACGGGTATCTCGCGCCGGTCTGCTTCACCAGGTCGAAGGCGGCGCCTGGCAACGCGTCGAGGAAGTCGATCCCGATGAGGGGGACCCGGTCGCCGTACTTCTCGTGGAAGGACTGCAACGCAGGCATCTCCTTGCGGCACGGGATGCAGTTGGAGGCCCAGAAGTTCAAGATGAGGGGTCCCTGGAGCGTCGAGAGGTCGACGCTCTCTCCTCCGCCCAGGCACGCCAGCTTCACGGCAGGCAACGAACCCGAGTGGCCCGATCCTGATTGGCAGGGCTCCACGCCCGCCTGCTTCTTGAGCTGACGCAGCTCGGGGGTGTCGACCCGCACCGAGGACCGGCCGGGGGTGCCAGGGTTGTTGCTGCAGCCCGCGAACAGGAGCGCGGCGGCCGCCAGGGCGATCAGGACGGCCCGCCTCACGCGCGGCCCTCGGTCTTGACCAGCTTGGCGGCGACCTCGGGGTCTGTGGGGCCTTCGCCATACGCCGGGCACAGGCGCGCGACGGGGCAGGCGCCGCAGGCGGGGTTGCGGGCGTGGCAGCGCCGGCGGCCGTGCCAGATCAGGTGGTGGCTGAGCATCGTCCAGTCTTTTTTGGGGACCAGCTCGCCCACGGCGCGCTCGACCTTGACCGGGTCGGTCTCGTCGGTCCAGCCAAAGCGGCGGGCCAGGCGCCCGAAGTGGGTGTCGACGGTGATGCCGGGGACATCGAAGGCGTTGCCGAGGACCACGTTGGCGGTCTTGCGACCGACGCCCGGCAACGTCACCAGGTCCTCGAGACGCGGGGGCACCTGTCCGTCGTACCGTTCGACCAGCGCCTGGCTCAGCTTGAGCAGGGACTCGGTCTTGGCGCGGAAGAAGCCAAGCGGCCCGATGATGGCCTCGAGTCGCTCGCGCTCGGCGGCAGCCATCGCGGGGGCGTCCGGGTAGGACGCGAAGAGCGTGGGCCGCACGGCGTTGACCCTCTTGTCGGTCGTCTGGGCCGACAAGACGGTCACGACGAGCAGCTCGAAGGGGTTGGCGAAGTCGAGCTCGCAGCGGGCGTCCGGGTAGGTCTCGGCGAGGACCCGGTCGATCTTCCGGGCACGACGGACCAGTCCGGTGCGGGTTTCGACGGCGGGCACGCCTGCAGCCTAGGCGGTGCCTGCGACGAGGCCGCCGAGGGACCGGGGCCCGAAATGCCGGAGTCGGTGGTTCCTGTGACCTATCCCACTGGATAGGATTCCGGTGCCGCCCTCGCGCTCGTGAGGGGGACCTACAAGGAGGACCCGTGGACAACGACGTGCTTCGTCAGGCCCCGCTCTTCAGCGCCCTGGACGACGAGGCGGCCACGGCACTCCGGGGGTCGATGGGCGAGACCCGCATCCGCCGCGGTGACGTCCTTTTCCACGAGGGGGATTCGGGCGACAAGCTGTACGTCGTCCTGGACGGCAAGGTGAAGCTCGGCCGCACCTCGTCCGACGGACGCGAGAACCTCCTCGCGATCCTCGGCCCCGGCCAGATGTTCGGCGAGCTGTCGCTCTTCGACCCCGGCCCGCGCTCGGCCACGGTCACCGCGGTCACGGACGCGACGTTCGCCTCCCTGTCCCACGAGGACCTGCTGCGCTGGCTCGAGGGCCGCCCGGTCGTCGCCCGCGGCCTGCTGGCCCAGCTCGCGGGGCGTCTGCGCAAGGCCAACGACGTCGTCGCCGACCTGGTGTTCTCCGATGTCCCCGGTCGGGTGGCGAAGGCACTCCTGGACCTCGCCGACCGTTTCGGCCGCACTGCCGACGACGGCGTCCACGTGCACCACGACCTGACCCAGGAGGAGCTCGCCCAGCTGGTGGGTGCCTCCCGCGAGACCGTCAACAAGGCCCTCGCCGACTTCGCCTCCCGCGGCTGGCTGCGCCTCGAGCCCCGCTCGGTCGTGATCATGGACGTCGAGCGGCTCGCTCGCCGCGCCCGCTGACGTGGGCGTTGCTCCTTCCTGCATTGCGCCGAAAGCTGTCCTTTCGGCGCAATCGCGCCGTTGTGACAGGTATTCACCGCGAAACGACGTCCAAGTGGCGCGATTGCGCGGGTTGAACAGCTCCCGCGATCAGTTGGAGAAGTAAGTCCGCCACTCGTCATTGACCGGGGGTACGTCGCCCCAGCCGCGCAGGATCAATTGGCGGCGGACCCTCTGGATCGTTCGTCCCGGTTCGACAAAGAGTCCCTTGGCCGTCACGACCAGGATCCGGTAGCCCTCGTCGTCGAACTCTTCGCGGCGCTCGAGGTCCGAGTTCCATTGTCCGATCCGATCGACATGCTGGCGCCCGTCGTACTCGATGATCAGCTTGATCCTCGGGTAGCAGAGGTCGAAACGTCGTTTCCACCTGCCGTCCTCGTGGTAGACGATCACGTTCACCTCGGGCTCCGGTAAGCCCGCAAGCACCAACAAGAGACGAAGACGGGTTTCCATCACAGAGTCGACACCCTCGCGTACCAACGCTGCGCCTCTACTGGCCAGCCCGGCGTAGTAGTCCTTGCTCTTGCGGCACGCGAGCACCAG
Source organism: Nocardioides sp. (assembly GCA_025965125.1). GTDB lineage: Bacteria > Actinomycetota > Actinomycetes > Propionibacteriales > Nocardioidaceae > Nocardioides. The sequence goes on from JAOPXM010000241.1 coordinate 5,397, forward strand.
TTGCTCGGGGGTCAACCGAAACTTTCGTATCAGCGCGTCGCCCAGGATCACGAGATCAAGCAGCGAGAGCACGCCGGCCAGCTGGATGAAGGTCGTGAGGGCGTCGGTCGTGGGGATCCCGCGCACCTCGATCGGCTCACGCTCGCGGGTGGTCACGTGCGGCTTGACCTCGGGCCGGTAACGCCGATCCTCGGGCTTCAGGACAGTGACGTGCTCGAACGCGTGGTCCGGCACCGGCAGACCCAACAACCGAGCCGCGCTGAAATGGCTGGCGAAGGCCCCCTCGGGATGGATAGCCAGGGCGGCCCGGATCCGGGTGTCATCGTCGATGCCGTCGCGACGTACCCAGACACTGCGGAAAATCTGCTTGAACGAGCGCCTGCGCAAGGCTCGTGGATCTCCACCCACCTCGAGGAAACGCTCTTTGGTGAATGGAAGCCGGAGGTCCATGGAGAAGGAGCACATGCGGTGAGCGTTCCCACGGGAACGGGCCCGTGACGGCTATCCACAGGCGAAGTTGCCCCGGTTCGCGGAGTGTCCTACTGACGCAATCGCGCCACTTGGACAGGTTCGGACGCGCACAGCCTGTCCAAGTGGCGCGATTGCGCGGAAAGGACAGGTCGGGCAGGCCCGAACTCAACGATGCTCGGCGAGGTAGGCGAGCTGGGCGCGCACGGACAGCTCGGCCGCGCCCCACAGGACCGGGTCGACGTCCTGGTAGACGATCTCGACGACCCGTCTCGGCAGCTCGTCGGCGGCCATTCCCTCCGGGTGGGGTGAGTCGCGCAACGCGGCGACCGCCGCCTCGACCTGCTCGAGGCGCTCCCGCCGGTGGGCGATGTAGTAGTCGAGGGCTGCCATGGCGTCCGGAATCACGGGCCCGTGACCGGGCCAGATCACCATCGCCTCCTGAGCCGAGGCCAGCGCGTGCAGCCGGTCGAGCGAGGACAGATAGGCGCCGAGCTGGCCGTCAGGGTGGGCCACGACCGTCGTGCCCCGGCCCAGCACGGTGTCGCCGGTGAGGACCGCCGCCTCCGCGGGCAACAGGAACGACAGGGAGTCCGCAGTGTGGCCGGGGGTGCCGATGACTCTGACCTCGAGCCCGTCGACCGACACGACGTCGCCATCGCCGAGGCCCTCCGAGCCGAGGCGGTACTCCGGGTCCAGCGCCCGGACCCCGCAGCCCATCCGCTGCGCGAACTCCTTCGCGGCCTCGGCGTGGTCATGGTGATGATGCGTGAGGAGTACGACGCCCACCTCGCCGGCCGCCTCGGCCACCGCGTCGAGGTGGGCGGGGATCGACGGGCCCGGGTCGATGACGACCGAGCGCCGGGCGCCCGGCTCGCGCAGGACCCAGGTGTTGGTGCCGTCGAGCGTCATCATGTCGGCGTTCGGCGCGAGCACGCACTGGGCCCGCTCACCGAAGGACCCGCCGGTCCAGCTCACGACAGGCTCACGACCGGCGTGCGGCCACGAGTGGGCGCAGGTGGTCGGGCATGGACAGCGTGAAGCCGTCACCCAGCGCCTCGACTCCCGGGGTGAACATGTCGACGGTGCGACCCTGGGCCGCTTCCAGGACAGCCAGGGGACTGGAATGCTGGCCGATCTCCAGGCAGGTCAGGTAGGTCGGCGGCAGCATCATCAGGTCTCCCGCGTCGGCGGCATCGGCGGCCGCTAGCGCACCCAGCCAGGTCACCTCCGAGGACTCCGTGGACACGTCGCGGGTGCGCTGGCCGTCCGGCAGCAGCGCCACGAAGAACCACGTGCGGTACCGCTTCGGCTCGAACACCGGCGTGAGCCACCCGTCCCAAACGCCCAGGAGGTCGGTGCGCAGCACGAGCCCCCGGCGCTGGAGGAACTCGGTCATCGCCAGGTCACGCGACTCCAGCGCCAGCCGATCCGCCTCCCAGTCCGCACCGGTCGTGTCCTCGACGACGGTCGACTCCGACTCGCCGGCCAGCAGGACGCCGGACTCCTCGAACGTCTCGCGGACCGCCGCGCACACCAGTGCCCGGGCGGTCTCCTCGTCGGTGCCGAGCGACTCCGCCCACTCCGACGGCGAGGGGCCGGCCCAGGCCACGGACGCGTCGAAGTCGCGCGGGTCCACGCCGCCACCCGGGAACACGCACATGCCGCCGGCAAACTCCATGGTCACGTGGCGGCGCAGCAAGTAGACAGACGGGCCCTCGTCCGAGGGCCTCATCAGTACGACGGTCGCGGCGTTGCGGGGCTCGGCCGCCGTACGGGTGCCGTCCGCGTACTCCCGGGCCACGTCGACCAGGTGCGCCGGCAGCGGGACCGGGGGGAGCGGGATCTGCATGGCCAACGCCTCTAGACCTCGACCACGATCTCGACCTCGACCGGCGCGTCCAGCGGCAGCGCCGCGACGCCGACCGCGGAGCGGGCGTGCACACCCGCGTCGCCGAAGACCGAACCGAGCAGCTCTGACGCGCCGTTGGCGACACCGGGCTGGCCGGTGAAGTCCGGCGTCGACGCGACGAAGACGACGACCTTGACCACCCTCTTCACCGCCGACAGTTCGCCGATCTCCGACCGCACGGCCGCGATCGCGTTCAGGGCACACTGCTGGGCGCAGGCCTTGGCCTCCTCAGCCGTGACCTCCGCCCCGACCTTGCCGGTGGCCATCAGCTCACCGGAGCGCATCGGCAGCTGACCGGCCGTGTAGACGTACGAACCGGTGCGGACCGCGGGCACGTAGACCGCCAGCGGCTTCACGACCTCCGGAACCGTCAGACCCAGCTCGGCCAGTCGTTCCTCTGGGGTGCTCATGCGGGGAGCGGGCGTTTGAAGTAGCCCACGAGGTTCTCGGGGTTCATGCCGGGCGCGATCTGCACCAGCTCCCAGCCATCGGCCCCGAAGTTGTCGAGGATCTGCTTGGCGGCGTGCGTCAGGATCGGCGCGGTCAGGTACTCCCACTTGGTCATGGCCGCACCCTAACGTGGCCCGTGGGAGCGGCTGCCTGATCAGTGGCGGACCCGGTTCGCTTCCGGGACTCATCGCTCCGCACAGCGAAGTCAGGTTCGCAGCGGGGGTTCGGTTTTCTGGCGGACCTCGTCCTCGGTGACACCGGGGGCGAGCTCGACCAGGTGGAGCCCGGCCCCGTCCTGACCGGGTGGGGTGATGTCGATGACGGCGAGGTCGGTGATGATCCGCTGGACGACGCCGCGGCCGGTGTAGGGCAGCGAGCACTCCTCGACGATCTTGTAGGACCCGTCACGCGCAACGTGTTCCATCAGCACGATCACCCGCTTCGCACCGTGCACCAGGTCCATCGCACCACCCATGCCCTTGACCATCTTCCCGGGGATCATCCAGTTCGCGATGTCACCAGCGGCCGAGACCTGCATCGCGCCCAGGATCGCCGCGTCGATCTTGCCTCCCCGGATCATCGCGAACGACGTCGCGGAGTCGAAGAACGACGCCCCACGTCGCAACGTGACCGTCTCCTTGCCCGCATTGATCAGGTCCGGGTCCTCCTCACCCTCGACGGGGTAGGCCCCCACCCCGAGGATCCCGTTCTCCGACTGCAGCACCAGCTCCACGTCGTCGGCGACGTAGTTCGGCACCAGCGTCGGCAACCCGATACCGAGGTTCACGTACGACCCGTCGGTCAGCTCAGCGGCCGCACGCGCCGCCATCTCCTCGCGACTCCACGCCATCTCAGGACCCCACTCGAGGTCGCACGGTCCGCTTCTCGATCCGCTTGTCCGCCGCCTGCTCCGGCGTCAACGCCACCACCCGCTGCACAAACACCCCGGGCGTGTGCACCTGGTTGGGGTCCAGCTCACCCGGCTCCACGAGCTCCTCGACCTCCGCGATCGTCACCCGAGCACACATCGCCGCCAACGGGTTGAAGTTCCGCGCCGAGTCCCGGTACACAAGGTTGCCGTGCCGGTCACCCCTCCAGGCCCGCACCAACCCGAAGTCCGCCGTGATCGCCTCTTCGAGCACGAACTCCTTCGGCCCCTCAGCGGTCTCGAACGTCTGGGTCTGCTTCGCCGGCGAGGCCACGACCACGTTGCCCTCCGCGTCATAGCGCCACGGCAACCCACCCTCCGCGACCTGGGTACCCGCACCCGTCACGGTGAAGAACGCCGCAATACCCGACCCACCCGCGCGCATCCGCTCAGCCAGCGTGCCCTGCGGGGTCAGCTCCACCTCCAGCTCCCCGGACAGGTACTGCCGGGCGAACTCCTTGTTCTCCCCCACATACGACGAGACCATCCGGCGCAGCCGCTTCTCCATCAACAACCGCCCCAACCCCCAGTCGTCCACACCGCAGTTGTTCGAGACCGCCTCAAGGTCCGTCACACCGGACATGAGCACCGCGTCGATCAGCACCGACGGGATCCCGCACAACCCGAACCCACCCACCGACAGCCTCGATCCCGAGGTGATGTCCGCGACCGCCTCGTGCGCACTCGCCACGACCTTGTCCACGCGACTTCCTCCCTTGCTCGATCCCGCGTGATCCTAGCCACACGGGCACCCTGGAAATCCTCCCCCGTTCTCTCCACGGCCTAGGCTCGACCCGTGCCACAAGGGTCCGAGAAGCGGAGCGCCTGGTCGAAGGTGCGTCTGCACGTCGTGACCGGCAAGGGCGGCACCGGCAAGTCCACCCTGGCGGCCGCGCTGGCGCTCGCCCTCGCGTCCGAGGGCAGGAACGTCCTCCTGTGCGAGGTCGAGGGCCGACAGGGCATCGCCCGGATGTTCGACGTCGACCCGCTCCCGTACGAGGAGCGCCGCATCGCCCGCGGCCTGAGGGGCGAGGGCGACAACGGCGCGGGGGTCGTCCATGCGCTGCACATCGACCCCGAGTCGGCGCTGATGGAGTACCTCGCCATGTACTACAAGCTCGGCCGGGCCGGACGGGCGCTGGATCGCTTCGGCGTGATCGAGTTCGCGACCACGATCGCGCCCGGTGTGCGCGACGTCCTGCTGACCGGCAAGGTCTTCGAGGCCGTGGAGCGCAACAGCCGCAACAAGGGCGCGATGCGGTACGACGCCGTGGTCCTCGACGCTCCCCCGACCGGCCGGATCTCCCAGTTCCTCAACGTGAGCGACGAGCTCGCCGGGCTGGCAAAGGTGGGGCCGATCAAGAACCAGTCCGACACGATGATGACGCTGTTCCGATCCCCGCGGACCGCTGTGCACCTGGTCACGATCCTGGAGGAGATGCCGGTCCAGGAGACCGCCGACGGTATCGCCGAGCTGCACAGGAATCGTCTGCCGGTCGGCGCCGTGTTCGTGAACCTGGTGCGCCCGCGCGACCTCCAGGCCGAGGACCTTGCCGCTGCCCGCGCCGGCAAGCTCGACGCCACGCGCATCGAGCAGGATCTCAAGCAGGCCGGCATCGACGCCGACGACGACCTGGTCCGCGGGCTGCTCACCGAGGCCCATGACCACGCCGAGCGCCGCGCCCTCGAGGACTCGCAGCGCACGATCGTCGGGAAGCTGGGCATCCCGGTCCTCGAGCTGCCGCGGCTGGCCGCCGGTGTGGACCTCGGTGGCCTGTACGAGCTGGCCGCCGACATCCGGGAGCAGGGACTCAGGTGAACTCCTCGCGAACGCGGGTCCGGGTGGGCCCACTCGCCACGACAGCCGGCCGGCGTACGGCGCCCGAGCTCGACATCGACGCGCTCCTCGACGACCGGCGCACCGGCATCATCGTGTGCTGCGGCTCGGGCGGCGTCGGCAAGACCACGACGTCCGCCGCCTTGGCGCTGCGCGGCGCCGAGCGCGGCCGCAAGGTCGTCGTACTGACCATCGACCCGGCTCGGCGGCTGGCCCAGTCGATGGGCATCGAGGCCCTGGACAACACTCCGCGGCCGGTCGCCGGGGTGAGCCAGAAGTCGGGAGGCACCCTCGACGCGATGATGCTCGACATGAAGCGCACCTTCGACGAGGTGGTCGAGAGCCAGGCCACACCGGAGAAGGCGCGGCAGATCCTCGAGAACCCCTTCTACATCGCGCTGTCGAGCTCGTTCGCGGGCACCCAGGAGTACATGGCGATGGAGAAGCTCGGCCAGATCCACGCCGACGCGCAGCGCGACGGCACCTACGACCTGATCGTGGTGGACACCCCGCCGTCCCGGTCGGCGCTCGACTTCCTCGACGCCCCCGAGCGGCTGTCGAGCTTCCTGGACGGCCGGTTCATCCGGTTGATGCTGGCTCCGGCGCGCGGCCCCGCCAGGCTGATGACCGCGGGACTGAGCCTGATCACCAACGCCCTCAGCAGGATCCTGGGGGCCCAGGTCCTGCGTGACCTGCAAACTTTCGTGGCCGCCCTCGACACGGTCTTCGGCGGCTTCCGCCAACGGGCCCAGAAGACCTATGCGCTGCTGCAGGCCGACAAGACGGCCTTCCTCGTCGTGGCCGCGCCGGAGCCTGATGCGCTGCGCGAGGCGGCGTACTTCGTGGAGCGCCTCAACGAGGACCGGATGCCGTTGGCGGGCCTCATCGTCAACCGCGCCAGTCCGGTCCCGGAGGGCACTCTCTCGGCGGACGAGGCAATGACGGCGGCGGAGCGGCTGCGCAGACAGGACCCGGAGTCGCTGACGGCCGGCCTGTTGCGGCTGCATGCCGACCAGACCCGGATGGTGGAGCGGGAGGCGCTGCTACGCAGCAGGTTTGCCGCTGCGCATCCCCAGGTGGCGACGGCTGTGGTGCCGGCGCTCGCCGGGGACGTGCACGATCTCCTCGGACTGCGACGAATCGGTGAGCTGCTGGCCGGAGCCTGAGGGCTCAGGCAGTAGCAGGCTCGGCGACGGGCGACGCGCCCCTGTCGCGAGCGGTCTCCAGCACGCTGCGCCAGGAGGCGGCAGGACGACGACGGAGCAGCGCACGACGCTCACGCTCGGTCATGCCTCCCCAGACGCCCCACTCGATCTGGTTGTCCAGGGCCTCGGCCAGGCACTCCGTGCGTACCGGGCACCCGGAGCACAGCTGCTTGGCCTTGTTCTGCTCGGCCCCCCTGACGAAGAGCTGGTCCGGCGACGCGACGCGGCACGCAGCGCGCGGCGTCCAATCTTCAACCCACATGATGTCCCCACATCGTCCGAGACAGGTGCGCGTCCCCATGACGCTGACCTTTTGTCCCTCGCGACAAAGTTAAGGAATGAACCACCTCAGGGACAGACACCTTCGGTTCAAGTTGAGTAGTCCGAAATGACTAGTTCATCGTGGCCATGGTTCCCTCGGGTCAGGATCGCTCCCGTATCCTCGCTCCCATGTCCATGCCTCGCTCCGAGCGGCTCTCGGCTGCCCGCGTCGTCTCACACCTCGGGGTGATGGCCGCGGTGGCCGCCGTCCTCGGTGTGGTCGTCGCTGGCCTGGCCATCCCGTTCGCCGGGGTGCTGGGCGTCGGCGCGAAGAACCTCGCCGGCACCATGAACCAGCTCCCTGCGGAGCTGCGGACCGAGGCCCTGGCCCAGCGGACCAGGATCGTCGACGACCAGGGCAACACCATTGCGACGCTGTACGACGAGAACCGCGTCAACGTCCCGCTCACCCAGATCTCGCGGACGATGGTCAAGGCCATCGTCTCGATCGAGGACTACCGCTTCTACCAACACGGCGCGCTGGACCTCAAGGGCACCATCCGGGCGCTCATCACCAACCAGGCCAACAACGGCGTCGTCCAGGGCGGGTCGTCGATCACGCAGCAGATGGTGAAGCAGACCCTGCTCAGCCAGGCCAACACCAAGGCCGAGCGCGAGGCGGCCACCGCCGACACCTATGCGCGCAAGCTGCGCGAGCTCCGATATGCCATCGCCATCGAGCAGCGTCACTCCAAGGACTGGATCCTGGAGCGTTACCTCAACATCGCCTACTTCGGCGACGGCGCCTACGGCATCCAGTCGGCCGCCCGCCACTACTTCAACGTGAACGCCCGCGAGCTCGACCTCGCCCAGTCCGCCATGCTCGCCGGTCTGGTCAAGAACCCGACGGGCTTCGACCCCACCAACGCGCCGGACCGGGCGCTGGAGCGGCGCAACGTCGTACTCGACCGGATGGCCGAGCTCAACGTCATCTCCCGTGAGAAAGCGGCGAAGATCAAGGACCAGAGGCTCCGGCTGAACGTCCAGTCGACGAGCAACGGCTGTGTCAACTCGCAGGCGCCGTTCTTCTGCGACTACATGATCAATGTCCTGATGAAGGACCGGTCGCTGGGCAAGACCCCCGACGAGCGCAGGAAGCTGCTCAAGTCCGGCGGCCTGACCATCAAGACCACCGTGAACCTCGCCGACCAGGCCGCGGCGGACTCGTCGGTGTCCGCGCACGTGTTCCCCAAGGACGAGGCGATCGGCGCCCTGGCCATGATCGAGCCCGGCACGGGTGACGTGAAGGCGCTGGCCCAGTCGCGCCCCATGGGCCGGAACAAGAAGGCCGGGCAGACCTACCTCAACTACACCGTGCCCAAGGCGTACGGCGACGCCAACGGCTTCCAGGCCGGCTCGACGTTCAAGGCGTTCACGCTCGCGGCCGCCCTGGCCGAGGGGGTGCCGCTGTCGCAGACGTTCGACGCCCAGCACACCATGACCTTCGACGCCGCCTCCTTCGCGAACTGCCCGGGTGCGCCACCGTTCGCCGGGCCGTTCACGGTGAGCAACTCGACGTCGGACGGCGTCATGGACATCTATCGCGGCACCCGAGAGTCGGTGAACACGTTCTACGTCCAGCTCGAGCGCCTGACCGGCGTGTGCAAGCCGTTCGAGCTGGCCAAGAAGATGGGGGTCCGGCTCACCAACCCCAGGGGTGACAAGCACGGCAACGGGGCGGAGCGGGTGCCGATCTTCACCCTGGGTGTGGCCGATGTCAGCCCGCTCGAGATGGCCGAGGCCTACGCCACGTTCGGGGCCCGGGGCCTGCACTGCGCCGCCCGCCCGGTCACCGCCATCCTCGACTCGAACGGCAACACCCTGAAGAGCTATCCCTCGAAGTGCGAGCAGGTGATGCCCCAGGAGCAGGCCGACGCGGTCAACGACGTGCTCCGCGGGGTCCAGGAGCCCGGCGGCTTCGGCTACGAGCTCGGTCACACCAACCTGACGGTCCCGTCGGCCGGCAAGACCGGCACCACCCAGGACGGCAAGTCCGTCTGGTTCATGGGCTACACCCCCCAGATCGCCACCGCCGCGATGATCGCGGGAGCCAACGGCCTGGGCTCCCAGATCCCGTTGGCCGGGCACTACATCGGTGGCAACTACATCTCGTCGGTGACGGGCTCCGGCTTCGCCGGACCGATGTGGGCCGACGCGATGCACGCGATCCAGGGCAGCCTCACCTACGAGAACTTCGTGCCCCCCAACCCCGACCTCGTGAACGGCGTCATGACGAGCCTCCCGTCGGTGGCGGGCACCAGCATCGGCTCGGCGACCCAGACACTCAAGAGCGCCGGCTTCAAGGTCTTCTACGGCGGCATCCGCGACTCGCGCTACCCCTACGGCACCGTCGCCTACACGCTGCCGGCCGGTTCGGCGCCGAGCGGGTCCCTGATCACGATCTATGGCTCCAGCGGTCACGCGCCCCCACCGCCGCCGAACCACGGCGGTGGCGGCGGTGGCGGCAACGGCGGTGGTGGCGGCAACGGTGGTGGCGGCGGCAACGGCGGTGGCAACGGCCACGGCCAAGGTCACTGACCAGCGGGCGTCACCCGAGCTGGCGGCGTACCTCCGCGGCGACCGCACCGCCGTCTGCCCGGCCCTTCACCTGGGGCTGGACCAGGCCCATCACCTTGCCCATCGCCTTCATGCCCGCACCAGCAGCACCGGCCTGCTCGACGGCGGCGCTGACGATGGCGACGACCTCGTCGGCGCTGAGCTGCTCGGGGAGGTAGCCAGCGATCACGGCGGCCTCGGCACGCTCCTTGTCGGCCATCGCTGGCCGGTCGCCGTCGTCGAACGCCGTGGCCGCCTCGCGGCGCTTCTTCGACTCGGAGGTCAGCACCCCGAGGATGTCGTCGTCGGTGAGCTCGCGGTGCTCCTTGCCGGCGACCTCGGCGTTGGTGATCGCGGTCAGGACCATCCGCAGCGTCGAGGAGCGAATCTCGTCGCGGGACTTGATCGAGGCGGTGAGATCGGTGCGGAGGCGGTCCTTGAGGGCACTCATGCGTGGTCCCCGGGGAAGCGCGAGCCCAGTGAGCGGTTCTGTGGGGTGTTCATGCGGGCCATTGTGGCAGCCTTGCGGCGTGTCCCTCGCCCCCGTTCTCCGGCGCCTCACCGGCCTCGGACTGCTCGCCGGGGCCGGGCTGACGACGTACGCCGTGTGCGAGGCGCGGGCGTACACGCTTCGGCACGTGGAGGTTCCCCTGCTGCCGGCCGGTCAGCGTCCGCTGCGCGTGCTGCACCTCAGCGACATCCACATGACCCCCGGCCAGCGGCGCAAGCAGGAGTGGCTGCTCGGGCTCGCGGACCTGGCGCCGGACCTGGTGGTCAACACCGGGGACAACCTGTCGCACCGCGACTCTGTCCCGGTCGTGCGTGAGTCCCTGGGGTCGCTCCTCGACGTCCCGGGGGTCTTCGTGTTCGGGTCCAACGACTACTTCGAGCCAACCCTGCGCAACCCGCTGCGCTACCTGATGCCCGATGACGGAACCCGCTTCACCGACGCCCCGCCGCTCCCGTGGCGAGACCTCCGCGACGACTTCACCGACGCGGGCTGGCTCGACCTGACCAACAGGCGTGGCAACGTGACGGTCGGGGAGACCTCGTTCGCGTTCGCGGGTGTCGACGACCCGCATCTCAGCTACGACCTGCTCGACGAGGTGGCCGGCCCGGCCGAGCCGGACGCCGATGTCCGGCTCGGCGTCGCGCACGCGCCGTACCTCCGGGTGCTGGACCAGTTCGCGGCCGACGGCTACGACGCGATCCTCGCGGGGCACACGCACGGCGGTCAGGTGTGCGTGCCCGGGGTCGGCGCGCTGACCACCAACTGCGACCTCGAGGCCGCCCGTGCCAAGGGTCTCCACCGCCATCCAGCAGAATCGGAGGCCGGCCAGGCCGGCTCGGCCTGGCTGCACGTCTCCGCCGGCCTGGGCACCAGCCCGTACGCCCGGATCCGGGTCGCCTGCCGTCCCGAGGCGACCCTGCTGACCCTCACTCCGAGGGGCTGACCCACGGGTCGTTCGAGGCCCCGGGCCGATTGCGAGAGGGCGCGATCGCTCGGGTATGCTCCCCTGCTTGTGGGCTCGGCTCTGCGAGTGGTGCCCACGATCGGGCTGTGGCGCAGCTTGGTAGCGCGCCTCGTTCGGGACGAGGAGGCCGCAGGTTCAAATCCTGTCAGCCCGACACCAGGATGTCCTCGACATCCACGAGGGGCCGGATCCGCTTGGGTCCGGCCCCTCGTGTCGTCCTCAGAGCCTCGGCAGGCGCCCGATGAGGGGCAACGCAGGAACCCGCCGTGACACACTTGACGACATGGCAGACGACGACCCGGGCGACGAGATGCCCTCGCTGGCGCCACCGCGCCTCGGCTTCGGACGCAGGCGCCGGCGCGGGGTCGCGGGCAAGAACGAGGCCGACCCTCAGCCCGCGGCCGCCGATGCGGGCACCGAACCGGCCCGCGCCGCCCAGGATGCTCCGACGACGGTCTTCGAGGCCGACGACCAGGTCACGGCCGAGCAGCCCACCCGGTTCGACGCGGAGCGGGTGACATCACCTGCTGGTCCGATGCCGCCACCTCAGGCACCGCCGCCGTTGTTCGCGGACGAGGTCGAGCAGCCATCCGTCGACGACGATGCCGTCGGCGCAGAGGACGAGACGGACAAGGAAGCGGACGAACGACCCCCGAGCATGTTGGGCGGCTTCCTCGCTGTCCTCGTGACCGGTGCGGTTGTGGGCCTGGTGATCGTGGGGCTGACCGCGGCCTCGTTCCGGCTCTGCGAGGCCGCGTCGGGGACCTCCTCGTGTGGCGGACCGGGCTTCTTCCTGCTGCTCGCGATCGTGGCCAGCACGGTGGTGCTGGGCGCCGGGATGCTGCGCGTCTTCCGGGTCGTCGACCCGGGCAGCACCAGCTTCCTGGCCGTCGGCCTGCTCTGCGTCCTGGCGCTGCTGTTCCTGGTCGACGTCATCTTCGCGTGGTGGATGATCATCGCGATCCCGGTGGTCTCGATGATCACGTTCGCGCTGTCGCACTGGGTGACCGCGACCCTGATCGAGCCCGCCGACCGCTGACCGGGTGATCGGGTGGGTTGCCGCGCAACCTACTCGACCACCCGACAGGTCAGAGAGTGGCGGCGATCAGCTCGGCGATCTGGATCGTGTTGAGCGCGGCACCCTTGCGCAGGTTGTCGTTGGAGATGAACAACGCCAGGCCGCGGTTGTCCTCGACGCCCGGGTCCTGACGGATCCGGCCGACGTACGACGGGTCCTTGCCGGCCGCCTGCAACGGGTTCGGGATCTCGGAGAGCTCCACGCCGGGGGCGGTCGCGAGCAGCTCGTGGGCGAGCTCGACCGACATGGGCCGGGCGAACTCGGCGTTCACCGCGAGGGAGTGGCCGGTGAAGACGGGCACCCGCACGCAGATCCCGGAGACGCGGAGGTCGGGGATGCCGAGGATCTTGCGCGACTCGTTGCGGAGCTTGTGCTCCTCGTCGGTCTCGAACAGCCCGTCGTCGACGATCGAGCCGGCCAGCGGGAGCACGTTGTAGGCGATCGTGCGGGCGTACTTGACCGGTTCGGGGAAGGACACCGCCTCGCCGTCGTAGGCCAGCTCACGGGCCTTGTCGCCCGCGGCGGCGACCTGGCTGGCGAGCTCCTCGACGCCGGCGACGCCGCTGCCAGAGACGGCTTGATACGTCGAGGCGATCAGCCGGACCAGCTCGGCCGCGTCGTGCAGCGGCTTGAGCACCGGCATCGCGGCCATCGTGGTGCAGTTGGGGTTCGCGATGATGCCCCTGCGGGCGTCGGCGATTGCCTGAGGGTTCACCTCGGAGACCACGAGCGGGACATCGGGATCCATCCGGAACGCCGAGGAGTTGTCGACGACGAGCACGCCCGCGTCGGCGAACTTCGGCGCCAGGGCCCGCGACGTCGTGGCCCCGGCCGAGAAGAGGGCGATGTCGAGGCCGCTGGGATCGGCGGTGCCGGCGTCCTCGACGAGGATCTCGCGACCGGCGTACGGCAGCACGGTGCCCGCGGACCGCGCCGAGGCGAAGAACCGGATCTCCTCGAGCGGGAAACCCCGCTCCTCGAGGATCTGCCGCATGGCGACGCCCACCTGGCCGGTGGCGCCGACGATGCCGAGGCGTGTCATGCGGTCCTCATCTTCCGGTGCCCCCGTAGACGACGGCCTCGGCCTCACCGGCGTCGAGGTCGAAGGCCGTGTGCGTGGCCTGGACGGCCACGTCGACCTGAGCCTCGTCGACGATCACCGAGATCCGGATCTCCGAGGTGGAGATCATCTCGATGTTGACGCCCGAGGATGCCAGTGCAGCGAAGAACTTGGCGGTGATGCCCGGGTGCGAGCGCATGCCGGCCCCGATGAGCGACACCTTGCCGATCTGGTCGTCATACAGCAGCTTGTCGTAGCCGACCTCGTCCTGGATCCCGGCGAGCGCGCTCATCGCGGCCTGCCCATCGCCGCGAGGCAGCGTGAACGAGATGTCGGTGCGTCCGGTCGCGGCGGCGGAGACGTTCTGCACGACCATGTCGATGTTGACCTGGGCGGCGGCGAGCGCCTCGAAGATCCGGGCGGCCTCACCGACCTTGTCGGGCACGCCGACGACGGTGACCTTGGCCTCGCTCCGGTCGTGCGCGACACCGGAGATGATCGCCTGCTCCATGGGAGGTTCTCCAAGCTGGGGGTCGGGGATGATCCAGGTGCCTTCGTTCTGCGAGAAGGACGAGCGTACGTGGACCGGCATGTTGTAGCGGCGGGCGTACTCGACGCACCGCAGGTGCAGGATCTTCGCCCCGGAGGCTGCCATCTCGAGCATCACCTCGGTGGAGACGCGGTCGAGCTTGCGGGCCCGTGGGACGATCCGCGGGTCGGCGGTGAAGACACCGTCGACGTCGCTGTAGATCTCGCAGACGTCGGCGCCCAGGGCGGCGGCCAGGGCGACCGCGGTCGTGTCGGACGCCCCTCGGCCGAGGGTGGTGATGTCCTTGGTGTCCTGGGAGACGCCCTGGAAGCCGGCGACGATCGCGATCGCACCCGCCTGGATGGCGGCCTCGATGCGACCCGGCGTGATGTCGATGATCTTGGCGTTGCCGTGGGCAGAGTCGGTGATGACGCCCGCCTGGGAGCCGGTGAACGACTGCGCCTTGTGGCCGAGCTGGGCGATGGCCATGGCCACCAGGGCCATCGAGATGCGCTCCCCGGCGGTGAGCAGCATGTCGAGCTCGCGTGGCGGCGGGAGCGGCGTCACCTGCTCGGCGAGGTCGCGCAGCTCGTCGGTCGTGTCGCCCATCGCCGACACAACGACCACGACGTCGTTGCCCGCCTTGCGGGTCGCGACGATGCGCTGGGCGACTCTCTTGATGCCGGCCGCGTCAGCGACGGACGAACCGCCGTACTTCTGCACGACTATGCCCACGGTGTTCCCTCGGAGATCGGTGTCGGACGTCAGGTCGCCCACCCGGGCCACCCGGCCCAAGCCTGCGCGACGGAGCGCGACGACCGCACTCGAGTTTACCGGGGTGTGAGGCCATCCTCGTGCGGCATCTCAACCTCGGGCAGCAGGACATCGACGCCTTCGACGGCGAGGATCTCCTCGGCGACGGCCACCTGGTCGGAGTCGGCGTCGAAGTCGGCGTCGAGGCGGTCGTGGGCGACGATCGACTGGCAGGCCCGCAGGGAGGCGCTGGCGCTGTTGCCCCACGACGAGACGTAGGAGAACTGCCACCACCACAGCGCCTCGTTGACGTTGCCGGCGCGGTAGTGCCGCAGGCCGTTCGCGACCTCGTTGGCCACTGCCGTGAGGTCGTCGGAGAGCTGGCTGGTGACCAGCTCGGGGTCGTAGGGGTCGAAGTTGAACGTGTAGGTGTCGACCGGACCGAGAATGCGAGCCAGGCGATGCCGCATCGTGTCGAGGTCCGGGTCGGGGCCGACGTCGGGTTGGTACTCCTGATCGGGCGTGAAGTCGGCCTGCGCGCCCAGGCGGGCGCCCGCCAGCAGGATCTGGCTCAGCTCGAGCAGCAGCAACGAGATCGCCCGGCCGCCCTCCTCCTCACGCGAGATGGCCTGCAGGGCCACCAGGAAGCTCTCCACCTGGTCGGCAATCTGTTGGGCGAAGTCTTCGGTCTCCGCATCCACCGTCACCGTCTGCGTCATCTCCACGCTCTGCTCAACGCGCGGGTCAGTTGCCGGGTTCCCGGTCTCGTTGTCAGTCATCAGCGGATCGCCTACCTGCGAACGCTCGTCCCAGGGTCACCTCGTCGGCGTACTCGAGATCCCCTCCCACCGGCAGTCCACTCGCCAAACGCGTCACGCGCAACCCAAGTGGCTTCAGCATCAGGGTGAGGTACGTCGCGGTCGCTTCGCCCTCGAGGTTGGGGTCGGTGGCGAGGATCACCTCCGTGATCGCACCGTCGGCCAACCGCATCATCAGCTCCCGGATGCGGAGCTGCTCGGGACCGATGCCGTCGATCGGGGAGATGGCGCCACCCAGCACGTGGTAGCGCCCCCGGAACTCACGGGTCCGCTCGATCGCGACAACGTCCTTGTACTCCTCGACCACGCACAGCACGGCGGTCTCCCGCCGCGGGTCCCGGCAGATGCGGCACTGCTCGTCCTCGGAGACGTTGAAGCAGATGCTGCAGAACTTCACCTTGGCCTTGACCTCGACGAGGACATCGGCCAGGCGGCGTACGTCGGCCTCCTCAGCCTGCAGCAGGTGGAACGCGATGCGCTGCGCGCTCTTGGGACCGACGCCCGGCAGCCGCCCGAGCTCGTCGATGAGGTCCTGGACGACGCCTTCGTACAAGGGTTATCCGCCGAATCCGAGTGGGCCACCGGGGGCGCCGCCGCCCGCGAGCGGGCCCAGCGTCTCGCCGGCGAGCGCGTCGGCCTGGGCCTTCGCGTCGCGGTAGGCGGCCACGATCATGTCGCCGAGGTCGGACAGGTCGTCGGCGTCGCTGCCGTCGAAGCCGCCGGCCTTGATGTCGACGGCCACCAGCTCCCCGATGCCGCTGACCTTCACGGTGACGGCGCCCCCGGCCACGGTGCCGTCGACCGTCGTCTCGGCGAGCCGCTGCTGGGCGGCCTGGAGCTGTTCCTGCATCTGCTGGGCCTGCTGGAGGAGGGCGTTCATGTCGAAGCCACCTCCGCCGAGCGCTTCGAACGGGTTCTCGGTCATGGTGCGGTCACCTCGCGGGTCTGGTCGGGCGGAGTCGTCATGGGTGGCGGATCTCCTCGATCATCTCGGCACCCAGCTCACGGGAGAGCAGGGCGTCGGCGCCGAGGTCCTCGGGGTCGGCATCGGGGTCGTCCGGGTGGGCGTCCGCGTCGGCGGCGGCAGCGGAGTCGGAGCGCGGCTTCTGCTCGCCGGACCCGCGGGTCTGCTTGATGGCGCCCCGGGCCGCGGCGATCGACTGGGGGTCGGCGGGCGGTGCGGGGTCGGGTGCCTGCGTGGCAGCCACCTCGACGTCGTCGGCCCGCTCGAGGTCGCCCTCGGCGGCCCAGGCGGGGGGTGAGTCGACCTCCGGACGAGCCGGCTCCTCGGAGACCGTGGCCGCCGCTGCCGGGGTCGCTGCCGGACCCGGAGTCGGGCGGGTCGAGGCGACCGTGACGACCGGCCCTGGGGCCTGGGCGCTCGGGTCGACGATGGTCTCGATCTTCCAGTCGGCACCCACGACGTCGATCGCCGCCTGGCGCAGGACCTCGTCGCAGCCACCGCTCACGAAGGAGTCGCGAGCGCCGGAGTTCGCGAAGCCGAGGGTGAGGACATTGGCTTCGACGGAGATGACCTGGGCGTTCTGGGACAGGTGCATCCAGGCGACCCGGCGACGGAGCTTGGTGGCCTCGACGATGTCGGGCCAGAGGCGGCGTACGTCGACCAGCGTCAGGCCGGCGGGCGCGGTGGTCGGCTCGGGCGCTGCCGGAGGTTGTGCCTCCTGCTGCGCTGCCTCGGCCGGCTGGGGCGCGCGCTCCGGGGCGGGCGTGGCGACCGGGGGTGCCGGG
>JAOPXM010000060.1 GCA_025965125.1 Nocardioides sp.
TGCGAAGCCGGCCGAGGACCGGCGCGGTCTCGAGGCCCCGGTCCGCGACGTGGGTGAACACCGAGCCCGGGTGCAGCGAGTATCCATGGACTCCCGAAGAGCCGTACCTCCGCTCGATCTCGGCGGCCTCGTGGACCAGTGCGAGCTTCGAGGTGCCGTACGCCGCCCAGGAGTCGTAGGGCGTGAGCTCACCGAAGAGCGCGTCGTTGCGGCCCCGGGCGTGCAGCTTGGACACCACGTTGACCACCCGCGCCTCGCCCACCGACGAGGCCGTCGCGACAAGCAGCGGCAAGAGCAGCCGGGCGAGGTGGGCGGTGCCGAGGTAATTGGTGCGCCAGTGGATCTCGTGGCCGTCGACCAGCTGGGGCGATGACCACTTCGAGCGGAGGTCGAGATGGACGCCGGCGTTGTTGACGAGGACGTCGAGCCGTTCGGTGCTGCGCGCGACCCAGGCGGCGAAGGCCGCCACCGAGGCGGTCGACGCCAGCTCGAGCGGGTGGGTCGTCGTGGTCTCGGAACAGGTCCGGGTGCTGGTCAGGACCCGGAAACCGAGGTCGCGCAGCTGGGCCGCGGTGGCCTCGCCCAGCGAACCGGCGCCGACTCCCGTCACCAGGGCGGTCTGACCGCTCACGCCTGCGGCTCCCGGGAGGCCCGCTTCACGGCGTCGTAGAACTCGCGCATGTCCGGGCCGATCCGGGCCAGCTCGATGTACGGCGCACCCGCCGCCGACCCGTCGACGTACGCGAACTCGATTGCGCCGGCCATCATCGAGCCGCGCATCAGCACGGGATGGCCGGCCGCCTCGGCGTTCGCGCAGGCCACGTCCACGTCGGCGACGTCGAAACAGACGTGGTGCAGGCCCGGCCCGTTCGCGGCGAGGAACTCGGCGTGGATCGTCTTGCCGGAGACCGGCTGGATCAGCTCGAGCTGCAGGTCCCCGGCGTAGCCGAGGGACACGTGGATCGTGAAGTCGACGGGCTCGCCGCGCAAGGTCGTCGCGTCAGGGCCGAAACGCACGTCGGGGATGCGCGTCCAGGCGCCCACGCCGAACTGCTCGCTCAGCAGTTGCTCGGTCGCGTCGATGTCGTCGGTGACCCAGGCAATCTGGGTGATGGGCCCGCTCGCGATGCTCACGGGAGGACAGTAGGCCGTCCAGCGCGGCCAGTCCCGCTTCCGGTATCGCATCGCAGACAAGCGTGTCCAGAGGTCATTCCGTGAAGCTGTCGAGCAGCTTGTCGGCGGCCCGGTAGGGGTCGGACTCCCCTGTCGCGACGGCCGCCGCGAGGTCGTCCAGCTCTGAGCGGCCGTGCACGTCGCCCCAGCGGGCGCGCAGCGCGGTCACCGCGATCGCCTCGATCTCGTCCCGGGCACGTCGGGTCCGACGCACCGCCAGCTGGCCGCTGGACTCCAGCCAGGCCCGGTGCTTCTCGATCTCCTCGACCACCTCGTCGAGGCCCTCGGCCTTCGAGGCCACCGTCTTCACGATCGGCGGCCGCCAGGCTCCCTCCGGCCGCTCGCCGAGCGTCAGCATCGACCTCAGGTCGCGTCGTACCTGGTCGGCGCCGTCGCGGTCGGCCTTGTTCACGACGTAGAGGTCGCCGATCTCGAGGATGCCGGCCTTGGCGGCCTGGATCCCGTCCCCCATCCCGGGAGCGAGCAGCACCATCGTGGTGTCCGCCAGCCCGGCGATCTCGACCTCGCTCTGGCCCACACCGACGGTCTCGATCAGGATCACGTCGCAGCCGGCGGCGTCGAGGACCCGCAGCGCCTGGGGCGTGGTCCACGACAGGCCACCGAGGTGCCCGCGCGAAGCCATCGAGCGGATGTAGACCTCCGGGTCGAGCGCGTGGTCCTGCATCCGCACCCGGTCCCCGAGCAGCGCGCCGCCGGAGAACGGCGACGACGGGTCGACCGCCAGCACCCCGACGCGCTTGTCGCGCTTGCGCAGCTCCGCCACCAGCGCGTTCGTCGAGGTCGACTTGCCGACGCCCGGCGACCCGGTGATCCCGATGATCTGGGCATGGCCCGCGTGCGGGGCCAGGGCCGCCATCACCTCGCGCAGCAGCGGCGACTCGTCCTCGACCAGCGAGATCAGTCGCGCGACCGCTCGCGCGTCGCCGTCACGGGCACGCGAGACGAGGTCGGGGACCGACGCCGTGGAACGACGCCGACCCCCAGCAACGTCAGGCAGAGGGCACCTTGACGATCAGCGCGTCGCCCTGCCCGCCGCCACCGCACAAGGCGGCGGCACCGACGCCGCCGCCGCGGCGCTTGAGCTCGAGCGCGAGGTGCAGCACGACGCGGGTGCCGGACATGCCGACCGGGTGGCCGAGTGCGATCGCGCCGCCGTTGACGTTGACCTTCTCGGGGTCGAGACCGAGCTCGCGGGTGGACTCGATGCCGACCGCAGCGAACGCCTCGTTGAACTCGACCAGGTCGAGGTCGGCGGGCGTGATGCCCTCCTTCTTGCAGGCCTTCGCGGTCGCGTTGGCGGGTTGCATCTGCAGCGTGGAGTCGGGACCGGCGACCTGGCCGTGGGCGCCGATCTCGGCGAGCCACTCGAGGCCGAGCTCCTCGGCCTTCGCCTTGCTCATCACGACGACGGCCGCGGCCCCGTCGGAGATCTGCGAGGAAGAGCCCGCGGTGATGGTGCCGTCCTTGCTGAACGCAGGACGCAGCTTGCCGAGCGACTCGGCGGTGGTGTCGCCACGCACACCTTCGTCCTGCGAGACGACGATCGGGTCACCCTTGCGCTGCGGGATCTCGACGGGCACGACCTCCTCGTCGAAGACGCCGTTCTTCCACGCGGCAGCGGCCTTCTGGTGCGACTGGGCGGAGAACTCGTCCTGCTCCTCGCGGGTCAGGTTGGCACCCACGGCGTTGCACTGCTCGGTGAGCATGCCCATCGCCTGCGCGGTTGCCTGGTCGTAGAGGGCGTCGTACGCCATCGAGTCGACGAGCGTCACGTCGCCGTACTTGAAGCCCTCGCGGGACTTCGGCAGCAGGTGCGGCGCGTTGGTCATGGACTCCATGCCGCCGGCCACCACGATCTCGGCCTCGCCGGTCTGCACCATCTGGGCGGCCAGCGCGATCGCGTTGAGGCCCGACAGGCAGACCTTGTTGATCGTGATGGACGGGACGCTCATCGGCAGGCCGCCCGCGATACCGGCGGAACGGGCGGGGTTCTGGCCCGCGCCGGCCATGATGACCTGGCCCATGATCAGGTAGTCGACCTGGTCGCCGGCGACACCGGCCTTCGCGAGCGCCCCCTTGATGGCGACGCCACCCAGGTCGGCCGCGGAGAGGCCCTTGAAGCCGCCCAGGAGACGACCGATCGGGGTGCGTGCCCCTGCGACGATGACGGAAGGCGACGACATGGTTCCTCCAGCTGGTGGATCGGGTTGGGAGATCATGGCGACGATACCCACCGGTCACTTGCAGCGCGAGAGGGTCCGCGGGCCACGCGTGAGGCACTTGTCACAGCCGGTCGCCGGTGCCCCATCCCCTGCGCGACCATGTGCGCCATGACTTCTGCCCTGGACATCCCCGAGCATCTGTTCACCGCGATCGACCACGTGGGTATCGCCGTGGCCGACCTTGACGCGGCGATCGCGTTCTACCAGGACGCGTTCGGGATGACGCTGGCCCATGAAGAGGTCAACGAGGAGCAGGGAGTGCGCGAGGCGATGATCGCGGTCGGCGACTCCGGCTCGTGCATCCAGCTGCTGGCGCCCCTGAACGAGGACTCCACGATCGCGAAGTTCCTTGACCGCTCGGGCCCGGGCGTGCAGCAGGTGGCCTACCGGGTCACCGACGTGAAAGCCGTCACCGCGATCCTGCGCGAACGCGGCCTGCGGCTGCTGTACGACGCACCGCGCCGCGGCACCTCCGGCTCCCGTGTGAACTTCATCCACCCCAAGGACGCCGGCGGCGTCCTGGTGGAGCTCGTCGAACCGGCGAGGTAGGTCACACCGAGTCGCCCAGACGGTTACCCACCGGTAATCTCCGATCCACCCCCCGTTCCAGACTGAGCAGGAGCAGACGTGCAGAACATCCTCGACGCGATCCTGGCCGGAGACACGGCCAAGGAGGACTTCGCCCACCTCGACCTTCCCGAGGCCTACCGTGCCGTCACCGTGCACAAGGACGAGCAGGGCATGTTCGAGGGCCTCGAGAGCCGCGACAAGGACCCCCGCAAGTCGTTGCACGTGGAGGACGTCGCGCTCCCCGAGCTCGGCCCCGGTGAGGCGTTCGTCGCCGTGATGGCCAGCGCCATCAACTACAACACCGTGTGGACCTCCATCTTCGAGCCGGTCTCGACGTTCGGGTTCCTCGAGCGCTACGGCCGGGTCTCGCCGCTCGGCAAGCGGCACGACCTGCCCTACCACGTGGTGGGCTCCGACCTGTCCGGCGTGGTGCTCAAGACCGGCGCCGGCGTACACCTCTGGCACCCGGGCGACGAGGTCGTCGCACACTGCCTGTCGGTGGAGCTGGAGAGTCCCGACGGCCACAACGACACGATGCTCGACCCGGAGCAGCGGATCTGGGGCTTCGAGACGAACTTCGGCGGGCTGGCCCACATCGCGCTGGTGAAGTCCAACCAGCTGATGCCCAAGCCCGGCCACCTCACCTGGGAGGAGGCTGCCTCCCCCGGCCTGGTCAACTCCACGGCGTACCGCCAGCTCGTGGGTCGCAATGGCGCCGGCATGAAGCAGGGCGACAACGTCCTGATCTGGGGAGCCTCGGGCGGCCTCGGCGGCTTCGCGACGCAGTACGCCATCAACGGTGGCGCCACGCCGGTCTGCGTGGTCTCGAACGACGAGAAGGCCGACATCTGCCGGGCCATGGGCGCCGAGCTGATCATCAACCGCTCGGAAGCCGCCTACAAGTTCTGGAAGGACGAGAACACCCAGGACCCCAAGGAATGGCGCCGCTTCGGCAAGGACATCCGGGAGCTGACCGGTGGCGAGGACGTCGACATCGTCTTCGAGCACCCGGGGCGGGAGACGTTCGGCGCGTCGGTGTTCGCGGCCCGCAAGGGCGGCACGATCGTCACCTGCGCTTCGACCAGCGGCTACATGCACCAGTACGACAACCGCTACCTGTGGATGAACCTCAAGCGGATCGTGGGCTCGCACTTCGCCAACTACCGCGAGTCCTACGAGGCCAACCGCCTGATCGCCAAGGGCATGATCCACCCGACCCTGTCGAGGACCTACGGCCTCGACGAGGTCGGCCAGGCCGCCCTCGACGTCCAGCAGAACCGGCACCAGGGCAAGGTCGGGGTCCTCTGCCTCGCCCCCCAGGAGGGGCTCGGCGTCCGCGACCAGGAGCTGCGCGGCAAGCACGAGGCTGCGATCAACCGCTTCCGAGGCGTGTGACGCAACACGGCACCCGTCGTTGAACTTGTGACCACCCCGGATCCCCCGAGATGTCGGGAGACCGGGGTGGGTTCTTTTCCGGGGATCGTGGAGGATGGGTGGGTAGAGCCGACTCCCCCACGATCTGGAAGAGGAATCTCCGAATGAGCGACCAGGGTCTGTCCATCTTCGACAACGAGCCTGCCGGCGCCGACGCCGACGCCGAGGCGACCCAGGTGATCCCGGTGGCCCGGGACGAACCGCCGGCGGAGCGCACCCGCCAACAGAAGCCGGTGCTGCCACCAGCGCCCATCGAGGACAAGCCGGCGCCGACCAGGCCCGCGAGCGCG
>JAOPXM010000049.1 GCA_025965125.1 Nocardioides sp.
GCCGTCCTGGCCGCCGGCGAGACGCTCGTCATCACTTACACCGGCGCCAACGAGCACTCCGGCGCGACCCGCCCACCTGCCGTCCCCCTCGGCGAGATCCTGGACGCGGTCGACCGCACGACCGCCCGACCACTGCGTGACCGGGTGCTGGTGCGACACCCGCTGCAACCGCACGACCCGCGCAACCTGGCGGCGGGCTTGCTCGGTCGCGCCGAGCCGTTCAGCTTCGATCAGGCGGCGCTGGCGGGCGCGACTGCCGCAGCCGGGCCACGCACGCCTCGCCCGGCATTCCTGACCGGCGCCCTGGCGGAGCGGCCTCCCGAGGACGTTTCGCTCGCGGACCTCAAGGCGTTCCTCGTGCACCCGGTGCGTGCCTTCCTGCGCAACCGCCTGGACGTGTCGACGCCGCTCGAGGCCGAGGAGCTGAGCGACGCGATCCCGATCGATCTCGACGCTCTCGAGCTCTGGGGTGTCGGTGACCGGTTGCTGCGCGAGGTGATGGCCGGCCAGGACCCGACCGCGGTGATGACGGCCGAGCAGCTGCGTGGCTCACTGCCGCCGGGAGGTCTGGGCACCCGGTCGCTGGAGACGGTCGTCAAGGAGTCCCAGAAGCTCCTCGCCCGTACGGCGGAGCTCCGCGCCGGCGCCGGCACCAGCGTCGACGTCGACGTCGACCTCGGGGGCGGCCGCCGCCTGACCGGCACGGTGTCAGGGGTCCACGGCAACAAGATCGTGTCGCTCGGCTACTCCCGCCTCCGGGCCCGCCAGCGACTGACGTCATGGGTCGACCTGCTGGCGCTGAGCGCCGACAGACCCGACGGCAGCTGGACCGCCCACGCGGTGGGGCGTGACCGTGCCGGACCCAAGCGAGCGCTGGCCGGCCCGCTCGACCATCGCGCGGTGGAGTGGCTGCGCGAGCTCGTCGAGCTGCGCGACGTCGGCATGCGGCAACCCCTGGCCGCACCCCTGGCGACCGCGCACGCCTGGGCCGAGGCGCATCTGCTCGAGCTGATGGGCAACGACACCTCACCGGATCACGCGGCCGGCCGGGCCTGGGTCACGGACCCGAACAACAGCTACGGCATAGCCGGGGAGGACGCCGACGCCTGGCACGTCCGCGTCTACGGCGACCGGGCGCCGCTGTCCGACCTGATCGCCGCCGGCCTCGCGACGTACGCCTGGCAGGTCTGGGAGCCGGTGCTCACCGTTGGCGAGAAGGTGGCCGCCCTGTGAGCACGCAAGCCCTCGAACCGTTTGCGATCAGCGACTCGTTGCCAACCGGCACGACCCTGCTCGAGGCAAGTGCCGGCACCGGCAAGACCTGGACCATCGGCGCGCTCGTGACCCGCTTCGTGGCCGAGGACGTCTGCCGCCTCGAGCAGATGCTCGTGGTCACGTTCGGCCGTGCCGCCAGCCAGGAGCTTCGCGAGCGGGTCCGGGGCCAGCTCGTCGAGGCCGAACGGGCGCTGTCCGAGGACCCGATGCTGACGCCGCCGGAGTCCTCGGAGCTGATCGAGATCCTGCTGCACTGCTCGGCAGACGAACGACGCCTGCGCCACCGCCGGGTCGCCGACGCGCTGGCGAGCTTCGACAACGCGACGATCGCGACCACCCACCAGTTCTGCAGCATGGTGCTCGGCTCGCTCGGTGTCGCGGGTGACACCGATGCCCGGGCCAGGCTGGTCGAGAACCTCGACGACCTGCTCGGCGAGGTGGTCGACGACCTCTACCTCCGGGCGTTCGCATTCGCGGACAGCGACCCGGCGTTCTCGTTCGCCGAGGCCATATCGATGGCCCGCACGGCGGTCGGCGACCCCCAGGCTCGGCTCGAACCCGCCGACGCCGATCCCGCCACCCCGGCCGGCCGGCGGGTCGCGTTCGCCCGGGCGGTCCGTGAGGAGATGGAGCGTCGCAAGCGCCGGCTCGGGATCCTGTCGTACGACGACCTGCTGTCCCAGCTCGCCGACGCCCTCGACCGGCCCGATGCCCCGGCCCGCGCCCGGATGCGCCAGCGCTGGAAGGTCGTGCTGGTCGACGAGTTCCAGGACACCGACCCCGTCCAGTGGCAGGTTCTCGACCGGGCGTTCTCCGGCCACGCCACCATGGTGCTGATCGGCGATCCCAAGCAGGCGATCTACGCGTTCCGCGGCGGTGATGTGACGACGTACCTCCAGGCGGCGGCGACCGCGACCACGCGGAAGACGCTGGCCGTCAACTGGCGCAGCGACGAGCACCTGCTGGACTCCTTCCAGACGGTGCTTGCGGGTGCCGAGCTGGGTGATCCGCGGATCGTGGTGCACGACGTGACGGCTCACCACGAGGGCTCGCGGCTGTCGGGCACCCCGAGCGACGCGCCGTTCCGGCTGCGGGTGCTGCGCCGCGACCAGTTCGGCAGGCGGGGCAGCAACCCGCTGCTGGTCAGCCAGAGTCGTCCCCACATCGCCCGCGACCTTGCCCTCGACATCCGGGCGCTGCTGGCGTCGGGTGCGGAGTTCGAGGGCCGGCCGTTGGAGCCGCGCGACGTGGCCGTGATCAGCTACCGGCACGCCGACCTGGCCGCCGCCCGGGCCGCGCTGCACGTCGTGGGCGTCCCGGCGGTGATCGCCGGTGGGGGCAGCGTGTTCGCGACGCCGGCTGCGGTCGAGTGGCTCGAGCTTCTCGAGGCCCTGGAGCAGCCGCACCGCAGCCCTCGGGTCCGGGCCGCCGCGCTCACCTGCTTCTTCGGGCACACCGCGCGCGAGCTCGACGAACGCCGAAGCGAGCAGCGCGACGACCTCACCGACGAGGTGGCCGACACCCTTCGCGAGTGGGGCGAGGTGTTCCTGCAGCGAGGCATCGCGGCGGTGCTCGAGGCCGCCTCGATCAACGGGCTCCCGGCGCGGGTGCTCTCCCGTGTCGGTGGCGAACGCCAGCTGACCGACCTGCGCCACATCGGCGAGGCGCTGCACGAGGTGGCACTGACCGAACGGCTGGGCCTGGTCGCGATGCTGAGCTGGCTGCGCGGCCAGGTTGCTGAGGGTCGCGACGGCCGCGGCACCGAGCGCACCCGTCGGCTCGACTCCGACGCCGCGGCGGTCCAGCTGGTGACGATCCATGCGAGCAAGGGCCTCGAGTACCCCATCGTCTACCTGCCCGCCCTCGCGGACCGCAACGTGCCCAAGCCCTCGACCCCGCTCTTCCACGACGCCGCCGGCCGGCGCTGCGTCGCGGTCGGCGGGCCGGGCGCGACCGGCTGGCACGACCACGTACGGCGGTGGGAGGCCGAGGAGGCCGGCGAGTGGCTCCGGCTGCTGTACGTCGCCGTCACCCGCGCCAAGTCCCAGGTCGTGTGCTGGTGGGCGCCGACCAGGAACACCCCCGCGTCGCCGCTGCAGCGGATGGTGCTCGGCCGCAGGCCGGGCATGTCCGAGGTGCCCGTCGAGTTCGCCAACCGCACCGACGACGAGGCGGCGGAGTTCCTCGAGCGTTGGCGGACCGCCGGTGGGCCGACGCCCGAGGCCGCCGAGCCCCGGGACCCGGGCGCCGACCCGCCGCGGCCAGCGGTCCCGGACATGTCCGTGCGCTCGTTCACCAGGACCGTCGACGTGACCTGGCGCCGTACGTCGTACTCCTCACTCACCGCCGTCGAGGTCGTCGCCTCACCCGCAGGCGGCGTTACCAGCGAACCCGAGGTGGTTGCCCAGGACGACGAGCAGGTCGGCGCGGGCGCCGCCGAGACCGCCGCGGCGTCCCCGGGCGTGGCCGCGAGCGTGTCCTCGCCGATGGCCGGCCTGCCCGTCGGTGCGACGTTCGGGTCGCTGGTGCATGCGGTCCTCGAGCACACCGATCCGGAGTCCCCCGACCTTCGCGAGGAGATCCTCGGCCACCTCGACGAGCAGCTGGTCCGTTGGCCTGTGGCCCTCGACCGCGACGAGTTGGCCGATGCCCTGGTGGCGGTCTGCGACTCGCCGCTGGGCGGGCTGGCGCCGACCACGTTGAGGCAGATCCCGCTGCGCGACCGGCTGCGCGAGCTGGACTTCGAGCTGCCGCTCTCCGGTGGAGACCTGCCTGCAACTCCCGGGGCTGACACCCGGCTCCGCGACCTCGCGCCGATGCTGCGCCGGCACCTGCCCGAGGGCGACCCGGTGCGCGCCTACGCCGACGCACTGGACCAGCCGGCGCTCGGTGGCCAGAGCCTGCGTGGCTACCTCACCGGATCGGTGGATGTGGTGCTGCGGCTCCCGGGACCCCGCTACGTCATCGTCGACTACAAGACGAACTGGCTCGGTGGTCACGACCAGCCGCTCACCGCCCACGACTACCGACCTGAGGCGCTCGCCGCGGCCATGGGCCACTCCGACTACCCCCTGCAGGCGCTGCTGTACGCGGCGGTGCTGCACCGCTTCCTGCGCTGGCGGCAACCCGGCTACGACCCCGGGACGCACCTGGGAGGGGTCCTGTACCTCTACCTGCGCGGCATGTGCGGGCCGGACACCCCGCTGGTCGAGGGCGAGCCGTGCGGCATTTTCTCGTGGCGTCCGCCGGTCGCCCTGGTGGAGGAGCTCTCCGACCTCCTGGACGGGGTCGTGCGGACGTGACGGAGATCTTCGAGCCTGTCAGCGAGCACGACTGGCGCCTGGTCGCGGGCGCCGACGGCCTGCTGGGCGACTTCAACCGGGCCGGCGTGATCGAGTCGTCGGACCTCCATGTCGCGAGCCGCACCGGTGACCTCGCCGGAGAGACCGACGAGCGGGTCCTGCTTGCGGTGGCCCTGGCGGTCCGCGCCATCCGGCACGGCTCCATCTGCGTCGACCTCGCGCAGATCTCCGCGATCGCGCCCGACCTGGCCTGGCCCGAGTCCTCGTCCTGGCTTGAGGTGGTCGCGGCCTCGCCCCTGGTGGTGGCTGGGGCCGTGCGCTTCGAGTTCGGACTCCTCTACCTCGACCGCTACCACCGCCTCGAGGGCCAGGTGTGCGCCGACCTCCTCGAGCGCGGCGCCCAGCCGCCGCCCTCCGTCGACGAGGCCGCTCTCACAGACGCGGTCGCGCGGGTCAGCGGCAGCCGGCTCAGCGAGGAGCAGCGTGCTGCCGTGGTGCGCGCCGTACGCCAGTGGACCACCGTCCTCACCGGCGGACCGGGCACCGGCAAGACCACCACGGTCGCCCGGCTGCTCGCCCTGCTCGCCGACCAGGCGCGAACCCGCGGTGAGCCGATCTCGATCGCGCTCAGCGCCCCGACCGGCAAGGCCGCGGCGCGGCTCCAGGAGGCCGTCGAGGCCGAGCTCCGCACACTTGACGACGCCGACCGCGAACGGGTGGGCCGGGTCGAGGCGATGACCTTGCACCGGCTCCTCGGCTGGCTGCCCGACAACTCCACCCGGTTCCGCCACGACCGCAGCAACCGGCTCAAGTACGACGTCGTGGTCGTCGACGAGTCCTCCATGGTCGAGCTCACGATGATGGCCCGGCTGCTGGAGGCCGTACGCCTGCGGGCACAACTCATCCTGGTCGGCGACCCGCGTCAGCTGACGTCCGTCGGTGCCGGGGCGGTCCTGTCGGACCTCGTGGCCGGCTACGAGGGCGACCCTGCGACGCCTGTGGTGTCCCTGTCGGAGAACTTCCGCTCCACCGAGCACATCAAGGAGCTCGCCGAAGCCCTTCGCGGCGGTGACGCCGACCGGGTGCTGGAGGTGCTGCGGGCGCGCTCGGGCGAGGTGGAGTTCGCCGAGACCGACGACCCCGGCCCGTTGCTGCGCGACGATGCGCTGGCCACGGCACTCGCCGTACGCCGGGCCGCCGAGGCCGGTGACGCGAAGTCCGCGGTCGAGGCCCTCGACCGGCACCGTCTGCTCTGTGCGCACCGCGAGGGTCCGTACGGCGTCCGGGTCTGGAACCGCCAGGTCGAGCACTGGCTCGGCGAGGCCATCGGCCAGGACATCTACAGCGAGTGGTACGTCGGCAGACCGCTGCTCGTCACGCGCAACGACTACGCCCTGCAGATCTACAACGGCGAGACCGGGGCCGCCGTCCTCCGCGATGACGGTCGCGTCCGGGCCTGGATCTCCGGCTCCGGCGGCCTGCACGACTTCGCGCCGGGGCGGCTCGACGCCGTGGAGACGATGCACGCCATGACCATCCACAAGAGCCAGGGCAGCCAGGCCGAGCGCATCACGGTCCTGCTTCCCGACGAGGGATCTCGCCTGCTCACACGCGAGCTGTTCTACACCGCGGTGACCAGGGCGCAGGAGCACGTGCGCGTGGTGGGCTCGGAGGCCGCCGTACGCGCGGCGGTCGCAACCCAGGCGCAACGCGCTACGGGACTGCAACAGCGCCTCGCGGCCGAGTCCAGCGGCTGACACGTCGAAACCGCGCCGCAATCTGGCTTGGTTAAGGTCGAGGACCATCCGAACCTGGAGTTGAGATGCCCTACCTGCTGCGCGTGGAGCTGCCGGACGTCCCCGGTTCACTCGGACGCCTCGCGAGCTCGATCGGTGAGGCGGGCGGTGACATCGAGGCGATCGAGATCGTCGAGAAACGACACGACGGGACGGCCGTCGACGATGTCCTGCTCGAGACCACGCCCGGAGCCATGCCGGACTCGATCGTCTCGGCGTGCAACGCGATCGACGGGGTGAAGGTCGTCTGGATCAGCCGGTACGCCGCCGGCGGCAACCTGTTCCTCGACCTCGACGCTGTCGAGGAGATGACCGCCAACCCGGCCACGGCGTTGGAACGGCTGAACGACCTGCTGCCGATCACGTTCCGCGCCGACTGGGCCGCGCGCGTGCACGACACAAAGGGCGTCGTCCATGCGACCCCGGCGGCCCCGTCGGACCTGAAGTTCAGCTCGATCGGGCGCGCCGCTCACCTGCCCACCGACGACGACAACGTGCACTGCGGTGCGCGGCTCAACAAGCACGAGATCGTGGTGATCGGTCGACGCGGTGGCCCGGAGTTCCTCGAGTCCGAGCTCGCCCGCCTGGGTCACCTGGTGGCCCTGGCGATGTCCATCGCCCGCGCGGGTTAGTGGTTAGGGCCTGCCCTAGCAGCCGACGTTGTTGACGTCGAGGTTCTTCCGGAGTCGACGGCCGTCGTGGACGGCGTACGCCGAGCAGTAGTAGAAGCTCAGCTGCCTGCCCCGATGCAGAGTGACTGGCGTCCAGCGGCCGTGGCCGGCCGGTTCGAGGTAGCGGAATCGGGTGCCGAGCAGCGAGGCGGTGTTGTCCCGGTGCTTGAGGTAGCGGTCCAGCCAGCGCTGCACGTAGACGCTGGTGAGCGCCTGCCCGTAGCGGCTGGCCGGCAGCACCAGGGGAATGTCGGTGTAGTCGAGGTGCGTCGAGGCCCGGGGCACCACCAGCATCGAGTCGACTCCCGCCTTCCGCCAGGCGTCGAAACCGGTGGCCCGCTCACGCATCGGGTCCGGCCCTCCCGGCGCCGGCTCGGGCGTCAGGGAGCTGCCCGAGCTGAGGAACCACGGGCTCACCGTGAAGCCGTACTCCGACTGAACCCCCAGGGCCGGCACGACCGGCCTGTTGGTGGCCCCGTTCAGTGGGCCCGTGGAGCCGGGGCCCGTCAGCTTGTCCAGCGCCACCACGGCCTCGACGCGCCGATCGAGCCCCTGCATCTTCGAGACGGCTGCGGCGCCCAGCGAGTGGCCGATGATCGCGATCCGCGTGGTGCGACCCGGGGTGACGGTCCGTCGGTCTGGGGAGCGGTCGAAGATCCGCCAGTACGGGTTGTACGCCGTCACCTTGGCGCCGGCAGCGCCGTGGTTCGGGTAGTGGCGCCCAGGTGTCGACGTGAAGAAGCTCAGCGCGTTCCTGGTGCCGACCGTGAAGTTGGACAGCTGTTGGGACGGCACCCCGGGGCAGCCGAACTGCTCGATGTCACGCGGCGCGGCGAACGGGTTGCAGAACGGGAGCGCGTTGTTGGTCTCGTGCGGGAGCGTCTCGCTGGTGCCCTGACCCTGCACGTCGTAGGTCAGCACGACGTACCCGCGTTCGGCGAGGTCCTGGGCCAGCCATTCGTACATGCCCTCGGCGCCCTGCACCGATCCCTCGGTGAGCACCACGCCCGGAAAGGGAGCGCGCAGCCGACGACCGGTGTAGGGATCCTTCGCGCCCGGCCTCGGCCGGTAGACGGTCCCGCGGAGGAGCGCTCCGTACCGGTTGGTGAACGCCACCCGCCGGATGCGACCGCGCGTGTGCTCCCAGCCGGCGCGCAGCGGGTTGCCGACGTTCCAGCCGGGGAAAACGTTGCCGGCGGTGATCGCGAGCCGGGTCGGGTTGGCCGCCTGCAGGAGCAGCTGGGCGGCGGTCTTCTTCGTGGACGCCTGAACCAGCGCGGGGAGGTACGCCGGGTTCTGCAGCTGCCCGCCGCTGCCGGTGATCCGGCCGTAGCCGTCCAGCACGTTTCGGGTGTCGCGGACGACGTACGCCGGGGTGCCCGGCGCCGGGTCGGACGCGGTCGCGGTCGTCAGTGCTCCCGAGAGCAGGACGGCCGAGGCCACCATCGAGACGGTCAGTCGGCGGCGCATGGGATCCCTTCGTCGATGTCGTCCCTCCAACGAGGAATCGCCACGAAGGGAACGGTCAGGCGCGCTCGAGCAGGAAGACCGGGATCTCGCGGTCCGTCTTCTCCTGGTACTCCGCGTACGGCGCGTACTGCTGCACCGCGCGCTCCCACCACTCGGCCCGCTCGTCGCCCTCGGCGATCCGGACCTTGTAGGTGTGGGGCTCCGGACCGTCCTGGAGCTCGACCTCGGGGTGGGCCACGAAGTTGTAGTACCAGGTCGGCTGCTCCGGCGAGCCGCCCTTGGACGCCACCGCGGCGTACACGCCGTCATGCTCCACGCGCATGACGGGGTTCTTGCGCAGCTTGCCGGACTTGGCGCCCTTCGAGGTGATCACGACGATCGGCCACTCGGGCTTGCCGCGGAGGATGTTGGCCTCCTTGCCCCCCGAAGCCTCATAGGCCTCGACCTGGTCGCGGACCCACTGGGCGGGACTGGGTTCGTACTCTCCACTCAATGCCATGTCTCCCACAACACCACGGGGGCCGATGGGATTCCAGCGCCGGATAGCCTGCGCGCATGACTGCGCTGGACGGAGTGTCCGAGATCTTCGACGCCGACGCCTGGGGCGTCGTCCCGGGCTTCGAGGACCTGACGGATCTCACCTACCACCGGGCCCGGGCGCACGGCACGGTCCGGGTCGCCTTCGACCGGCCGGACGTGCTGAACGCGTTCCGCCCGCACACGGTCGACGAGCTGCTGCGGGTCCTCGAGCATGCCCGCAGCTCCAGCGATGTCGGCTGCGTCCTGCTGACCGGCAACGGGCCGAGCGAGAAGAGCGGCAAGTGGGCGTTCTGCGCCGGCGGCGACCAGCGGATCCGGGGGCGCGCGGGCTACCAGTACGAAGAGTCCGCTGGGGTCGAGGCGGGCGACGCAGCCATCACGGTCGACAAGGCACGTCTCGGCAGGTTGCACATCCTGGAGTGCCAGCGGCTGATCCGGTTCATGCCGAAGATCGTGGTCTGCGTGGTCCCCGGGTGGGCGGCCGGCGGAGGACACAGCCTGCACGTGGTGAGCGACCTGACGCTGGCCAGTGCCGAGCATGCGCGCTTCAAGCAGACCGACGCCGACGTGGGGTCGTTCGACGGCGGCTTCGGTTCGGCGTACCTCGCTCGCCAGGTGGGCCAGAAGTTCGCCCGCGAGATCTTCTTCCTCGGCGAGGAGTACACCGCCGACGATGCCTACCGGATGGGCATGGTCAACCGCGTCGTGCCGCATGCCGAGCTCGAGGCGACCGCGCTCGAGTGGGGGCGCAAGATCAACGGCAAGTCGCCGACGGCCCAGCGGATGCTGAAGTACTCCTTCAACCTGATCGACGACGGGCTGGTCGGCCAGCAGCTGTTCGCCGGAGAGACGACCCGCCTCGCGTACATGACTGACGAGGCGGTCGAGGGTCGCGACCAGTTCCTCGAGAAGCGCGAACCCGACTGGTCGCCGTTCCCCTGGTACTACTGATCTGGCGGGTTTGCGCAGGTCAGGGGCCTGATGACCCCTCATGCGTGGCAGATGCGTGGCAAGAATCCTGATCGAGGTGAGGGGCGGCCGAATGGATGAGGCACTTTGGGTTGACACGACCAACGCGTTGGCGAACGCCGCGGAGTCCGTCGTAATCCTCGCTCGATGCCTCGCCGTTGGGCCCCAGTTGGACGACTGGAGGCGGAGCGGGGATGAGATACGCGGCGGCGATGCGGCCAACGCGCTGGATCAGGCTCGCGGCATGCTGGAGCGGCTCAGGGGTGGAGAGGGGGAGGCGCTTGCGGCGCAGATCGAGACGCTGCTCGAAGTGCTGCCACCTGCCTGGGACTGATGCGCGCGAATGAGCGGGATGTCTGGGAGGCTCGTTTCGTGAGGTTCGGCCGGAGGCAACGCAGAGACCCTCACCTGGCGCCCGCAGATGCCGTCGGCGGGACGGCGCGACCCAACGAGAGCGGCAGAGAGCGGCCGGCGGACGCCATGGCCGTGATCGTCGCCTCAATTGCCCCCTCGATGAAGGCCGAGGGCTTTCGCAAGCGCCGCCACGCCTTCAATCGCCGCGTCGGAGACGACGGGTTCGTTCAGATGCTCAGCTTTCAGATGGGTGCGTCCGACCCGCCCGGCACGGTCGAGATCCCGGGGTTGCGTTCGAACCTCTACGGCCGCTTCACCGTGAACCTGGGCGTCTTCGTGCCCGCGATCCACCGCGGCGGTCTCACGGAGCGTGACTGGTACAGCGATTACCACTGTCAGTTGCGTAAGCGGATCGGCGAACTCCTGCCTGAGCAGGCCGACGTGTGGTGGCGACTCGACCACCCCGACGCCGAGGCAGACGTTGCTGCGGCCATCCGCGACCACGGCCTGCCGTGGCTCGCGCGGTTCGAGAATTACGCCGAGTTGCTGGATCTGTGGAGTTCCGGGGGCGGGGCTGCGGTTGGACTC
>JAOPXM010000056.1 GCA_025965125.1 Nocardioides sp.
GCGGGTGTCCGGGCGACGACCCGGTCGCATCCCTGCGGTCTGACCCGTCGCGAGCAGGAGGTCCTGGAGCTGGTCGCCGACGGACTCACCAACCTCGAGGTGGCGGACCGCCTTTTCATCTCGGCCAAGACGGTGGACCATCACGTGTCGGCCGTGCTCGGCAAGCTGGGGGTGACCAACCGCCGCGCGGCCGGGCTCGAGGCCGCGCGGCTCGGCCTGGTCGAACATGGGGAACGGGTGCCCACAACCTAGGGAAGCGCTCCCGATCCGCCGACAGCACGGCGGAAATACGTTCGTCGCATCCGATCCGACGAACGAAGGAGCACTCCCATGCCGCTCTACATGGACATTCACCACCTCGAGCCCGGCGTCACCATGGACGACGTCGCGAAGGCTCACCAGGCCGACCTGCAGACGCAGGACGAGCACGATGTGAAGTACCTGCGCTACTGGGTCGACGAGACCGAGGCCAAGGTCTTCTGCCTCGTCGAGGCCCCGTCCCCCGAGGCCGCGAACACCGTCCACCGCGAGGCGCACGGGCTCGTCGCCGACGAGGTCCACCTGGTCCAGGAGGGGTCGTGAGGCTGCTGGCGCGGCGGGGTCTGACCGGCCTCGTCGCAGGACTCCTGGTCGCGACCGGGACCGCGCAGCTCGCGGGCGCCCACGAAACGTCGAGACTGGATCAGCTGCGCATCGCGACGGCCCCCTACTTCGACCTCGACCAGGCCGTCGAGGACGGCTACGGCGAGCTCCAGGACGCAGACGGTATCGCCTGCATCGCGAGCGACGACCCGGCCGCCGGCGCGATGGGGATCCACTACGTCAACAGCATGTTCGTCGGCGACTCCAGGATCCACCTGCTCAAGCCGGAGGCGCTGATCTACGAGCCGCAGGCAGACGGCGACATGGAGCTGATCGCGGTGGAGTACGTCGTGTTCCGGTCCGCCTGGCGCGCCGAGCACCCGACCGGGCGGCCAAAGCGTCTGGGCCAGACCTTCGAGCTCGTGAAGGCGGGCAACCGTTACGGCCTTCCGCCCTTCTACGAGCTGCACGTGTGGGCGTGGCGCCACAACCCGAACGGGCTCTTCGCCGACTACAACCCTGACGTCAGCTGCGAGTTCGCTCCTGCAACCTGATCACCCCGTCCGACTGCATCGTGCAGGGCTCCACGAGCTCAGGCGTCGAGTGCCTCGACATCCACCTCGTAGGCGCCCTGCACGATGAACTCCTTGCGCGGGGCGACGTCGGAGCCCATCAGCAGCTCGAAGACCCGGGAGGCCGCGTCGGCGTCGTCGACGGTGATCCGGCGCAGGGTGCGGTGCCTGGGGTCCATGGTGGTCTCGGCCAGCTGGTCGGCATCCATCTCGCCCAGGCCCTTGTAGCGCTGCACCGGGTCCTTCCACTTGACGTTGCGCTTCTTCAGCTCCGCCAGCTTCCGCTGCAGCTCGTCGTCGGAGTAGGTGTAGACGTAGCGCTCCTGCCCCTTCTTCGGCTGCGAGATCTCGATCCGGTGCAGCGGAGGGACGGCCGAGAAGACGCGTCCCTGGGTGATCAGGTCCGGCATGTACTTGAAGAACAGCGTGGCGAGCAGGCAGCGGATGTGGGCGCCGTCGGAGTCGGCGTCGGCCATGAAGATGATCCGGCCGTAACGGGTGGCGTCGATGTCGAACGTGCGACCCGACCCCGCGCCCACGACCTGGATGATCGAGGCGCACTCGGTGTTCTTCAGCATGTCACCGACGGACGCCTTCTGGACGTTGAGGATCTTGCCGCGGATGGGCAGCAGGGCCTGGAACTCGGAGTTGCGGGCGAGCTTGGCGGTGCCGAGCGCCGAGTCCCCCTCGACGATGAACAGCTCGGTGCGCTCGTTGTCGGTCGCCCGACAGTCGGCGAGCTTCGAGGGCAGGGCCGAGGACTCCAGCGCGTTCTTCCGACGCTGGGTCTCCTTGTGCTGACGCGCGGCGATACGGGTCTTGGCGGCGCCCGCGACCTTCTCCATGACCAGCTTGGCCTGGGCCTTCTCGACCCGCTTCGTCGAGGTCAGGAACTTCTTCAGCTCCGCCGACGCGACCTTGCGCACGACGGCCCGGGCGGCCGGGGTGCCGAGGATCTCCTTGGTCTGGCCCTCGAACTGCGGCTCGGCCAGCCGCACGGTCACGACCCCGGTGAGGCCCTCGAGGACGTCGTCCTTGACCACGTCGTCGTCGTTCACCTTCAGGACCTTGCTGGCTCGCATCACGTCGTTGAACGTGCGGGTCAGCGCCTGCTCGAAGCCGCTGAGGTGACTGCCACCCTTGGGCGTCGCGATGACGTTGACGAACGATCGGAGCTCGGTGTCGTAGCCAGTGCCCCAGCGGATCGCGATGTCGACGTGCAGCTCGCGCTCGACCTCCTGGGGGGTCATGTGCCCCTTGTCGTCGAGCAGCGGCACGGTCTCCTTGAACGTGTCCATGCCTTGCAGCCGCAGCACATCGGTCACCGGCTCGTCGGGGGCGAGGAACTCCGTGAACTCGGCGATGCCGCCGTCGTGGCGGAACTTCTCCTCAACCGGGTCGGGGCCGCGCAGGTCACGGATCACGAGCTCGAGCCCCGGCACGATGAACGACGTCTGTCGCGCCCGGGTGACGAGCTCGTCGTAGACGAACGTCGCGTCCTTGGTGAAGATCTGGCGGTCCGGCCAGAACCGGATCAGGGTGCCGGACCCGCCCTTGGTCACCCGGGCCCCCTTGCGGGTCAGCCCGGACTTCGCCGTGAACGAGGCACCCTTGCCGGCACCGTCGAAGACGCCCGGGAACCCGCGCTGGAACGACATGCCCTGTCGCGCCGGGCTGCGGTCGACGTCCACGTCGAGCCGCACCGAGAGCGCGTTCACGACCGAGGCGCCCACGCCGTGGAGACCGCCGGTCGCGACGTACGAGCCACCGCCGAACTTCCCGCCGGCGTGCAGCTTGGTGAAGATCACCTCGACACCGGGCAGGCCGGTCTTGGGCTCCTTGTCCACGGGGATCCCGCGGCCGTCGTCATGGACCTCGGCAGAGTCGTCGGGATGGAGCGTGACCTCGATCCGCTTGGCGGCGTCGGCCAGCGCCTCGTCCACGCCGTTGTCGATGATCTCCCACAGGCAGTGCATGAGCCCGCGGGTGTCCGTCGACCCGATGTACATGCCCGGGCGCTTGCGGACCGCCTCCAGTCCCTCGAGGACCAGAAGGTGTGCCGCGTTGTACGTGTTGTCGATCGGGGGGCTCCTGCAGGGTTGATCGAGGGCAAGCCGGTGGGTGTGTCACTACGAATCTACTCGCGACACGCCGTACGACGATGAAGGCACGCCTGCCCGACGTCGGACTACCGTGCAGGTGTCGGGTGACGTCACGATGTGGACACGATCGGCGCTCGGATCCGCCGATCTGCAACGTGGGGGCCTGGTCTCGCGTCACACTCTGAAAGGCAAGGCGTCTCATCCGCAACGGAACCTGGCAGCCAAGGACAAAGCGGTTCAGGGCTTGGAATCCGCCGAACGGGGAAAGATTCAGCGTGATTGGATGACGTGTCCCGTGACACGCAGCAGTGGGAATCTTGTGGGTCACCGCTACGTTGTGACAGAGACACCGATGATGAGAATTGAGGCCGAAGTGACCACTGCCGTTGCCACCAGTGCTCCGTTGACTGCTGCGGACCGCTGTGACCGTTGCGGAGCCCAGGCCTACCTTCGCGTGGAGCTCCAGTCCGGTGGCGAACTCCTCTTCTGCGCGCACCACGCGCGCGAGCACGGGGACAAGCTGAAGGAAATCGCCGTCAAGGTCGTCGACGAGACGCACAAGCTCGGCGACACCCCCGCCTCCGCTGCCAGCGAAGACGCCTGACGACCACCTACCCAAGCTCAGGACGGCCCCGGACTCACGTCCGGGGCCGTCGTCATTTCTGGTCAGGACCGCGCCGGGTGCTGTGAAAGGGTGACGCCGTGAGCCTCACCGAAGTCGTCGTTGCTCTCGCGATCGCGGTCGGGCTCGCCGGCATCCTGGTGCCCGTCCTTCCCGGATCGATGCTCGTCCTCGCGGCGATCCTGTGGTGGGCGGTGCAGGCCGGTGGTGGGGTGGCCTGGGCCGTGTTCGTCGTCGCCAGCGCCTTCCTGGTCGTCGGCACCGTCGTGAAGTACGCCGTGCCGAACCGTCGGCTCACAGATGCGGGCATCCCCTCGTCGACCCAGTGGCTCGGAGCCGCGGCCGGCATCGTCGGCTTCTTCGTGGTGCCGGTCGTGGGGGTGTTCCTGGGCTTCATGGTCGGCGTCTACCTCGCCGAGCGGCACCGAGTCGGTGCGCGTGCGGCGTGGCCGTCGACGAAGGCGGCCCTGGGCGCGGTGGGCCTGAGCATCCTGATCGAGCTCGCCGCGGCCCTGCTCGCGACCGCGACCTGGGTCGTCGGCGTCGTGGCCGCCTAGGCCTGCGATGGCGATCCTGCTCGCGCTGGTGGCGGCCGCGGCGTACGGCCTCTCCGACTTCGTCGGCGGGGTGTTCTCCCAGCGGGTGAGCCCGTGGGTGATCGCCTTGATGGCGCAGCTCGGTGGAGCGGTCGTGGTCTTCGCGATCGCGATGTTCGCCGACGGCTCCCCGACGCAGGCGGATCTGCTGTGGACGCTGGTCGCGGGGCTCGGCAACGGGTTCGGCACCGCTTTCCTGTACCGCGGCCTGGCGTCCGGTCGGATGGGAGTCGTCGCGCCGGTCTCCGGCGTGGGCGCCGTGCTGGTGCCCGTCGTCGTCGGGGTCGGCACCGGCGAGCGGCCGGCGCTGCTCGTGTGGATCGGGATCCTCGTCGCGGTGCCGGCGATCTGGATGGTGGCGCACGAGCCGCACGCGGAGGGCCGGGGACTCGGGGCCGGCTTCACGGACGGGATCCTTGCGGGACTCGGTTTCGGGACGCTTTTCGCGGCCCTCGGTCAGATCCCCGAGGAGGCCGGGCTGCTCCCTCTTGCCCTCAACCAGGTCGTGGGCGGGATCACGATCGTGGTCGTGGCGACCGCCCTGCGGGCGCCGTGGGTGCCGCGCGAGCCTCGAGCTCTCGTCGGGATGGTCAGCGGATGCCTCGGCGCTCTGGCCACCGGGGCGTTCCTGGTCGCCACCCAGACGGGCTACCTGACCGTGACCGCGGTCCTCACGTCGCTCTACCCCGCGGTCACCGTCGTGCTGGCGGCCACCCTGCTCCGCGAGCACGTGCACCGCGCCCAGGCGCTGGGCCTCGGGCTGTGTGCCCTGGCTGTCGTGCTGGTGGCCGCCGGCTGACGATCAGCTGCTGACGACCCACGGCGTGAACGACCTGGGCTTGCCCAGCCAGTCGTGGACCGGGTGCGACCCGTCGTACAGGTCGGTCATCTTGACCCCGACGCGGATCTCGTCGGGAGTGCCGATGCAGGAGCGCGCCGCGTGCAGCTTGGCGACATTTGCCACGAAGTCGAGCCGGAGGCTGTGGTCGCAGGTCAACGGCTGTCCGACGGTCTTCCAGTCCCGGACCCTCGTCAGCTGGTAGTCGGTGCCCCTCTGGAGCCCCGTGCCCAGCAGGAACTCCGGGCCCTTCTTGTTCGCGTTGGTGTCGAGGAAGATCGCCAGGCTGGAGGGGCCCGCCTCGGACTTCGGCTTCAGCTCGGTGAACGCCACCTTCACGAAGATCTGCTCGAGGCCGTGGTTGACGGTGACCCGACGGATGTCGGACAGCGAGGCGCCGCCGACGTCCGCGGGATCGGAGACCCCGATCCTCTCGGCCATCGCCGGGGCGGCGACGCCGAGCGCCAGCGCGGCGAGCGCGGTCACGGCCGTGATGCGGGTGATGTGGGTCCTGAAGTTCATCGACTGCTCCCTGTTGGTCGGTGGGTCTGCCTTCAAAGATGCGGAACGTGACCCGAAGGTTGCAAACCGGACCGACCGCATCGGGGAACGCTTACGCAGTTATTGCGCTGATCTGCAAGTTTCTTGCAGTCATTCATCCAAGATTGTGTCTATCCTGAGGCCATGACCCGTCGACTCGCCGAGGTGGCCGCCCGAGCCGGGGTCAGCGAGGCCACCGTCAGCCGCGTGCTCAACAGCAAGCCCGGCGTGTCCTCCGCAACCCGCTCCACGGTGCTCACGGCGCTCGACGTTCTCGGGTACGAGCGGCCCACGAAGCTCCGTGGCGAACGAGCCCGACTCGTCGGCCTCGTGCTGCCCGAGCTGCAGAACCCGATCTTCCCGGCGCTGGCCGAGGTGGTCGGCGCCCAGCTCGCCCAGCACGGCCTGACGCCGGTGCTCTGCACCCAGACCACGGGCGGCGCACCGGAGGCCGACTACGTCGACATGTTGCTCGAGCAGCAGCAGGTCGCCGGGATCATGTTCGCCGGCGGCAGCTACAGCCAGGTCGAGGCCGACCACACGCACTACGAGCGACTGGCGCGCCGCAAGCTCCCGGTCGTACTGATCAATGCCGGCATCGACGATCTGCCGTTCCCACGGGTGGTCTGCGACGACGCGAGCGCCGTCGAGCAGGCGCTGGAACACCTCGTGTCACTCGGTCACGAACGGATCGGCCTCGTGCTCGGCCCCCGGGACCACGTCCCGTCCATGCGCAAGCTGGCGGCCGCTCGTGCGGTTCTCACCGCCGCCGGGACGCCGCTCGATCCGGGCCTGATCGCGCACTGCCAGTTCTCCCTGCAGAGCGGTCAGGCGTCCGCCGCCACCCTGATCAGGCGCGGAGCCACCGCCCTGGTGTGCGCCAGCGACCCCTTGGCCCTCGGCGTCATCCGAGCCACCCGCCGGGCCGGGCTGCGGGTCCCCCACGACATCTCCGTGATCGGGTTCGACGACTCGGCGTTCATGTCGTCCGTCGAGCCACCACTGACCACGGTGCGCCAACCGATCGAGGCGATGGGCCGGGCCGCGGTGGCCGCGCTCCTGGACCAGATCCGCGGAGACGAGCCCGCCGACGACGAGCTGCTCTTCGAGCCCGAGCTGGTCGTTCGCAAGTCGACTCGCCCCGCAAGCACGCGGCCCGACCTTGCAAGGATTGAAAGTTAATTACGTCCTGTTCAGTTCTTGCATCAATCTGCAACGACTCCTAGCGTTCCGGCAACAACACCTGTGACGCCCTTCACACCGATGGGCGCCGACACCGGCACCGAGGCGGAGGCGATCGCGTGAGCACCACCGAGCTGCGCAGCGACAGCTCCGCCACCCGGGCTGTCGCGGGCGCGGACTGGTGGCGAGGCGCCGCGATCTACCAGGTCTACCCGCGCAGCTTCGCCGACCAGAACGGCGACGGCACCGGCGACCTGGCCGGGGTGCGAACCCGGCTCCCCTACCTCCACGACCTGGGCATCGACGCGATCTGGTTCACCCCGTGGTACCCCTCCCCGATGGCAGACGGCGGCTACGACGTCGCCGACTACCGGGCGATCGACCCCCTCTTCGGCGACCTGGCGGAGGCCGAGCGGCTGATCAGCGAGGCGCTCGAGCTGGGCATCCGCACGATCATTGACGTCGTCCCCAACCACGTCTCCGACCAGCACGCGTGGTTCCGCGCCGCGCTCGCCGCCGGGCCGGACTCGCCCGAGCGGGAGCGCTTCTGGTTCCGCGAGGGGCGCGGAGAGCACGGTGAGCTACCGCCCAACCGGTGGGAGTCGGAGTTCGGCGGCCAGGCCTGGTCCCGCGTGATCGGCACCGACGGCGTGCCCGAGCAGTGGTACCTCCACCTCTTCGCCCCCGGCCAGCCGGACCTCAACTGGGGTCACGCCGACGTGCTGCGCGAACACGAGGAGATCCTGCGCTTCTGGTTCGACCGGGGTGTCTGCGGCATCCGGATCGACTCCGCCGCCCTGGTCGCGAAGGACGCGGACCTCCCCGAGGTCGCCGACGAGCACCACCCCGGCAAGCACCCCTACGTCGACCGCGACGAGCTGCAGGGCATCTACCGCAGCTGGCGGGTGATTGCGGAGTCCTACGGCCCCGAGCGCGTGCTGATCGGCGAGATCTGGCTTCCCGACGCCGAGCGGTTCGCCCGCTACCTGCGCCCGGACGTGCTGCACTCGGCGTTCAACTTCGACTTCATGGCCGCACCGTGGGACGCGACCGCTCTGCGCGCGTCGATCGAGCAGACCCTGTCGGTGCACGCCCAGGTCGGGGCGCCGGCGACCTGGGTGCTGTCGAACCACGACGTGACCCGGCCGGTCACGAGGTACGGCCGGGCCGACACCTCGTTTGCCTTCGACGCGAAGCGGTTCGGCACGCCGACGGACCTCGCCCTGGGCACCCGCCGGGCGAGAGCCGCGGCGCTGCTCGCGATGGCGCTGCCCGGCGCCTACTACCTCTACCAGGGCGAGGAGCTCGGCCTGCCCGAGGTCGAGGACCTGCCCCTGGACGTGCTCGACGACCCGATGCATGCCCGCTCTGGCGGTGTCGACCCCGGGCGTGACGGCTGCCGGATCCCGCTTCCGTGGTCCGGGAGCCGACCGCCGTACGGCTTCAGCCCGGATGGACGTCCGGTCGAGACCTGGCTCCCCCAGCCCGCGGACTGGGCCGGGTTCACTGCCCAGGCCCAGGCCATGGATGCGACGTCGATGCTGTCCCTCTACCGGGACGCGCTCCGGCTGCGTCGCGACCTGACCGACCTCGGGGCCGGCTCGCTGGCCTGGCGGGACCTCGGCCCGGGGGTGCTCGCGTTCGACCGGGGTGACGGCTTCGTCTCGGTCACCAACTTCTCGGAAGGGCCGGTCGAGCTTCCGACTTACGACCGGATCTGGCTCACCACTGTTCCACTGGAAGGAGGCCGCCTGCCCTCCGACGCCAGCGCCTGGCTCAAGCACAGCTGAGCAGGTCCGCAGCCCTAGTCCCAGTCCAGCACCACTGCAGCAACCCAGAATCAGGGAGAAACCATGAGGATCCACCGAGTACGCGGCCTCGCCGCCCTCGCGACCGTCGCATCTCTCGCGTCGCTGTCCACCCTGGCCGCCTGCTCGAGCTCGGACGACAAGAGCGCAGACGGCAAGGTGACCATCACCGTCGAGGGCTGGCGCCCCGGTGACGAGCAGGCCACGATCGACACGGTCAAGAAGCAAGCCCAACTGTTCATGGACGACCACCCGGACATCATCGTGAAGCCCGTGGAGTGGCAGTGGACGGCCGAGACGTTCGCCACCCAGCTGGCCGGCAACACGCTCCCGACGACGTTCCGCGTGCCGTTCACCGACACCAAGGGCCTCGCCGAACGGCAGCAGATCGCGGACGTCACCGACCTCGTCAACGCGCTGCCGTACGCCGCCGACTTCAACCCGAGCGTGCTCGACGCGGTCAAGGGCACCGACGGCAAGATCTACGGCCTGCCCAGCGACGTGTACGGCGTGGGCCTGCACTACAACCGCGACCTGTTCGAGCAGGCCGGTCTGGATCCTGACAGCCCGCCGACCACGTGGGATGAGGTCCGGGCCGACGCCAAGCAGATCGCGGACCAGACCGGCCAGGCCGGCTACGTCCAGATGTCCGTCAACAACACCGGCGGCTGGATGCTGACGACGCTGACCTACGCCCTCGGTGGCCGCATGGAGTCCGTGGACGGCACCGAGGCGACCATCGACAACCCCGGCACGGCGCAGGGCCTGCAGATGCTGCACGACATGCGCTGGACCGACGACTCGATGGGCAAGAACACCGGCTACGAGTGGACCCCCATCAATGAGGCGTTCGCGGCCGGCAAGATCGGCATGTACATGTCCGGCTCGGACGTCTACAACGCGCTGACGACCACGAACCAGATCGACCCCGCACAGTACGGTCTCGCCGCACTCCCGCTGGCAGACAACGCGGAGGCCGGCATCCTGGGTGGCGGCTCGGTCAACGCGGTCAGCGCCAAGGCCACGCCGGAGGAGCAGGCTGCCGCGGTCCAGTGGGCAGACTTCTACCGGGTGCAGAAGCTCTACAACGAGGACGCCGCCGTCCTCGACGCGAAGACCCTCGTCGCCGCCGACCAGCCGGTGGGCACGCCCACGCTGCCGGTCTTCGACGAGGCGACGTACCAGAAGACGCAGCAGTGGATCGCGCCGTACGTCAACGTGCCGCTGGACCAGATGTCCTCCTTCGTGGACAGGATCTTCTCCCAGCAGCTCATCCCGGAGCCGGCCTCGCACACGCAGGAGGTCTACGGGCTGCTCGACTCGGTGGTCCAGAAGGTGCTGACCGACGAGAACGCCGACATCGCGTCGCTCCTGAGCGACGCGGACTCCCAGGCGCAGCAGCTGCTCGACGCGTCCTGACCGGCTCGAGCCGGCCGGTGCGGGACTCCTCGCCCGCACCGGTCGGCTCGTACCATCCGAGGCACCCCGTCCGGACCCTCGCGGGAAGGAAACGATGAAGATCCCAGCAACAGCGCGGCCGTCGCTGCTGACCCGGATGCGCGGCGGCACCGGCACGGTCGTGTTCCTGCTCCCCATGCTCTTCGTCTTCGGCCTGTTCTCGTGGTGGCCGATCGTCCGCTCGATGATCATGAGCGTCCAGGTGACCAACCTGGTCACGCCGGCCGAGTTCGTCGGCCTCGACAACTTCCGCGCGGTGCTGAACGACCCCCTGATCGGGACCGCGGTCCAGAACACCGCCTGGTTCGCCCTGCTCGCACTGGTGTTCGGCTACCCGGTGCCGCTGCTGATGGCGGTCATCATGAGCGACGTACGCCGGGCCCGCGGGCTCTATGCGCTGCTCGCCTACCTTCCCGTCGTGATCCCGCCCGCCGTCGCGGTGCTCTTGTGGCGCTTCTTCTACGACGCCAGTGACACCGGCGTCTTCAACACGATCCTCGGGTGGATCGGGCTGGGGCCGGTGCCGTGGCTGGAGTCGTCCACGTGGGCGATGCCGTCCCTCGTGATCGAGGCGACCTGGGCCGCCGCTGGCGGCACGGTCATCATCTACCTCGCCGCTCTCGTCTCCGTGCCCCCCGAGCTGTACGACGCCGCTGAGGTCGACGGCGC
Organism: Nocardioides sp.; assembly: GCA_025965125.1. GTDB lineage: Bacteria > Actinomycetota > Actinomycetes > Propionibacteriales > Nocardioidaceae > Nocardioides. The sequence goes on from JAOPXM010000056.1 coordinate 10,970, forward strand.
CGGGATCCTCGGCAAGGTCTGGCACGTGACCATGCCGCACCTGCGCAGCATCATGCTGATCACCCTGATCCTGCAGATCATCGGCACCGCGCAGGTGTTCCTCGAGCCCTACCTCTTCACCGACGGTGGCCCCGACAACGCGACGCTGACCGTGCTGCTGCTCGTCTACAACTACGCGTTCGCGAACACCACCGGCGGCGACTACGGCAAGGCAACCGCGCTCAGCCTGATGCTCGCGCTCGCCCTGGCCGCGCTCTCGGCGGTCTACTTCCGGGTCACCAGGTCGTGGTCAGCATGAGCGCCTTCACGGACCTGCGTGCGCTCCCCCGTCGACGTACGCGCTCCCTGGCCGCCGACAGTGACACCCGCGGGATCACCTCGGAGTTCGACCGTCGCCAGCCCCTGGTCGGGCTGCTGCGCCGGGCGGTCCACGTCGGGCTCCTCCTCTTCCTGGTCGTGGCCGCGCTCGGGCCGATCCTGTGGCTCGCAAAATCCGCGATCACGCCCACGCAGGACACGCTGCGCCAGCCGATGGCCCTGTGGCCGCACGGCCTGGACCTCGCGAACCTCAAGACCGCCTGGGTCGACCTTCACCTGAGCCTGTACTTCAAGAACACGATGATCATCGCCCTGGGCTCGTGGGCGATCCAGATGCTGGTGGCCGTGACGGGTGGATACGCGCTCGCGATCCTGCGCCCGGCGTTCGGCCGGGTGATCTACGGCGCCGTGATGATGACGATGTTCGTTCCGGTCGTGGTCCTGCTGGTCCCGCTCTACCTCACGATCCTCGACCTTCCCGTCACGCATGCCTCGCTGATCAACACCTACTGGGGTGCCTTCCTGCCGGCGGGGGCCAGCGCCTTCAACGTCGCCCTCGTGAAGCGGTTCTTCGACAACCTCCCGCGCGAGGTGATCGAGGCGGCCCGGGTGGACGGGGCGGGCGACTTCCGCCTGTTCTTCTACGTCGTGCTGCCGATGTCGCGACCGGTGCTCGGCGTGGTGTCGGTGTTCGCGGTCCTCGCTGCCTGGAAGGACTTCATCTGGCCGCTGGTCGTGCTGCCCGACCCGGCGAAGCAGCCACTGTCGGTGCGCCTCCCGAACCTCGCCAAGGTGACCGAGCTCGACGTCTTCCTCGCGGCGCTCCTCATCTCCACCGCCATCCCGATCGCGTTCTTCGTGGTCTTCCAGCGCTTCTTCCTCCGAGGCGGCCTCGACGGGGCGGTCAAGGGCTGAGCGTCACCCGGGGCGCTGAGTAGGGTCGCCGACGTGAGCAGCGCCGACGACCTCGTGTCGACCACCGCGGCTGCGCTGATGAAGGATGCTGCCGGTCTCAGCGAGCAGCTGGTCGCGCAGATGGTGCACGAGATCCCCGAGCTCGGCGACGACCGGGCCATGGTCGACCTGCTGGCGGCGAGTGTCTCGGAGAATCTCCGCAGCGCCCTGCAACGTTTCGCCCTCGGCCAACGCCGCCCCGATGCGGAGGCGCCGGTCGCTGCGCTCGAGTACGCGCGTCGCCTGGCCCAGCGGGGGATCCCGGTGAGCGCGTTGCTGCGGGCCTACCGGCTCGGGCAGGCCGAGTCGCAGAAACGCATGATGGAGGGCTTCGCGGCGGTGACCCAGGATCCGGCCGTCATCGTCGAGGCCAGCATCCAGCTCTCCGCCGCCTCGTTCGCCTACGTCGACAGCGTGTCCGAGCAGATGGTCCGGGCCCATGACGAGGAACGGCAGCGTTGGCTGCGAACCCGCGCCGTGGCCCGCTCGGCCCAGGTGACCGCCGTCCTCGCGGGGCAGGACATCGACGCCGTCGAGGCCGAGCGAGCGTTGTCGTACGCGTTCGGTCAGCCTCATCTCGGGGTGGTGCTCTGGTCCGAGCCGGCCGCCGGGCCCGACTCCCTGGCCCGTCTGGAACGGGCGGCGTCGCGGCTTGCCGACGAGGCGGGCTGTCGCCGGGAACCCCTGGTCATCCCCGCGGACGCCTGCACGGTCTGGGCCTGGCTGCCTCGACCGCGGGCCGCGATCGAGGCGGACGGTCCGGCGATGCACGAGGAACGTCGGGTGCACCTCGCCCTGGGTGACGTGGCCGAGGGCGTGGAGGGATTCCGGTCCACGCACCACCAGGCACGCCGGGCCCAGGCCGTCGCCGTCGCAGCCGACCCCGCGCACCGGCCCCGGGTGACCAAGGCTTCTGAGGTCGAGATGGTTGCGCTGCTCTCGTCCGACCTCGCCGCCACCCGCGAGTGGGTGTTCGCCGTGCTCGGCGACCTGGCCCTGGACGACGAGCCCCATCGACGGCTCCGCGAGACGCTCTGGGTCTTCCTGTCCGCCCGGGGCAGCTACACGGCGGCCGCCGCCGAGCTGATGCTGCACAAGAACACCGTCCAGTACCGCGTCCGCAAGGCCGAGGAAGCCCGCGGACGCAGCCTGAAGGAGCGCCGGCTCGACGTCGAGGTGGCGCTGCTCGCCTGTCGCTGGCTTGGGTCGAAGGTGCTCCGGAACCCAGTGCTGGAGCACTAGACGAGCGTGGGAGGGTGCCCTGCGCCCGCAGGTGTTGTGCTGCGAGACCAACACGTCGGTCGAAGTTGGTGCCCCGGAACGCTAGCCGTGTGACCTCCGCCACGCCTAGCGTCACCCTCACCGCACACGCGTGCGGTCTTCGCACCAGGCAAGGACCAGCCGATGGGATTCCTCCAGCCCAACCTCCCGGACCTCGACCTCGCCGAGTGGCGCAAGGGCAGCCGGAACGAGCGGATGCGTCCGCTGAACCGCCACCTCGCCGAGGTGGGTTTCGGCACGCCCGACGTCGTCTTCATCGCGTACGCCGTCAAGATCGGGCTCTACGTCCTCGGCGCCATGGCCTTCGCGCTGACGACGCCGGGGATCGACGGCTTCACCGACGTCACGTCGTGGTGGTCGCAGCCGATCGTGTTCCAGAAGGTCGTGATCTGGACGCTGCTGTTCGAGGTGCTCGGTCTCGGTTGCGGATTCGGACCACTGAACCTGCGGTTCATGCCGCCGCTGGGCTCCTTCCTCTACTGGCTGCGCCCCGGCACCATCCGGCTGGCGCCTTGGCCCGGACGTGTCCCGGGGACTGCCGGAACGGCCCGGACCTTCCTCGACGTACTCCTGTACGCCGGACTGCTCGCCGCCGCAGTGTGGGCACTGGTCGCGCCCGGCGACCGGGACGCGCGCGCGCTGGGCACGACCGTGGGTGTCCTCGATGTCCAGCACGTGCTTCCGATGCTCGTCCTGCTGGTGCTGGTGGGCCTTCGCGACAAGACGATCTTCCTGGCCGCCCGGTCTGAGGTCTACGCGACGCTCGCCGTCACGTTCCTGCTCACCTCAGTGGACATGGTGGTGGCCGCGAAGCTGATCATGGTGGTGATCTGGTGGGGCGCCGCCACCTCCAAGCTCAACCGCCACTTCCCGTTCGTCGTGGCCGTGATGATGAGCAACAACCCCTTGATCAGGTCCAAGCGGATCAAGCGCAAGTTCCACGCCGACTTCCCCGACGACCTGCGCCCCTCGCGCATCTCTGCGGGCCTGGCCCACGGAGGCACGGTCGTCGAGTTCCTCGTGCCGCTGCTGCTGATCGTGTCGCACGGCGGGCTTCTGACGACGATCGCCGCGACGGTGATGATCCTGTTCCACCTCAACATCCTGGGCAGTGTGCCGATGGGTGTGCCGCTGGAGTGGAACGTCTTCATGATCTTCGGGATCGGCACGCTCTTCGTGCAGAGGGCCGATCTCGGCATCACCGACCTGGTCCACCCGCTGCCCGTCGTCGTCCTCCTGGCGGCGGTCGTGCTCACCGTCGTGATCGGGAACCTCTTCCCCCAGAAGGTCTCCTTCCTGCCGGCGATGCGCTACTACGCCGGAAACTGGGACACCTCGCTGTGGTGCTTCACCCCGGAGGGCCTCGACAAGTACGACGCGGGCATCATCAAGGCGACCAAGCTCCCCCACATGCAGCTGGAGAAGCTCTACGGCAAGGACGAGGCGGAGGTGCCGCTCTTCGGCGGCTACGCGTTCCGCTCCATGCACACCCACGGCCGGGCGCTGTTCGCGCTGATCCCCCGGGCCTGCGGGCCGCGGCACGAGACCGACTACCTGCCCATGGACGGCGAGCTGGTGGCGGGGGCGAGCCTCGGCTGGAACTTCGGGGACGGGCACCTGCACAACGAGGCGTTGATCGAGGCGCTCCAGGAGCGCTGCCATTTCGTCGACGGCGAAGTTCGGGTGATCCTGATGCATGCCCAGCCGTTCCACCGCAGCACCCAGGAGTACCGGCTGATCGATGCGGCCACGGGCGAGTTCGAACGCGGCGAGGTGGAGGTCGCCGACCTGGCGAGCCGCCAGCCGTGGGACATGGACGTGCCCATGCGGGTCACCCGCACCCGGGAGCACGATCCGGTGAGAGCATCGGAGGCGTGACGAAGACCTCCCACGATGCCGTGGTCGTCGGCTCGGGTCCCAACGGCCTGGCCGCGGCCGTGGCTCTCGCTGGCGCCGGGCACCGGGTCACCGTCCTCGAGGCTGCGGCCGAGATCGGCGGCGGCACCCGCACGGCCGAGCTGACCGAACCCGGGGTGCTCCACGACATCTGCTCGGCAATCCACCCTTTCGGCGTCGCTTCGCCGTTCCTGTCCTCGCTGCCGCTCGCCGAGCACGGGCTGGTCTGGCGGTGGCCGGAGATCGACGCGGCGCACCCGCTGGACGACGGAACCGCGGGCGTGCTCCATCGTTCGATCGACGACACCGCGGCGGGGCTCGGCGCCGATGGTGCACGTTGGCGTCGAGCCTTCGGACCGCTGGCGCGTGACTTCGACCGGTTCTCGCCGGACGTGCTCGGACCGATCCTGCGGATGCCCGATCACCCGATCATGATGGCCCGCTTCGGGATGCGCGCCCTGCCTCCGGCGACGTTGTTCGCCCGGCAGTTCCAGACGGAGCAGGCGAAGGCACTCTTCGCGGGGTGCGCCGCACACGTCTACCGACCGCTGACCGGCCTCACCACCGCCTCGGTGGGCACCATGTTGATCGCGGCCGGGCATCGGCACGGCTGGCCGGTCGCCGAGGGCGGGTCGCAGGCGATCACACGGGCCCTCGCCGGGCTGCTGGTCTCGCTCGGAGGCACCATCGAGACCGGTGTCCACGTCCGCTCCCTGGCCGACCTGCCCGAAGCCCGCGTGACGATGTTCGACACCAGCCCGACTGCGTTCGCGGACATCGCCGGAGCCAGGCTGCCGAGCCTGCGCAAGCGTTCGTTCCGCCGCTGGAAGTACGGACCGGGTGCCTACAAGGTCGACCTCGCCGTGCGCGGCGGCATTCCCTGGACCGCCGAATCCTGCCGTCGTGCCGGCACCGTGCACCTCGGTGGCACCGCGGCCGAGATCGCCCAGGCGGAGGCGGCCGTGGGCAGGGGCGAGATGCCGGACCGCCCGTTCGTGCTGGTCGGTCAGCAATACCTCTGCGACCCGACCCGGTCGGCAGGCGACGTACACCCGGTGTGGGCGTATGCCCACGTGCCCGCGGCGTACGACGGTGACGCGACGCAGGCCGTCCTGGACCAGTTCGAGAGGTTCGCACCGGGCACCCGCGAGCGCATCGTGTCCACCCACGTCATGACTCCCGCGGACTATGAGGCCTACAACCCGAACTACGTCGGCGGTGACATCGCCACGGGTGCCAACACCGTGCGCCAGCTGGTCGCGCGACCAGGGCTGCGCCTGGACAACTACGCGACCGGCATCCCCGGCCTGTACCTCTGCTCCGCGGCAACGCCACCCGGCGCCGGCGTGCACGGGATGTGTGGCTACCGCGCCGCCCGCCGGGCCCTGGCCTACCTCGACGGGCTCAGTTGAACCAGGTCTTGCCCGAGGCCGGGAAACGGTCCTCCGCAACGCCGTTGTCGTACCTGTACGACGTCCTGACGATCAGCGCCTTGCGCTTGAACCGCTGGGGCTGGAGGCAGTCCTTGGGCACCGAGAACGACCACCTGTCGGTCTCGAGCGTGACCTTGAAACCGGGGCAGTCGACGGGCTCGGCCTCGCTCGATCCGGTGGCCACCTGGACAAGGGACTGCGTCGGCACTCCCAGGGAGGTGTTCCCGACCAGCGACGCCACATAGGTCAGCCCCGAGCTCGACGCCGGAAGGGTCACTTCGAGGCTCAGCCGCTCGCGGGTGTACCTGACGTGGTCGAAGCCGACCTTGACGACGACTCGTTTGTCGCCCACCACGGCCTTCACGGTGCGGATGTCGCCGCCCCAGTCGCCCTTGAGGATGGTGCCGCCTGGATCGTCCTCGTCGAACTTGACGTCGTTGTTGGCGTCATTCAGCGTCTGCGACGCAGTGCCAGCCTGCTGGTGAGCCGACGCGGCGCCCGTGGCCACCAGGCAGGACATCAGCGCCAGCATCAGGATCGTGCCCATGCGTCGACTCAACGGAGTTCTCCCTCGGATCGCAGAGTTGCTGCCCTTGCAGGTTAGGAGCCCGGGCGCCGTGGAGGGCCCGAACGCCCCGACGTCCTCGCCGGGACGAGCAGATTGGTCCGGTCGTCGAAGCGCCTGGCCCGGACGGACCAGGTCGTCCGGGACAGCTGGGTGCCGAGTACGTTGTCGGCGTGAACGTCGGGATCGTCGCCCTGGGTGACAGCATCCTCGACAACGACGAGTCTTGGGCCTACTGGCTCGGCCGCGCGAGTGGTCTGCCGCTGACCAGGCTCGCTGTGGGCGGCGCGAAGTCGCCGGACGTGCTAGACCAGCTGCCGCTCCTCGACGGTCACAGCTATGAGATCGCGTGCATCGCGGTCGGGACGAACGACGTGCTGCTCGCGTGGGACCCGATCCGCTTCGCCGACAACCTGGCCGTCGTCGTTGCTGCCGCAAGCGACTGCGCCGACCGGGTCGTGGCCCAGACGATCCCCCTGGGTCTGCGCCAGTTCCCCGGCGGCGGCCAGCAGGTACGGCGTCGGGTCGAGCGCGCCAACGCCATCGTCGAGGGCTCGGGAGCCCTTGTCGTCGCGGGCGAGGACCTACGGGCTCCGCGCCTGATGGCCACCGACCGGATCCATCCGAGCACCCAGGGCCAGCTTCTCCTTGCGGACCGCGCCGCGAAGCTGTTGGGCATCGAGCCGCGGCCGTCGAGCCTTCACGACGGGTCGCGGGACTTCGCGCGTGGCGCCTACCTGCGCGACACCTGTCAGCTGACCGCGAAGGGGATCCTCAAGCGGGCCTTGCGCTACCCACCACCCGCTTCGTAGGCGAGCCGCGAGGCGCCGAGGCACGGCCGAAGTGCTCAGGCATACTTCGCCATGGCGTAACCGAGCGTGCCGCCGGGCGTTTGGTCATTGCATCTCGTTCGACGAGCGTCCCCAGCGGAATGAAGACAGGCGAAAAAGACTCGTGCCCCTCAAACGGCTCCTTGCAGTGGTGTTTCTCCTCGGCCTCATCGTCTCCGGGTGTGGGGGCGGGGACTCGCCCTCCCCGAACAAGCCGGGAGAGTCGGTCCGCACCGAGCAGGACTTCATGAGCATCTCCGCGGGCTACAGCGACATCTGCGGGATCGTGACGCCGGGGGCGCTGTGGTGCTGGGCCCCGAACGCGAACGGCAAGGGACAGCCGCGACACCAGGCGTCCGGGCCGTTCCCGCCCACCCAGGTCGGCACGGAAACCACCTGGACGCAGGTCTCCACCCAGAACGAGGTCATCTGCGGGATCCGCCAGGACAACTCGCTGTGGTGCTGGGGCTCGAACCTGGGCGGACGAGTCGGTGTGGGCTCGGACAACACCCACGCCCACATCGACAAGCCCAAGCAGGTGATGCCGGGATCCGAGTTCCGCTCGGTGGACGTCGGCGACGAGTCGGTCTGCGCGGTGTCGACCGATGACAGCCTCTGGTGTTGGGGCTCCAACGTCCACGGCACCGTGGGCGACGGAACCAACACCGATGCCTCCAGTCCCGTCCGGATCGGGGTCGACACGAGCTGGGCCAGCGTCTCCTCGGGCAAGACAGTTGCGTGTGCCGTGGACACCAAGGGCCGCGAGTGGTGCTGGGGCGGCGCCCAGCAGGGCGATCAGTCCAAGAACGGCGGCTCCGACCCACGGGTGCCGGCGAAGAGCGGTGACTCGTCCATCTCCTGGACGGCCATCGACCTGTCCGGCGACTACCGGTGCGGGCTCGACACCAGCAGCAGCCTCCACTGCGACTTCGACGACGAGATCGACCTCGGGTTGAACTCCTGGGCGTCCTTCGGCTTCGGAGGCACCGCACTGTGCGCCATCAACAAGGTGCGGACGTTGTTCTGTGTCGGCGGCAACGACAATGGAAGCCTCGGCACGGGCAACTTCAACGACTCGTCCTCGATGATCAAGGTCGCGGGACCGGACCAGTGGTTGTCGGTCAGCGTCGGCGAGGGCGAGAACTGCGGCATCGACCGGGACGGCGTTGCCTGGTGCTGGGGGGCCACCGCCCATGACAGCAACAAGAGCGACAAGGTCGATCTGATAGACCCGTCCACACCGATGAAGATCGTGCTCCCCAAGTCCTGACCGTGGTGCCGGGGGCCCGTTTCGCCCTGCTTCTGCTGGCGTTCGCCGTCGGTGGCGCCAGCGGCTGTGCGGGTGACGACGAGGCAGGCTCGACGACCACCGTTCCCGCGGTCTCTGGTTCCTCCTCGACAGGACCGGGTGCCTCCGGCCCGGTCTCCGACGGGGGCGAGGGCTCAGCCACTGCTTCCGGCACGGGCACAGCCACGGCCTCCTCGAGCACCGGTCCGGCGTCTCCCTCGACCCCCGAAGGGTCCGCCACCGGCGCGACACCTGTTGGGCGCCTGTTGGTGGCCGCCGACGTGCCCGGCAGCAGGCAGCAGCAGGAGCCAGGCCGCGCCACCGGACAGTCCCGCCGTGTCGCCACGGTGACCATCACCTGCCCCGGGCTACCCGCCGCGCTTCCGACGTACCCGACCGACGACGCCTTCGTCTCGGTGCTGACGCTCGGCGGAGGCACGGTCTCGTCGGCCATCCGGGTGTTCGGCTCGGGGTCGACCGCCGCCGACTTCATGGCCGAGTGGCAACGGCGCCTGGACGTGTGTGCCGGCGACGACTCCGCGCCGAATCGTTGGCCCCAAGGAGCCGGCTACGCCGACGACAGCTTCGCCGCGGACGGTTCGTTCCCTGGGGTCGGCCAGTCGCTCGACTTCTACGTGCGAGACGGCCGCAGCATCGCGGATGTCTATCTGCTCCTGACCGATCTCTCGGCCCAGCAGCAGGTGGACGTCATCGCCCGGGCCACCGAGAAGCTGCTCGGCTGACGGCGGTCAGTCCAGGTAGTCGCGCACTAGGGACGGATGAGCGCTGTGCGGCTGAGCGTTGCAAACGTGCAGGTCGGAAGCGGTGTGGGGCGTAATACCTTGGACTGACAATCCCTGTCGGTGGCTCGGTCCAAGGTAGCGAGTATCGCCCAAACTGAGAGGAACAGCCATGACCACCATGACCGCCCAGACCCCCGTCACCTCGATAGTCGTCGAGCCACTCCACCTGTCCATCACGCAGAGGTACGGCTCCGGCAGCTCGAGC
>JAOPXM010000077.1 GCA_025965125.1 Nocardioides sp.
CCGCGCCTCGCGCCCGGTCCACCGGCCCCGCGCATCCCGCGCCTCGGACCTCCGCCGGCACCGGCCGCCATGCCCCGCCGGGCACCCGCCGCCATGCCTCGACGCAGACCCGGTCCGCCGCCACGACGCGCACCGCGCCGTGCTCCCGACCCGCCCGTCGTGCCTCGCCGTGCGCCTCCGGCGCTCCGGCCTCCTCGTGCCTGGCCACCTCTTGACTGGCCACCTCGCGACTTGCTCTGTCCTGTCATGGTCTTCTCCGCAGTAACTCGGATTCTTGGACTTTCGATGCTACGTGCGGAGTCGGCTCGTAGCAAGACTTACGAGAATCTCGTAAGAATACGCGGCCTTTGGACTCCGCTCAGCGGGACTTCCGCGTCTCCATCGCCCGCCGCAGCGACAGCGGCCTCAGGTCGGTCCACACCTCGCCGATGTACCGCAGGCAGTCCTCCTTCGACCCGGGTTGCCGCTCCTCCCGCCAGCCCGCCGGGACCTCGAGCTCCGCGGGCCAGATGGAGTACTGCTCCTCGTGGTTGACCACGACCCGGTACTGCGCGTGTTCGTCTCCGGCTCCCATGTCCGTCCTCCTTCTCGTTCTCAGCGGTTCTCTTCCGGCACGTCTCGTCGGTGACGGCCCGGTCCGGCGTTCACTAGACTCCGATCAAGCGGTTCTTCCACAAGCCTGGTGGTGAGCGCGATGCGGTTCCCTGATCTCGACACCGACGTCCTGTTCCGCGCGGCCGGAACCTGCCGGGTCTGGTGGGCGTCGCCCTCCTGGGGGACCGACCTGGGCGACCTCCTGCAGCCCGTGGAACGGGTCCGGGCCAGCAGGCTCCGGCGACCGGAGGACCGCGACCGCTTCGTCACCGGCTGCGTGCTGCTCCGCTTGCTGCTCGGGAACGTGCTGGCGACGGACCCGGCCGACGTCCCGATCGTCCGGAATTGCTTGGCGTGCGGTCGCCCGCACGGGAAGCCGCGCCTGGCCGGGCGCGGGTGGGAGTTCTCGGTCTCCCACAGCGGCGACCGCGTCGGTGTCGCGCTCACCCGGCAGATGCCGGTGGGGCTCGACGTCGAGCACGTCGCGCCGGCCGCTGTCGGCGACCTCGTCGACCACCTCCTGACGGCGCAGGAGGCACGGCACCTCGCCGGGGTGCCGGCCGGACCGCGGGAGGCGGCGATCCTCCGGGTGTGGGTCCGCAAGGAAGCGGTGGTCAAGGCCATCGGCACGGGGCTGCGCACCGACCTCACCTCGTTCGGGCTCGGGTCGCCGCTGCGACCGCCGCGGGCGACCGGGCCCGTCGCGGGCATCCCTGCGTCCGAGATCTCGGTGGTCGACCTGAGTCCCGGTGGCCCGCACGTCGGGAGCCTCGCCGCCATCGGTCGGCTCGGCTTCGTCGACGAGGTTGGCCTGGACGAGGCCGTAGCGCCCGCTCGCCGACCCGGTCGGTGATGCTCCGTCGTCCATGGGGGCTCCCCGGTCAGGCCTCACGCCGCCCGGCGAAAGCCGGTGCGGTGCGCAGGAGGGGGCGGAGGCGCTTGGCCACCGCCTGCACGTGCGGAGGAGTCAGCATCGTGAAGTGATTGCCGGGCACGATGATGCGCTCCACGTTGTCGGCGACCGAGGTCCAGCCCGGGAAGCTGCCCCGGTCGTCCAGGGAGGTGTCGAGAGGGTCGAACACGACCAGGTCGGGCAGCACCCCGCTGGGGCGGTAGGCGCGCGCCATCGCGACGTGGCGCCGGTAGGTCCGCTCGTGCTGCTCCATCACGGCCATGAACGCGCCCTGGTCCTGCCCCGGGGCGACGAGCCCGGTGCGACGCGCCGCCGCGAACGCGCCGTCGAGATCGTGGAAGGAGCTCGCCGCGGCGTCGCCGTACTCGGCCAGGCGCTCGCGAAGTGCCGTGAGGATGAACTCCCGCGGCGAGGGAAACGGAAGCTCGACGTCGGGCGGGAGGTGGGCACCGAAGAGCAGCACGCGACCCAGCCGTCGGCCGCGTCGCCGCAGCTGCCGGGCCATCTCGAAGGCGACGAGCCCGCCGAACGACCAGCCGGCCAGGTGGTACGGCCCCCGCGGTTGCACCTCGAGGACCTGGCGCAGGTACGCCGCCGCGAGATCGCAGACTGTCTCGACGCCGTCCTCAGGCCCGGCGGTGCTGCGCAGGCCGTGGAAGGGAAGGCCCCCGCCGAGCTCGGCCGCAAGGGCGGCGTAGCAGCTCGCCGTGCCCGCGGCGGGATGGACGCAGAAGATCCCGGGGGGTCGACCGGAGGATTGCAGGGTCACGAGGTTCGCTCCTGCGGGCGCCGTGCGGTACCCGAGCTGAGCGGCGACCCGGCGGGTCGGCTCACCCAGGACCGGGGTCGCCCTCACCCTCCTGCGCGGGTCGTCGGCGCGGATCCGCCGGTGCTCGTGGAACTTGACGTCGCCGAGCATCCGGCCGAGGGGCCGCACGGGGTCGGTCATCAGCCGACGCTGGTCCTGCTCGTAGGGCCGGACCATCGCCGGGTCGAAGGGCAGGCCGAGGAAGGCGGTCACCCGGCGGAGCGTCGCCTCGGGGTCGCCGACAAGGTCCTCGTAGCGGACGACGTGGCGGCGCCGGCCGGGCACCTCCCGCAGGAAGTCGAGGATGTTGCGCTGGGACAGGGTCCACACCGATTCGGCGAGCTGCCTGCTGCCCAGCCGCGGGTCACTGCGGAAGAACGCGGGGAAGAACACCTGCAGCCTGGCCTCCTCGAACGAGGCCACCGCCGCACGCGGGTCACGCACGAGGTGGAGGTAGAGGGGCTCGCGGAAGACCTGCTCCGCGCGCCGCAGCGTCACCGGGTCGAGGGCGTACGTCGGCGTCTTGTCGACCAGCATTCGGTCCCCGGCCAGCGCCTGGAGGTAGCCGTAGAACTCCGGGACCGACAGGTTGCGGCGCTCGCAGTCCGCCATCACGCGCTCGGCCCGCTCCGGACCGCACCCGAGCAGCTCCATGATCGCGCGGACTGACCCCTGCAACCAGAAGCTGTCCCGCTCGGAGGAGAACACGCGGCGTCGCTCGCGCAGGGTGGTGAAGTTGAGCAGCTGCAGCTCCGGAGGTGCGAACAGCCCCGGGTGCACGCCGAGGACGACCCGCAGCAGGGTCGACCCCGACCGTGGTGGAGAGAGCACGAAGACGGCGGGGGCGAGCGGCTCCCCAGGATCGGCCGGACGGTCGGAGCGGTCGGGCAGTGGCCGGACCGCGAGCTGCAGCCTGCGGAGCGCGTCGGTGTCCGCGGCCACGGTGTGCTCGGGTCCGGCGACCGGGGCGCCACTGCCCCACCGCCGGAGGACCGCGTCGGCATAGTTCTCGCGCACGTAGTCCGACAGCTCGGCCACGGTCGGCGCGTCATAGACGGCCACCGGGTACACGAACTCACCGAGGGCGTCCTCGAGCACGTGGGCCAGGATCGCGGCTTGCACCGAGCTCCCACCCAGCTCGAAGAAGTCGGCGTCGTCGGCGACCGACGGGACCTCGAGCACCCGGAGCCAGAGGTCTCGGACCAGGTCCTCCACCGGTCCTGTGGCCGGCAGCGCCGCCCGCCGTCCCGGACCGCCGAGGGAGGGGCGCGGCCGCGGCAGGGACCGGCGGTCCACCTTCCCGCTGGGCGTCCGGGCGAGCGCGTCGAGGAACACTGTCTCCGCGGGCAACACGGCGGCCGGGAGGTGGTCGGCCAGGTGCCGACGCAGCCCGGCCTTCGTGGGCCGGCCGGACGCGGTGGCCACGACGTACGCGACGAGTCGGCCGCCACCGCGGCCGCGCTCGTCGAGGACGACCGACGCCTCGCGCACCGAGGGGTGGCTCAGCAAGGCAGCCTCCACCTCGCCCAGCTCGATGCGCTGCCCGCGCAGCTTTACCTGGTCGTCGAGCCGGCCGAGGTAGTCCAGGCAACCGTCTTCGGTCCAGCGGCAACGATCGCCCGTGCGGTACATGCGGGCGCCGGGGACCGCCGAGAAGGGGTCGGGGACGAACCGCTCCGCGGTGAGCCGGGGGTCAGCGCAGTAGCCGCGGGCGACCCCCGCGCCACCCAGGAACAGCTCGCCGGAAGCGCCCGGGGAAACGGGTCCGAGGCGCTCGTCGAGGACGTGCGCCGTCGCCCCGTCGATCGGCCTCCCGATCGACAGCGGCAGCGCCGAGCGTGGGGACCAGAAGGTGGCCTCCAGCGACGCCTCGGTGGGGCCGTAGACGTTGACGAGCTCGGCCCGGGACCGGCTGCGGAAGCGGTCCGCCACGCTCTGCGTCAGTCTCTCCCCGCCGCAGAACACCAGGCGCAGCGACGTGCAGTCGGCGACCCCGGGATCCTCCAGCAGCAGCTCGAGCAGCGAGGGCACGACGCCGAGGACCGTGATCCCAAAACGTCGGATCGCCCCGACGGTCTCCGCCGGGTCACCCCCCAGCGGACGCTCGGGCACCACCACTCGGGCCCCGGACATGAGTGGCTGGAAGATCTCGAACAGGGAGGCGTCGAAGACGAAGGAGAAGGTCAGCAGCACGCGGTCCGTGCTCCGGAACGGAAACCGGCGTTGCCGCCACCGCAGCGTGTTGGTGATGCCCCGGTGCGGCACCATCACACCCTTGGGCGTGCCGGTGGAGCCCGAGGTGTGGATGACGTAGGCGAGCTGCTCGGGATCCACCTCTGGTCGGGCCACTCGCAGCGCGGAGCCGTCGCGGGCCGCCACGGCGGTCGGGGTGCCCGGCAGGACCACCTCGGCCGACCCCCGCACCTCGTCCGCGACCCGCGCAGTGTCGGCGACGACGACGCGCGCACCGGTCCCTGCGAGCAGGGCGGACAGCCGAGCCCGTGGGACGTCTCCGGCGACCGGCACGAAGCAGCCGCCCGCCTTGAGGGTGGCGAGCAGTGTGACGAGCAGGTCGGTCCCGGGCTGCAGGGCGACCACCACCCGGCTGTCCGGACCCACTCCGTGCGCCCGGAGCACGAGGGCCATGGCGTCGGCGCGACGGTCGAGGTCGGCGTAGGTGACCAGCTCCTCACCGTGTTGGACCGCGACCGCGGCCGGCGTCCGACGGACCTGGGCCTCCACCAGCCGGTGCAGCAGCTGCTCGCCGCCGGCTTCGTCGGGGCGGCCCGGGTCGCCGGACCCCTCCCCCGGCGAGAAGCCCTCAAGCGGATGTGTCTGTTTCATGGTGACCCTCCTGCAGGTGGTGCCGACCGGTCGTCTCGTCAGTGGAGCGCCCTCCAGTTGCCGTCGCCGTCGTGCTCGAGCACGGCGCAGGACACGGGGCCGCCCGGACCGTCCGGGCCGTAACGGACCGCGAGGGCCGTGCGAGGGCCGACCGCCGGTGGCCGGCGCAGGTAGTGCACCGGGCTGTCCCAGTGGTTGTCCTGGTCGACCTCGTCGAACGCCGTGGACAGGAACGTGCGGTTGCCGCTCCGGAGCTCGAAGTGGAGCAGGACCGCGTCGAGCCGTCCCGGCCGGTCCACCGGGAGGGATACCGGCCCCTTGTTCCGCGTCGGGCGCAGCCCCAGCTCGATGTCCCGGACCTCCGTCGGAGGGCCGAGGGGCTTCCAGTCCCGGGCCTCCCAAGGGTTGACGTACGCGACCGCCGAGCCGTCCGGGCCGAACGCGGGGAGCGGGCTGAAGTCGATGCCGTACCACTCCTGCCACCGGCGAACCCGGTCCGGTCCGATGACGGCGTTCCGCCGCACCTCGCGGGGCAGCTGCATCGGCGTGGCGAGGACCCTGAGCCCGCTGGGCACCAGGCGGCCTCCCGGCTTCAGGAAGCGCCGCACGGCGTCTGCGGTGGTGCCCAGGACTCCCTCGGCGAACGGCTCGTTGCCGATGAGCTCGCTGACGATGACGTCGGCCCGCTCCGGTAGCTGCACCTGCTGGGACCACCCACGGATGACCGTCATCCGCTGCTCGACACCGTTGGCGACGGCGACCCTCCGCACCAGCCGCGCCATCGGAGATGCCTCGATCGCGTAGACCCGGGCCGCCCCTGCGCGGACGGCGGCCACCCCGAAGACGCCCGTCCCGGACCCGAGGTCGACGACGACGTCCCCCGGCCGCACGACGGCCCGCACGACCTTCAGGTAGGCATCGGTGCGGCTGCGGTGGTCAAGCAGCCGCCCGTGCAGCTCCAGGGCGTCCGCGCCCACCGTCATAGCGCGGAGACGAACCGCGCCCGGGCGCGCGGCGCGTCGCCCGCGCACGACCTGCGTCATGTCAGCGGCTGCTACGCGCTCGTCGGGACTTGGTGGCCGCCGAGCGGGCGGCCACCTTGGTGCCGTCACCGCGGCTGGCGTCGGAGGTCCCACCGGAGCTGTCGCCGGCCCCGGCCTCCCACGGCCGAAGCGGCCGCGCCCCGCCCTCGGCGGCGATCGCCGGTGGCCCCATGTAGCCCCAGGGACCCCGCGCGGTCCCGCCGACAGCGACCCCGACCTGCGCCCAGGCCTCCCGGACCGCGGTCTGCTCGTCGGAGCTCGGACCGTACAGGCGACCGGCGTTCTGGATGGTCAGTGTGGCGAAACCGCGGAACCCGATGCGCGTCGGCATCCGGGTGTCCAGCAGCGTCGCGTACCAGATCTCCCCGGCCTTCTCCCAGGCGTTGCCGCCGAGTGCGGTGGCAGCGAGGTAGAACGCGTGGTTCGGGATCCCGGAGTTGATGTGCACGCCTCCGTTGTCCTCCATGGTGCGCACGTAGCCGCTGGTGTTCGCCGGCTGCGGGTCCTTACCGAGCACCGGGTCGTCGTAGGCCGTGCCCGGCGCCTTCATGGACCGCAGCGCCACCCCCTGGACGCCGTCGGCGAGCAGCCCCTCGCCGATCAGCCAGTCGGCCTCGTCGGCGCTCTCCTGTGCGGCGTACTGCTTGACCAGCGAGCCGAACACGTCCGACACGTGCTCGTTGAGCGCCCCGCTCTGCCTGAAGTAGACAAGCCCGGCCTCGATCTCCGTGACGCCGTGGGTGAGCTCGTGGCCGATCACGTCCAACGAGATCGTGAAGCGGTTGAACAGCTCGCCGTCACCGTCGCCGAAGACCATCTGGGTGCCGTCCCAGAACGCGTTGTCGTAGGCGACGTCGAAGTGCACCGACGCCGGCAGGTCCATGCCGGCGTCGTCGATCGAGTCCCGACCGTAGACCTCCGCGTAGAGGTCGTACGTCGCCCCCAGGCCGTCGTAAGCCTCGTTGACCGCGACGTCGTCGGTCGGGTCGTCGCCCTCGGCGCGCACGAGCTCGCCGGGGAGCGTCTGCAGGTTGTGGGCGTCGTACACCCGGCGCTGCATGGGCCCGGACCGGGGCGCCGCCTGCGGCCTGAACGCCACGCTTCGGGCCGAGCGCAAGGACTCGCTCAGCGTCAGGGTGTTGGCTGCGCTGCGCCGCTGCTCCTCGGACCCGTTGATCGCGATCTGCGCGAGGACGTAGGGCGGCAGGATGCAGCACAGCGTGCCGTGGTCGTGCGGCTTGCTTGCGAACCTGGCGGATCGCACCCGGTCCCGGGTCGGTCCGTCAGCTTTGGTCTTCTTGGTGAACATGGTGCTTCTCCCCTTCTCGGTCGTGCATGAGTCCCCTGGATGAATCTGGCAAGTCGCGTCCGCTTCCTGGAGGTGTCAGGAACGGCCGTCGGACCACCTCCCCACGACCTCGTTCGCCGATCGGACCTGCCCGGAGTGCACGGCGCGGATGTCCTCCGGGGTCGTGACCCAGCCCCGCAGGAGACGGCATCGCCGTCCTGAAGATCTCGGTCTCCATGGGAGCCGTGAACTCGACGTCCGGTCCTCCGCACACCGGTCGCAGCCGTTGTCATGCCCCGGAGCACCCCGGCCCACGGCGGTCATCGGACACTCTCACTCTCGGCCGCGATGCTGGACTCTGGGGAGGAGACGGGCACCAGCCGCCCGAGCTCTGCCAGGCAGTCAGCGGCCAGTGCCTCTACTGTGGCCCGTTCGTGCACGGTGTCGCTGTAGGTCCAGCGCATCACGAGACGTCCGCGGGAGATGACCGCGTTGAGCTCGAGCAGGTGGCGTCGATCGCCCCCGGCCCCGGTCGAGGGCCCCAGGTCCAACGGTCGTCCCGTCGCGCCAGAGGCCTCCTCCGGGCCGGTTCGCTGATGTCCGTGGAAGCAGAAGAAGACCTCGGCAGGCGGCAACGCCTTCAGCTGCTCCTGGGTCTCCTCCGGCCCCAGGTATCGCAGGAGACCGTGTCCGATCCCGTGGTGGGGAAGCGAGCTCAGGTGTTCATGCACCAGACGGGCTGCCTCGCGCGCGGGCACGTCCTGCGGACGGTGCAGCAGTGCAGGGACGAGCATCGGCAGCCATCCCACCGTGCGCGCCATGTCCAGCCCGGCGCCGAGGTCCTCACGTCCGTGCCGTTCGACGTTGACCATCAACTCCCGGGACCCGGTCCAGCGGGACAGCGCTCCCGCGAGCGCACTGAGCAGGGCCTCCTCCAACGTCACGCCGTCGAGCTGGACGGCCTGGCGGAGCGCTGTCGTCTCCCCCACCCCCGACGTCGTCGTGAGTTCCCGCTCGGACGAACGTGAGTTCCTGCCACGGTGGTCCCGCGGCAGGGGCCGGATGCGGCGTCGGGACTCGTGCAGCCACAGGGGAAGCTCTGCCTGGAGGGTGTCCGAGCGGGCCGCGGCGACCAGGTGATGTGCCCACTGCTGGACCGAGCAGGTCTTCGCGGGCAGGACGTCCCGGTCGTCGCCGGTTGGCGCGTGCAGGAGAGTGGTCAGGTCACCCAGGACAATGGGCCAGGAGAGCGTGTCGACCGCCAGGTGGTGGACCACCAGCACAAGCGGGTCCTGGTGCTCCGCGACCGAGCGGAACCAGACCAGGCGCAGGATCGGGCCGTCCCGGAGGTTGAGGCCGCCCCGCAGCTGTGCGGTACGTGCTTCCAGGACCCTGAGGCGCTCGGCCGGCGGGTGTTCGCGCAGGTCGACGACGGTGAGCGGAGGGGCGGTGCTTCCGGGCTCGGTGAGGAATTGCCGCCACGTCCCCGACGCCGAGCGCTCGAAACGGAGCCGCAGGGCGTCGTGATGCCGCAGCAGTGCCAGTAAGGCCCGCTCCGCCCGCGCGCGTGTCAGCTCCGCGGGTGCCCGGACGAGCCCCGCCCAGGTGAAGCGGTCGGGCTCGGGATCGTCATGGTCGAGGAACCAGTGCTGCATCGGGGTCAGCGGGACGGCCCCGGTGACCGGCTCCTGCGGAGCCTCGACAGTCGCGGCCCGGCCGGTCGCGACCGCCTGTTCGGCCACGGTCTGCAGCCGGTAGAGGTCACGCGTCGCGAGTCGGAGCCCCGCCTCGTGGGCTCGCGCCATCACCCGGACGCTGAGCAGGGAGTCACCGCCGAGGTCGAAGAAGTTGTCGTGGACGCCCACCCGCTCGACCCGGAGCAGATCGGCCCAGATCCCGGCCAGTGCACGCTCCTGTGGACTGCGTGGTGCGACGTACTCCGCCAGGCGCGGCCGTTCGGCGACGTCCGGGTTCGGCAGCGCCTTCCGGTCCAGCTTGCCGTTCGGCGTCCGGGGCAGCTCGGACAGGACGACGAAGGTCGACGGCACGAGGTGTTCGGGCAGCGATGCCCGCAAGGAGGCCATGAGCTCCGCGGGTTCGGCGTCTCCCACCGTGTAGGCGACCAGCTGGTGCTGACCAGAGCTGTTCTCGCGGGCGATCACGACTGCGTCCCGCACACCGGGTTGCTGACGCAGGGTCGACCGCACCTCCTCGGGCTCCACGCGGTGACCGCGGATCTTGACCTGCTCGTCGAGCCGTCCGAGGAACTCCAGCTCACCGTCCGGCAGCCACCGAACGCGGTCACCGGTCCGGTACATCCGGCTCCCCGGCTCAGTGCCGAAGGGATCCGGGAGGAAGCGCTCGCCGGTGAGGTCGCCCCGGTGGAGGTAGCCCCGGGAGACGCCGGGCCCGGCCAGGCACAGCTCGCCGGGGACTCCGACGGGCTGCAGCTGGAGGTCCTCATCGAGGACGTAGGCGGCGACGCCGGGCAGGGGTCGCCCCAACGGCGGCCGACGCTCGGCCGGCCACCCCGTGGTGAGGGTGGCTCCGATCGTCGTCTCGGTCGGGCCGTATCCGTTGAGCAACCGACGCTCCCGCATCCAATGTGCGGCGAGGTCCGCGGGCAGGGCTTCGCCCCCGACGGTCAGCGTGCGCAGCTCCGGCACCGCCGGCTGGCGGGGCAGCGCCGCCAGCACCGCGGTGGCCACGGTGGAGACGTCGACGTGTTCATCGCGCCACAGCTCGAGCAGCCCGGGACCCGGAAGCACCTCGTCCCGGTCGGCGAGGACCAGGGTGGCGCCCGAGGTCAGGGTCCGGAAGATCTCGCCGAGCGAGGCGTCGAAGGTCCAGGCGATGGTGGCGAGGACCCGGCTCCGGTCCGACAGGCCGAACAGCGGCGCCTGGGCGCGCACCGTGTGGGCGAGGTTGCGGTGCTCGACGAGGACGCCCTTCGCGCGTCCCGTCGATCCGGAGGTGTAGACGAGGTATGCGAGCCATTCCGGTGCGACCGGGACGGCCGGTCTGTCGGTCGGTTCGTCCAGCTCGGCACCATCCGGTGTGAGCGGCAGCACGACGGCCGGTCCGGGCGGGGCCAGGGACGAGTACGACGGGTCGCAGATCAAGACCGTCGGCGCCGCATCCTCGAGCAGCCAGCTGAGCCGCTCGCCGGGTGTCGCCGGGTCCAGCGGGACGTAGACGCCACCTGCCTTGAAGATCGCGAGCACGGCGGCGACCGCCGCCGGCGACGGGTCGGCAAGCAGTGCGACCCGCTCCTCCGGTCGGACCCCGAGCCGCAGCAGCCGGTGCGCCAGTTGGTTCGCCAGTCGGTCGAGCTGCGCGTAGGTGACCTGCGCGCCGTGGTGCCGGACGGCCGGATGGTCCGGGTCCCGACCCGCGCAGTCCTCGACCAGCTCGTGGACGCAGCGGTCGGCGGGCGGCGCCGGTCTTCGCGCCCAGTCGTCCAGGAGCAGTCCCCGCTCCGCGGGCCCGATAAGCGCGGCGGGCGTCAGCGGTGCGTCCGGCTCGCGGACCACCGTCTCGAGCAGTGTGGTCAGGTGGTCGACGAGGCGGGTCGCGGTGGAGGCGTCGAACAGGTCGGCGCTGTAGTGCAGCTCCCCCACGAGCCCGGCGTCGCTCTGCGTCATGGTCAGCGTGAGGTCGAAGAACATGGTGCCGGCGTCGTCAAGGTCGGGTCCCGGACCAGCGGATGAGGAGGCACCGACTTCGTCCGGGGGCCTTGGTGTGCTCAGCAACGAGAGCAGCACCTGGCAGACGGGCTGGGTGGCCAGGTCGCGTTCCGGGGCGAGCTCGTCGACCAGCCGCTCGAACGGCAGGTCCTGGTGGGCGTACGCACCGACGCAGGTCTCGCGCACCCGCCGGAGGAGCTCCCGAAACGACGGTCGGCCGGAGAGGTCGGTGCGGAGCGCCAACGTGTTGACGAACAACCCGATCAGCCCCTCGAGCTCGGTCCTCGGACGGTTCGCCACGGGCGAGCCCACCACGACGTCGTCCTTGCCGGCATGGCGCCCGAGCACGAAGCTGAAGCCGGCGAGAAGGATCATGAACAAGGTGGCGTCCTCGTCGCGGCCCAACACCTCGAGTCCCTCGGCCAGGTCCCGGTCGATGCGAAATCCAGACCGCGCCGCCCGGTGAGCAGCCACGGGGCGCCGGGGGCGGTCGGTCGGCAGGTCGAGCGCCGGGGGTGCGCCGGCGAGCGTGGTGCGCCAGTAGTCGAGCTGACGCTCCAGGAACTCGCCCTGCAGAGCGCGGTGCTGCCAGGTGGCGAAGTCGGCGTACTGCACTGGCAGCGGATCCAGCTCCGGCTCCCGCCCGTCCCGGAACTCGGTGTAGAACGCACGGATCTCCCTGCGCAGGATCGAGGTGGACCAGCCGTCGGTGACCAGGTGGTGCAGGGACCAGGCGAGCACGTGCTGGTTCCCGGATCGCAGCAGGGCGAAGCGGGCCAGCGGCCCCCGCACCACGTCGAACGCATGACTACCGTCGGCCTGCCACCACCGCCGCAGCTGCGCGACCGGTTCGGCAGCTCCCGCGCGCCCGTCCAGTACCGCGAGCGAGACCGTTCCCGACGGCTGCACGAGCTGGACGAGCTCGCCGTCGGCCGCCACGTCGAACGTGGTGCGCAGGATTTCGTGCCGGGCGACGAGGAGGTCCAGGGCCCGACGCAGGGCTCCCGGGTCGCACTGCCCGGGGAGGGGCATCGCACCGCGGGTCGTGTAGAGCGGACTGCCCGGAGCGAGCTGCCCGAGGAACCACAACCGCTTCTGGGCGAACGACTGGGGGGCCACCCGGCGGCCATCAGGTCGCGTGCCCTCGGACACGAGGTCGGGGAGGTCGTCGGGCTCCTCCTCCACGGAGGAGGTCAGCCACTCCGCGAGACCGGTCACCGTGGGTGCCTCGAAGACCGCACGGACCGGGACGGCGCGTCCCAGCCGCTCGCGAAGGCGGGAGGTGAGCTGTGCCACCAGCAGCGAGTGCCCTCCGAGCTCGAAGAAGTCGTCGTCCGGACCGACCTCGTCCACACCGAGGACCTCGGCCCAGGCCGAGGCCACCGTCCGCACCAACTCGCCCTCCGGCTGGACCTGCGCCTGGTGCCGGTCCTCGGACTCCGTCGTCAGCGACGTCAGGGCGGGACGGTCCAGCTTGCCGCTGGGAGTCAGCGGGATGCGGTCCAGGAAGCGGTAGATCGACGGCACCTGATGGGCCGGCACGTGGGCGCGGACGTGCGTGCGCAGGTCGACGGCGGACGGCGTCTCGCCGGGCGCGGCGACGATCCAGGCGGCCAGCTGGGACCGGTCGGTGACCGCCACGGCGGCCCGGTGCACCTGCGGGTGCATCCTCAGCACGCCTTCTATCTCCCCGGGCTCCACCCGGAACCCGCGCACCTTGATCTGGTGGTCGATCCGCCCCAGCAGCTCCAGCTGCCCGTCCGGCCGCCACCGGGCGCGATCTCCCGTGCGGTACAGCCGGGCCCCCGGCTCCTCGGCGAAGGGATTGGGCAGGAAGCGTTCGGCGGTCAGCCCGGGGCGGCGGTGGTAGCCGCGCGACAGTCCGTCGCCGCCGACGTACAGCTCGCCCGCCGCGCCGATCGGCACCGGCCGCATCCGCCCGTCGAGGACGTAGGCGGTGGCGTTGCCGAACGGCCGCCCGATCGGCAGTGGCTCACCCGGCGGGTACGCGGAGGCATCGAAGCGGGTGACGTCCCAGGTCTCGGTGGTGCCATAGAGATCGCTCAGCACCCGGTCGGGGAAAGTTTCGACGAACAGCTTGGAGAGGTCCCGGGGAAGGGCCTCTCCGCTGCTGATCCACACCCGCAGCTGGGGCAGTCGCTCCGGAGTGGCCGCGCCGGACTCCAGGATGGTGCGGAGCAGGGACGGCACCGTGAGCAGCCGGGTCACCCCGGCTCGTCCCACGAGCTCGACGAACCGTTCGGGGTCGGGAACTTCTGCAGGGGGCACGAGCACGGTCCGGGCGCCGTGCACCCAGGCGCCGAACGACTCCCAGATCGAGTCGATGAAGTTCGGCGAGGTGGTGCAGCACAGGACGTCGTCCGGCGTCAGCGGGTCACCCTCGACGTACAGCCGGTTGACACATACCCGATGCGGGATGACGACGCCCTTGGGTGTCCCCGTCGACCCGGACGTGTACAGCACGAAGGCCGGGTTCTCGGGGTCGGCCCCACCCTCGGGAGCCTGGTCGCCCTCGTCCTTCCACAGGTGCTCGTCGGCCGGCAGCCGCAGGGCGGGAACGTCGGGATAGTCCTGCTCCGCCTGCAGCCGGCCGTCCGTGATGATCAGGGTGGCTCCGGAGTCCTCGAGCATGAGCTGACGCCGCGCCCGGGGATAGCCCGGGTCCAGGGGGAGGCAGCCGCCTCCCGCCTTGAGCACGGCCAGCATCGCGACGAAGAGCTCGACCGAGCGGTCGAGAGCGACGGCCACCAGCACCTCCGCGCCCACGCCGCGCGCCACCAGGTGACGAGCCAGACGGTTGGCCTGCCGGTCGAGCCAGCCGATGGTCACCACTCCATCGCCGGTCACGACCGCGGGCGCCTCGGGATCTCGCCGTGCCGCGGCGCGGACCAGCTCGTGCAGGCAGAGCTCGCTCGGCACCTCGACCCGCGTGGCGTTCCAACCGCGCAGGAGCTGGGTGCGCTCACCTCGGGGCAGCACCGCGACGTCGCGAAGCCGCCCCTGCGGCTGGGAGGGAAGGTCCTCCAGGACGGTCCTGAGCTGTTCGAGCAAGCGCACCGGCGCACCCGCTTCCACGCGGCGGTTGTCGGCGGTCACGTCGATCGTGACGGCGTCACCGACCTCGGCGAAGGCCACCGACAGTGGATGGTTCGACGGTTCGGGGCGGGCGATCGTCTGCAGGCCGCCTCCGCGGGGCCCCGACGGCGCCGATGGGGCCCCTCCGTCCCGCAGCCAGAGGTCGCGCCGCCCGATTGCGGCACTGTTGTACGTCACCAGGGACTCGAACAGCGGGACGTTGCGCGGGACATCGCTCCACGCCTGCAACGCCAGGGGCGACACGTTCTCGAACGAGCGCAGCTCGCCGAATTGGGCGTGCAGGTCGCGTACCCAGTCGGCCGCACGCCGCTGCAGGTCGACTCGGGTGCGGACCGGGAGGGTCGTGATGAACAGCCCGATCATCCGCTCGACGCCGTCCAGGTCCGGTGGCCGACCCGACGACGTCACTCCGAACACCACGTCGGTCTCTCCCGACCAGGTGCTCAGGACGAGCGCCCACGCCGCCTGAGCAATGGAGCTCACGGTGACCCGCCAGCGAAGGGCCAGGGACCGCAGCGCCGCGGTCGCCTCCGTGGACAAGGTGAGGCGGTGCCCGACGAAGAGGGGGCTGTCGGTCGGCAGGGAACGTCCCGCCCGCTCGCCGGGCAGTGCGAGCGGTTCAGTGAACCCGGCGAGTTGCCGGCGCCAGAACCGTTCGGCACCCTGCTGGTCCTGTCGACGCAGCCAGGCGATGTACGCGCCGTACTGCCCGACCGGCGGCAGCAGCGCTTCCCGGCCCCGTCGCTCCGCCTGGATGATCTCCTCGACCTCCCCAAGGACGGCGGCCCCGGACCATGCGTCCATGACGATGTGGTGATGACTCTTGACGCAGATCCACTCACGCTCGCCGACGCGCGCCAACATCAGCCGCAGCAGCGGCGCGACCTCCAGGTCGAACCCTCGACGGCTGTCTACGGCGAGGTACGCGTTGAGGCGCCGCTCCTGTTCGGCCGCATCGACATCTCGCCAGTCATCGGTCTCGACCGGCAGGTCCGCTGCGGGGACGACGACCTGAAGCGGAGTGTCGAGGCCCTCCCACCGGAAGGCGGTCCGCAGGACGTCGTGCCGGTCCACCACCCGCTGCCACGCTCGCTGGAACGCGTCGACGTTCTTCAGAGTCAGCCGGAGGGTCGCCTGCTCCACCCAGAGCCCGGCGCGGGGGTCGCGAACCGCGTGGAGCAGCATGGCGAGCTGGGTGGGCGAGAGCTCGTAGGAGTACGCGCCCGCCGGGTCATGGGAGGGCATCAGGTCGGCTTGGAGGCGGCCGCGCACGTTTCCTGCGTACCGAGGAGACGGTTCGCCGACCTCGCCCTCGGTCGAGCAACCTCGCGGCATTCTGACTCACCCCCTGCTGAGTGAAGTCCGAGGCGCTCGCGGCCCCATCGCAATCTGCACGCTCCAGCCAACTCCCGCTACATCACAACTCCGTCACCGCCTCCGCGGAAGAGGCGTGCGCCGGCCCCAGGGCTGTGAAGAGTCCGAGAGGAGGGGGTGATCACGGGAAGCGACTGTGAACGCTGAGCGGATGGGCGACGAGGCTGGTGCGTCCTCGTCGTGGCGCCGGTGCGGTTCGGCTGCTGGCGCACCGTCCGGATCGATGGCCCTCCGCCGCTCTAGGCCGGGCACGTGGCCGGGACGGCGATTCCGTCGCACTCGAGACTCTGCTCGAGCTGCGGCTCCGGGTAGCCCCGGCTCGTCAGGGTCAGGCCGGACCGCGACGCCGAGTCCGAGGTCGCGGGCCACCCCCGGGTTGTCCACGGTCAGGCACAGGGTTGCCCTCTTCGCCTTCTCGAACGTCCCGAACCCAGGCATTCGCCCACTGTTCGACCTCTCGAAGCACTCCTTCGAGCGCGCGACCGGGTTCGGTCAGGGCGTACTCCGCATGCGGCGGAGCAGTCCCCACCACCTCGCGCTCAACGAGCCCCGCCTCGGCCAGCTCCTTGAGCCGGATCGAGAGCATCCGGTCGGTGACACCTGGCATTGCGGCCCGGATCTCGCCGAAGCGACCCGGGCCGCCGAGCAAGGCCCGGACCACACCGCCCGCCCATCTGCGGCCGAGGATCAGCATCGCGCGGTCGAAGGGCTCACATACGTCGGTCACCTGGTGGGGCCGGCCCCGAAGGCCCTTCGTCGACGTCACGGGAATACTCCGCTCGCTCATATCATTAGGATAGCTACTATTCCTTTGAAAGCACGGAGGTTTCCCATGACCGACTACGGAAGGGCGCTCGAGTTCGGCTACTTCCTCGAGCCCAAGGCGGCCGACCCGGCGGGACTGTTGGAGGTGGCACGCGCCGCCGACAAGGCAGGTCTGGACCTGCTCGGCATCCAGGACCACCCCTATCAACCAGCCTTCCTGGACACCTGGACCCTGCTGAGCGCCATCGGAGCGGTCACGGATCGGATCACCCTGTTCCCCGACGTGGCCAACCTGCCGCTCCGGCAGCCCGCGGTCCTCGCCAAGAGCGCAGCCTCTCTCGACCTCCTGACCGGCGGACGCATCGAGCTCGGACTCGGAACGGGAGCCTTCTGGGACGCGATCGCCGCAATGGGCGGGCCACGCCGTACACCCGGCGAGTCCGTTGCTGCGTTGGATGAAGCGATCGACGTGATCAGGCTTTGGTGGACCGACCAGCGCTCCGTCAAGTACGACGGCATCCACCACTCGCTCGCTGGGGCACATCCGGGACCGCGACCCGCTCACGACATCGGCATCTGGTTGGGCGCCTACGGCCCGAAGATGCTGGACCTCGTCGGAAACAAGGCCGACGGCTGGCTCCCCTCCATGAGCTTCCTCCCGCCCGAGAAGCTCCGGGCAGCCAACCAGCGGATCGACGAAGCAGCCGCACGTACCGGCCGGGACCTCGGATCGATCAACCGCATCTACAACGTGTGGGGCGATCACCCGACCAGCGAGTGGATAGACCTGATCGCCGGCTGGGCGATCGAAAACGGCATGAACGGCTTCGTCTTCGGTGGGCCGCAAACCGAGATCAACCGGATCGCCGAGGAGATCGCGCCAGCCGTTCGAGCGATCGTCGAACAGGAGCGTTCGTCATGATCACAACACCAGAGGGCACGTTTGCCGGCCAGCAGATGGTGGCGACTCTCCGTGCGTTCCACGCCCCGCTTCGCAACGATGTGGCCGCCCTGCGCCAGGCGCTGGACGAACTCAGCCAAGCGGTCGTCGACGTCGAACACGCCGACGTACTCATCCAGGGCCTGACCACCGCCGACCTCGCCTGGCAGCTCAGGTCAGGCTGCCAGTGGTACTGCAGCGCCCTCGAGGGCCACCACGGCATCGAGGACACGCGCATGCTCCCGGTCATGGAACGCGAGTTCCCGCAGCTTCGCCCCCACATCAAGAAGCTGCGTCGGCAGCACGAGGACGTGCTCGACCTCCTGCAGGCCGTCGTTCGCGCCAGCCGATCCATGAGCGTTGACCGCCCGGAGACGATCCTCACGGTGCGGGATCTGGTGACCGAACTGGCTGACGCTCTCCAAGAGCACCTCGACCTCGAGGAGGACACGCTGTTCCCGTACTTCCTCCAAATGGACCGCGACTGGCACCACGGCTGACGCCGAGGCTTCCGACCATGCCGGGGCACGGCACTGTCGTGACCTCTGGGTCATCACCCCAAATCCACTAGCCTGTCAGGCTCTGAATCGGCATGCATTCACGCGTGAGTGCGTCCCGGTTCGGGCACCGACGTCCAGGCTCGTGCACACGCCGTCGGAGCGCCCGCAGCGCCTAACCAGGCGTCAGCGTGCGGACACCTGCGGACAAGTTGCGGATCTGAACGCCAGAGGCGGTCCCCGGATCTCTCCGACAACCGCCTCTGACCTGCACTTCATCTTTGTAGCGGGCTAGGTATCTGCTTCGCCGGAACCTCGACCCCACAACGCCGGGCCATGGCCGAGTTCGTCAGCAACGTCCTCGGCATTCCTCAACGCCATGTCGAGGGCGTCGAAGCGGATCTGTTCAAGCTTCCGGACGGTAGTTCATTCGCGGTGGCGTCCCCAGGCCTTCCTGACCGCGACAGGCGGGTCTGTGGTGTTCCTCGGCGCAGGTGATTTCAGCCCGGTGGGGCCTAGCGAGGAACGATGGGACTCCCCCTACGGGGTCAATCGCTGACATAGGGTCGAAGTGCCCTGCTGTCGAGGCCCTCGGCCCATGGGCGGCTCCCCGACGGACTAGACATGCTCGGGGCATGGACTCAGGGCAGGTACCCGCAGGCAGCATCGTCGTGGGCATCGACGGCTCGCCCTCGTCCGATCTGGCATTCTCCTGGGCCTTCGAGCAAGCGGCACTCGAGCAACGACCACTCACGATCGTGCACACCCAAGAGCCCTTGGGCTTTCCCGGCGCGGGATTCATGGTGCCCGCGAGCGGCATCGATTGTGCGCAGTTGATGGGCGAAGCAAACCTGGCCGCCCGAGCGCTGCTGAGCAACTCCACCGCGCAGGCTCACGAGAACCACCCGCAGCTCGTCGTCCATCAGGTGCTCAGCCATTCCGACCCTCGCAGCACGCTGCTCGACCTCGGCAAGGCTGCGTCGATGATCGTGGTCGGCTCCCGTGGGAGGGGTCCAATCGCCAGCGTGCTGCTGGGTTCGGTCAGCGTCTCGGTCTCCAAGCACGCCGTCTGTCCAGTCGTCGTGCACCGACCTACGCCCACCGACATGGTCCGGCACGGGATCCTGCTCGGCGTCGACGGCACCGAGAGCTCCATGCCGGCGATCGAGTTCGCTTTCCGCATGGCGTCCTGGCGTGGACTACCGCTGACCGTCCTGCACTGCTACTGGGACGCAGACCTCGTTGCCCCTCTCGGGGCCGGTGCCCGTACCCCGGACAGCAGCTCCGAGCAAACCCTGGTCGCCGAGGCGCTCGCTGGCATGGCCGAGAAGTTTCCCGACGTCGATGTTCACGTTCGGCTGACACACGGGTTCGCCGACATGCACCTCATCACCGACTCCTACAGCTACGACCTGCTGGTCATCGGCCACCGCTTGGTGCCCGTGCTGGACGACATCGTGCACCGCTCCATCGCCCCGATCGTCGTCGAGCACGCTCACGGCCCCGTAGCAGTCGTGCCGGCTGTCGTGTCCGCCGCCCGTTCCGAGAACTGAGAGATGCCTCCGTCGCGAGGATTCATCGTCGCCGGTGCCGCAGGCGCAACCACCCTCACCGCCTGGGCCGTCTCCAGCTGGCCGGCGATGGCCACCTGGGGCAGCACCCAGGCCGAGACCCACGCGCCCATGCCGGGCGACGAGCTCGTCGGGCAGGCCAGGTACCGCAGCACGCACGCCATCACCATCCACGCCGCGCCGAGCGAGGTCTGGCCCTGGCTAGTGCAGATGGGCCAGGGCCGCGGCGGGCTCTACAGTTACGACTGGCTCGAGAACCTGCTCGGCCTGCACATGCACAGCGCAGACCACGTCGACCCAGAGCTCCAGGGTCTGGCCCCCGGTGACCCTGTACGCCTCGTGCCCGAAGGCACCCAGCCACCGCTGCGCTTCCTCGTAGCCCAGCTCGACGAGCCGTCCGTCCTCGTCCTCGGACCTGACCGAGATCGAGACGCGGCCTTCGCCGCACATCTGCCCTTTCCGTGTTGGACCTTTCAGCTGGCCCCTGCCGGTGCCGACCACTGCCGACTCGTCGTCCGCTTCCAGATGGACTTCGATCCCACACTCCTGGGCTGGATGGCTTACAAGTACGCGCTGGAACCCGTCCACTTCGTGATGGAGCGCAAGATGTTGCTGGGCATCAAGCAACGCGCCGAGCTCCACGCGACCAGCCCCGCGTCGCACCTGACGGTGGCACCCGCGTGAGCATCCAAGCGCCCGACCGGACTGCCGCGCGATCCGATGGTCTGAGGCTCGTCGCCACCGCCGCGATCCTCTTTCCGGTCGTCTACCTGGTCTCGGACCTGATAGAAATCGCGCAGGGCGACTTCACGACTTTTCGCCTCACCCTGACCTACATCGGAGAGGCCGGCTTCCCACTCTTCACGATCGGGCTCGCAGCCCTGCTCCATCCACGACTCCCGCGATGGGCAGTCCTCGGAGCAGTCGCTTACGCCTACTCCTTCGTGTTCTTCACCGGCACAGTCATCTGGGCGCTCGTTGCGCACACCGCCAGCTGGGAGGTCCTGGGTGACGACTTCGGTTGGTGGATGACCGCGCACGGTGCCGTCATGGTCCTGGGTGGTGTTGCCTTCGGTGTGGGCATCGCCCGCTCGGAAGCACTCCCTGCCTGGACCGGCTGGGCCCTGGCCGTCGGCGTCGTCCTGGTTGCCGTCGCTTCCGGAATGGGCAACTTCGAACGCACCATTGCCGCCTCAGTCTCCGACGCGGCCTTCGTCGGCATGGGCGTAGCCCTCCTGCGCAGATCACTTCGGACCGTCTAGCCCGACAGCGGCGATACCTCCCGCGTGTGAGCGCCCGCCCACTCCGGTCACCATAACTTGAAGACTTCTTCAATTCATGTACAATTCAAGTCAGTATGGTCAGCAGGGAGGTCGCCATGGGCAACGTGCCCTTGTACGAGGCCAAGGCTGAGTTGTTCCGAACCCTGGGCCATCCGGTTCGCTTCCGGGTCCTCGAGCTGCTGCAGGACGGTGCGCGACCCGTCCACGAGCTGCTGAGCGAGATCGATGTCGAGCCCTCGAACCTGTCGCAGCAGCTCGCGGTCCTGCGTCGTGCTGGTCTGGTTCGATCCTCGCGCGACGGCGCCACGGTGTTGTATGCGCTCGCGACTCCGAGCGTCGCCGAGCTGCTGCTCGACGGACGTCGGATCCTCGCCACGCTCTGGGCAGACCAGCAGCACCTTCTCGCGGATCTCCGCGACTCGGCCACGTCCGGGTGAGGACCAACAGCTTTGACCGCACCTTCCATCTGCTGAGGACCACGACACGCGGTCCTGTCCGCCGCTTGCGGGAGCTGCTCCCGACCCGCGATGACCTGATCGCGACGCGTCGCAACCCGCGTCAGGATCTACTCGCGGGGCTCACGGTGGCGATCGTCGCCTTGCCCCTGGCCCTTGCCTTCGGAGTCGCTTCGGGGCTCGGAGCGCAGGCCGGGCTCGCCACTGCAGTCATTGCAGGGGTGTTGGCGGCTGTGTTCGGTGGCTCCAGCATCCAGGTCTCGGGGCCCACCGGTGCGATGACCGTGGTCCTGATCCCGGTCGTTGACGCGCATGGCGCGACGGGGGTGCTGATGGTGGGCTTTCTTGCCGGGTTGGTGCTGATCGGCCTGGCCCTCGCCCGACTCGGACGCTTCGTTCGCTACCTTCCTGTGTCGGTCATCGAGGGCTTCACTGCTGGCATTGCGGTAGTAATCTCCCTGCAGCAGATCCCGTCCGCCCTGGGCGTGACCGGTGCGTCGGATGACAGGGTGTGGTCGGTCGCGGCGGACGCCGTCCGCCGTTTCGTCGCTGAACCTCACCCGGCTCCACTCCTGGTGGCGCTCGGGGTGATGGCCTTGATGTTGACTGGGGCGCGCTGGCACCCACGGGTGCCGTTCTCACTCATCGGCATCGCCATCGCCACCGCGGTGGGCCGCGTCAGCGACCTGGACCTGATCACGCTCGGCCACCTTCCCGCCACCCTTCCGGCACCCAGCCTGGGTTTCATCGATCTTGGCGCCGTGAGCGTGTTGGCGACAGCTGCGCTTGCCATCGCTGCGTTGGCGGCGCTCGAGAGCCTGCTCTGCGCCACGGTCGCCGATGCCATGACCGTGAACGAACGCCACGACCCGGACCGGGAGCTGTTCGGCCAGGGGCTGGCGAACATCGTCGTACCGATGTTCGGCGGGATCCCGGCCACGGCAGCGATTGCTCGGACGGCTGTCAACGTGCGTGCCGGGGCCACGTCACGGTTGGCTGCCGTGAGCCACGCCCTCGTTCTGCTCCTGCTGGTCTTCGTGGCAGCACCTCTGGTTTCTGCGATCCCGTTGGCCGCGTTGGCGGGCGTGCTCTTCGCGACCTGCGTGCGGATGGTTGAAGCGAGCTCGTTGATCGCCCTGGTCCGCTCGACCCGCTCCGATGCCCTCATCGTGTGTCTGACCTTCGCGGTCACCGTCGCACTTGACCTGGTCACTGCCGTCGGTGTCGGCGTCGCGGTGGCGATCCTCCTCGCTCTGCGCAGCGTTGCCCGCAGTGCACGGATCGACGAGGTCGAGCTCGACGGCGGGGATCACAGCGATGAGGAGCGCGCCTTGCTGGCCGAGCACGTCGTCGCCTACCGCATCGACGGCCCCCTGTTCTTCGCCGCGGCCCATCGGCTCCTGCTCGAGCTGCCCGACCTCGTCGAGGTCCACGTCGTCATCCTGCGCATGTCACACGTGACGACCCTGGACGCCACCGGCGCCCACGTCCTCGACGACACCATCACGAGGCTCGAGCGGCGCGGCATCGCCGTCCTGCTCTCAGGTCTGGCCCCTGCACACGAAAAGATCCTCACCTCCCTGGGGGTCGGGGGTCGTCTCAGGGCGGCCGGACGCATCATCCCGGACACCCCGAGCGCGATCAACGCTGCCCGGGAGCTGCTGGCTGATCCCCCTGCCCCGAGAGGAACCCAGAGGCATGTCCTCAACTGACCGCCCGATCACCCCACGCTCCCCTGGCCACGATCGCCGGCCACGAGCCGCTCCCACCGACCCCGACCGCGCTGAGCGCCGGCACATCACCCAGGGGCCTGTGACGGGCGAACAGGCGCGGCGAATCATCGTCCGGGTGCAACAGAGCTCAGCGCGTCGTCGCCGGCCCAGCCGATGAACCACCCTGCTGCAGCGGCGCCCAAGGTTCGCAAACACCTGATGGTTCCCGGGCAAGCGCGTTTGCGCGGGCCCTCGAGTCACAGCACCGTCATGGTGCAGCGCTGGGTGCTGACCGTTCTGACGATCACGATCGTCTTCCATCTCGCTGGCGGCTTGGCGTTCGCCGCGTACTTCGTCGACCCCGATGTGCCCTCGTCGCGGATCGGGCTTCTCGTCATCGCCGCGGTGATGGGCTGCCTCGCGATCGGCGCCGTCCTCGGGATCCACCGACGGCGTCTCGTGACCCCGTGGCTCGCTCTAGGACTGCTTCCATCACTGCTGGGGGTCTATTTCTGCTTTCTCCAATGACGGACGCGACCCCCATTCCGGCGAGCGCAGACGCTCTCGCGCACGACTCCGCACCAAACGGAGCGGCTCCGCACTCGTTCCGCCGATCGGTCGGCCCTAGGGTTTCTGGACGGGGTATTTGGACAGTTCTTGGCCACTTTGATCAAGTCTCAAATGCTTTCAGGCTCGGAATCCGTAGATTCCGAGCCTGAAACTTTGTAGCGGGGGCAGGATTTGAACCTGCGACCTCTGGGTTATGAGTCCGTTCGCGTCCACCACGGATCCCGCGAGATCTACGCTTGTGGTGAGGTGGTGGTGAGGAATATTCGCAGGTCAGCGCCCCTTTCCACGGTTCCAGCACCATCCACCTGCGTCCAGGGTCGTCCGGCGAGATCCGGTACCGAATGGGTACCGCAAAACTCTCGGGAGGTGCACCATCGCTGCTGCCATCCAGCGCGACTACAAGTCCGGCACCCGGTACACCGGCTTCTACCTCGACCCGACGGCATCAACGCTCCGTCGGCAACGGCAACACCTACAGGCACCCCTGCACCGACACCCAACGACGTTGACCGTAAGCGAGGGGCAGGACGGACGGGCCGTGCACCAATCCCTCCGAGGTGACTTGGCCGCGCATCCCTCCCCTACGTTCGACGCGAACACCCCTTCATGGCTTGATTGGCGGAGGCCGGACCGAGTCGGCGTACCGAATCGAGACGTCGACGCAAGGCATTGCGGTTCTAACGTGTGACCATGAACGAAGTCGTGATCTGCGAACCGATCCGGACCCCCGTCGGCCGTCAGGGCGGCGCTCTCGCCTTGCTCAGCGCTGTCGACCTCGCCACCGTTGCGCTGCGCGAACTCGTGAGCCGCACCGGACTGGGCGAGGGTGACGTCGACGACGTGGTGCTCGGCCAGTGCTACGCCAACGGCGAGTCTCCGGCCATCGGACGGATCGCCGCTCTCGACGCAGGCCTCGGGACCGGCGTACCGGGTCTCCAGATCGACCGGCGCTGCGGTTCGGGCCTCCAGGCCGTGCTCTATGCCGCGGGCCAGGTTGCCACCGGCGCCGCTTCCATCGTGGTTGCCGGAGGTTCCGAATCGATGTCCCAGGTGGAGCACTACGCGCTCGGGCTGCGTGCCGGGGTCAAAGCCGGCGGCATCCCGCTCATGGACCGGCTCGACCGCGCCCGGGAGACGGCGGGAGGCCGGTTCCATCCGGTGTCCGGCGGGATGATCGAGACCGCCGAGAACCTCCGCCGCGAGTACGCCATCTCGCGCGAGGAACAGGACGAGCTCGCTGCGCGGTCCCAGCAGCGCGCGGTCGCAGCGCACGAAGCGGGCCGGTTCGCGGACGAGCTCGTCCCCGTCACCGTTGCGGGCACCCGCGGGCGTCCCGACCTGGTCGTCGACCGCGACGAGCATCCCCGGCCGGGCACCAAACTCGAGGACCTGGCGAACCTGCGCCCGATCCGGCTGAGGGTGGACGAGGCCGCCACGGTGACCGCCGGCAACGCCAGCGGCCAGAACGACGGCGCGGCGTTGTGCGTCGTGACCACCCGGGCGGAGGCGGACCGCCGGGGGCTGCGCCCGGTGCTCGCCCTGAGGTCATGGGCCGTCGCCGGAGTCGGCCCCGAGGTCATGGGCATCGGGCCGGTGCCCGCGACCAGCGCCGCCCTCGCTCGCGCCGGACTCACCCTCGCGGACATCGACCTGATCGAGTTGAACGAGGCCTTCGCGGCACAGGTCCTCGCCTGCTTGCGTGAGTGGAAGGTCGATCCTGCGGACGACCGCCTGAACCCCAACGGCTCCGGTATCTCGTTGGGTCACCCCGTGGGTGCGACCGGCGCGCGCATTCTCGCCACCCTGGCCCACGAGCTGCCCCGACGCGATGGGCGCTACGCACTCGAGACCATGTGCATCGGCGGAGGCCAGGGGCTCGCCGCCGTCTTCGAATCCGTCTCGTAACGCCCCCAAGGTCTAGACTTCCAAACGTTTGAGGGGTAGTCGGCGCACCCGGTGCCGGCACCACACGACGCCCAGCCCAAGGATGACGACATGGCAGACCAACGGAGCGTCCCCACCGCGAACGCTGCGCCGCGAGGCAAGAAGAGGCCGATGACCGCGGGGGCGACGAAGACGCTCGACGGCGCGAAGAGCCGCGATCACGAGGTGATGAACGCCGCCATCCAACTGTTCTGGGACAAGGGCTATGCAGCTACCTCGGTCCAGGACGTCGCGGACGCGGTCGGCATGCTCAAGGGCAGCCTCTACTACTACATCGACGGCAAGGAGGACCTGCTCAAGCGGATCTTCCAGGACTCGCACGCCGAGGTGAGCACGATTGCCGAGCGGGTGCGGACCTCGGATGCCAAGGCGATCGACCGGCTGACGCTGTTCCTCGAGGAGTACGCGCTCTGGTACGTCACCCACGTCAAGCGAGCCAGCCTCTACGCCCGGGAGTGGCGTCATGCCGGTCCGGCTCTGCGAAGCGTCCTGATCGAGCAACGTCAGTACTACGACCAGGTGCTCCAGGGGATGATCACCGACGCCCAGCAGGACGGCGACCTCGATCCGGACCTGGATGCCCGGATGGCCACGTTCTACATCATGTCCGCCATCTCCTCGCTGCCCGACTGGTACCGGCCGGGCAAGGCCAAGCAGGCGGAGTCCGTGGCGCACGCCTACGCCGAGCTCTCTTTGCGCCTGCTCCGCCACGCCGCCTGACGGTCACAGCCACTTGCGCATTCTACCAAACGACTGTTTGATAGGTGCATGACTCGAGAGCCACGGACGCCGAGCCTCCGACGATCGGTTGTCTTCGCCACCGAGGCCCTCGAGCCCGTCCTAGAGCTTGCGTATCAGGCCGAGGTCAGCGGCTTCGACCGCGTGTGGACCACGGAGTACGTCGGACGCGACGCGATCGCTCGCGCGCTCGCCATCGCGATGCGCACCTCGACGATCGAGGTCGGCACCGGGGTTGCCTACGCCTTCACCCGACTGCCCCTGGCCATGGCGGCGCTCGCCTCCGATGTTCAGCGTCTGTCGCGGGGGCGGTTCGGCCTTGGGATCACACCCGGCACCAAGGGCGTCCGGCGCTGGTTCGGTGCGGAGTTCGACCCACCGGCGCCCAAGCTCGTGGAGTACATCGCTGAGCTCCGGCGCATCTGGGCCACTGACCCCTCGTACGGCGTGGCACCGCCCCAGGTCTACGCGCCGGCCTTCAACCCGATCATGACCCGGCACGCCGCCACCGTCTGCGACGGACTGCTCCTGCACCCGCTGGCTGCCGGACAGACGCACCTGACCGAACGGGTGCTCCCGGCCGTGGCCCGCGGATCTGTGGACCGGACCGACCCCGCGACCCTGGTGGCCTGGCAGGTGACGTCGATCCATGACGACGAGGACGTCGCTCGCGAGCGGGCGCGTGCCCAGCTGGCCTTCTACTTCTCGACCCCGAGCTACAGCCCTGTTGTGGAGGGAACGCCCTGGGAGGCCGAGCCGGCCCGGATCCAGGAGGCGTTCCGTGCGTCTGACGGCGATGTCTCGTGGCGCCGGATCGGTGCGCTGCTCCCGGACGACATGGTGGACGAGTTCGCGCTAGCCGGCACCCCGAGCTCGGTTCGCGAGCGACTCGAGCTGCTCGAGAAGCGCCTGCTGTCGCAGGGCGTGTCGGAGATCGGGTTCCAGACCGTGGGGGCCGATCTGAGCGATGACGAGGCCGCGGAGAACTGCGGTCTCATCATCGAGACCCTCGGACACCGCACCAACAAGGAGACCCACGATGGATGACCTGGACGAGATCCGCCACCTCTGCTTCGCCTACACGTTCTGTCTCGACGACGGAGACTTTGCCGGGGTCGGCGATCTGCTCGAGCACGCGATCCTGCGTCCGGACATGGCCGGGGTCACTGCGGAGGACATTCGGGGCCGCATCGCGGTGGAAGAGTTCTACCGCGCCCAGGTCATCACGTACTCGCGGGAACGGCCCATGACTCGGCACCTGATCACCAACCAGGTCGTCATCGTGGACGACGAGCGCCGGACCGCAACTTCGCGCTGCTACTTCACCGTCCTCCAAAGACCCCCTGGCATCGACTTCCACATCGTCGTGGGCGGTCAGTACCACGACCGTTTCGAGCGGGTGGACGGTCATTGGCGGTTCACCGAGAAGCGGATCCAGGTGGACCACCTCAACGACATCGAGAACCACTTCCGGATCTCCGCCGGGCACACGGCGTGACCTCGAGGGACCTCGGCCCCTTCGTTGTCGAGGTCGCCGCGGGGATCGCAGTGGTGACGTTCGACAAGCCGCCGGTCAACGCTTTCGACCTGGCGACCTACGCGGCCCTGCGAGAGGTCATCGACCTCGTCGAGAGCGACGACCGCATCCGCGTGATGGTGCTCACCGCGCCCCTGGCGGCTCGGAGCTGGTGTGGCGGGGCGGATCTCCGCGATTTCGTCGGCATGGACTCGGCCCGCCGCAAGGAGCGCTACGAGTTCATCAACACCACCGTGCCGCGGTTGTACTCGATGAACACCCCCGTCATCGCGGCCATCACGGGTCACGCGATTGGCGTCGGAGTTCTCCTGGCAGCCGCCTGCGACCTGCGCTATGCCGCGACCTCCGCCTCGTTCTCGTGTCCTGAGATCGACTACGGCCTGATCGCCGGATCCTCGAGGTTGCTCAACTACCTCGGGATGCCGGAAGGACTGGTACGCGAGATGGGATACACCGGTCGACGGATGAGCGCCGAGCGCCTGATGAGAGCCGGATTCTTGAATGACGTCGTGGCCGGGCCGGACGTCCTCGCTACCGCGATGGCGACGGCTCAGCTGATCGCGGCCAAGAGCCTCCCCGTGCTGCAGGCTCGCAAGCAGGCGTTCATCGCTCAGGAGGAGCTCGGCTGGCTCGCGGCGTACAAGCTCGCGCAAGGCTTCTCAGCGGACCTGGTGACCCTGAGCGACGCTAGTGAAGGCGTCGAGGCGTTCCTGGAGAGTCGCGAGGCCTCAATCAGCGACGGCTGATCACAGCTCCGACCCCAGGGGCGGTTCGGTCTTCTGGCGGACCTCGTCGGCGGTGACGCCGGGGGCTAGCTCGACCAGGTGCAGCCCGGCGCCGTCTTGATGAGGGGGAGTGATGTCGATGACGCACAGGTCGGTGATGATGCGTTGTACGACGCCGCGTCCGGTGTAGGGCAGCGAGCACTCGTTGACGATCTTGTAGGACCCGTCCCGTGCAACGTGTTCCATCAGCACGATCACCCGCTTCGCACCATGGACCAGGTCCATCGCGCCGCCCATCCCCTTGACCATCTTCCCGGGGATCATCCAGTTCGCGATGTCACCAGCCGCGGAGACCTGCATCGCACCCAGGATCGCCGCGTCGATCTTGCCGCCCCGGATCATCCCAAACGAGGTCGCGGAGTCGAAGAACGACGCCCCACGCCGCAACGTGACGGTCTCCTTGCCGGCATTGATCAGGTCCGCGTCCTCCTCGCCCTCGAACGGGTAGGCACCCACCCCGAGGATCCCGTTCTCCGACTGCAGCACCAGCTCCACGTCCTCGGGCACGTAGTTCGGCACCAGCGTCGGCAACCCGATCCCCAGGTTCACATACGACCCATCGACCAGCTCCGAGGCCGCCCGGGCCGCCATCTCCTCACGCGACCAGCTCACTGTGCTGTCTCCATCCGGGCCCGCACGGTGCGCTTCTCGATCCGCTTGTCCGCGGCCTGCTCCGGGGTCAGCTCGACCACCCGCTGCACGAACACCCCCGGTGTGTGCACGTTGTTCGGGTCGATCTCCCCCGGCTCCACGAGGTGCTCGACCTCCGCGATCGTGACCCGCGCACACATCGCGGCCAACGGGTTGAAGTTCCGCGCGGAGTCCCGGTAGACGAGGTTGCCGTGCCGATCGCCCTGCCAGGCCCGTACCAGCCCGAAGTCCGTCGTGATCGCCTCCTCGAGCACGAACTCCTTCGGCCCGTCATGGTTCTCGAAGACCTGGGTCTGCTTCGGCGGCGAAGCCACGATCACGTTGCCGGAGTCGTCGTACTTCCACGGCAGCCCACCCTCAGCGACCTGGGTCCCGGCCCCGGTCACGGTGAAGAACCCCGCGATCCCCGAACCACCCGCACGCATCCGCTCCGCCAACGTGCCCTGCGGGGTCAGCTCGACCTCCAGCTCACCGGACAGGAACTGCCGCGCGAACTCCTTGTTCTCCCCCACATAGGAGGAGACCATCCGGCGCAACCGCCTGGCCATCAGCAGCCGGCCCAGCCCCCACTCGTCGACGCCGCAGTTGTTCGACACCGCCTCCAGATCACTCGCACCGGAGGCAAGGACCGCGTCGATCAGCATCGACGGGATCCCACACAACCCGAAACCACCCACCGACAGCCTCGAACCCGACACGATGTCCGCGACCGCCTCCTCGGCACTCGCCACGACCTTGTCCATGCTTGTCCTTTGTCCTGGGTGACGATGAGACGTCACAGTCCCTGGAAGACCGCCGCGCGCTTCTCGGTGAAGGACGCGACGCCCTCGGCGTGGTCCCGCGTCGATCGAGTCACTGCCTGGGAGTAGGCCTCCACCTCTGCGAGGTCCTCAAGGCTGAGCTGGGAGGACTGGTCGAGCATGCGCTTGGTGAGCGCGAAAGCGACCGTCGCCCCCTGGGCAAGCCCTTGGGCTCGCTCGCGCGCAACGCTCACGACATTCTCGTCCGGCACCGCCTGGGCAATGAGTCCCATCGCGGCTGCCTCAAGCCCCGTGAACCGACGTCCGCTGTAGAGCAGGTCCTTCGTCTTGGCCATGCCCAGCAGACGGGGCAGGAAGTAGGTGATCCCGCAGTCCGGGGTCAGTCCGCGCAGCACGTAGCCGAACGACATCGGGGCGGTCTCGGCGGCGATCACGATGTCGCACGCGAGGGCCAGGCTGAGACCGGCTCCGTGCGCGTGCCCGTTGACCGCGGCGACAACCGGTTTGGGGGTTCGAGCCAGGGGAAGGAACACCTCCGAGAGCAGCTTCTGCTGTCGCGTGCGGGCCTCCTCGGGCGATCGAGTGGGGTCCATCTCCGAGACGTCTCCGCCGGCGCAGAACGCGCGCCCGGCCCCTGTGAGCAGGACCGCTCGGACCGACGCGTCGTGCGTGATCTCGCGCAGGACCTCTGCCAGCGCGCCCTTCAGCTCCAGGTTGAGGGAGTTCAGGGCGTCCGGACGGTTCAAGGTCAGCTCGAGGAGTCCATCGGTCACCTCGACCCCGAGCACGTCTGTGTCGGCAAGGACAGAGGTCACGACGGATCCTCGTCGGCGGGAAGCAGCTCGAAGTGCTCGATGTCCGCGAGGCTGCCGGTGCGGCGCTCGCTCCAGACCGCTCGCACCCGGTTGCCCGGCTCGACTGCGTGCTTGTCGGCGTTGGCCGCGTCGCCGCCGACCATGTGGATCAGCCGCGTCGACGATCCGTCGAGGACGATCTCCGCGTAGATGTACGGCGGCGTCAGCCGCTGGCCGATGAACTCGATGTGGACCACCGAACAGGCCTGGATGGTGCCCGTGGGCTTGACGTCGATCCATTCGTGGGTGGGTGCGAAGCAGACGTCACAGTGGCTGCGCGGGGGCAGGAGCACCTTTCGGCACTCCGAGCAGCGCACGCCGCGGATGCGGCGGCTGTTCTTGACCCCGTCGAAGAGGGTTCCGTAGTACTGGCCGTACGCGTGCTGGTAGTCCAGCGTCATCCGGTAGTCGACCTGCTGCAGGGGCTCGGCCAGGTCGCCCGGACTCTCGCGGGGCTCGAACGTGTTCGGGTTGCCGGCCGGCCGGAAGCCGGCGAGGTCGAGGAAGGTACCGGTGGCCTCAACTGCCCAGACCGCCTCGACCCTGGTACCGATCTCGAGAGCGGCGGGGTCCGCCTGCAGGATCTGGTGCACGAACGGAGTGCTGGTGCCGTCGATCAGCACCATCCCGATCGTACCGCGCGCCGTCGTGGTGAAGGCCTGCAACTCTCCGGCCGCTGCCACCTCGACGAAGTTGGTGACGGGCTCCCCCGTCGAGCCGCAGAAGTCCTGGGCCGGCACGAGGATCGTGCCGTCGCCGTGTCTCGATCCGATGAGCCGGCGGTTGCGGAGCTCCGCGAGGAAGATCCCGGTCGCCTGTCCGGGGGTCAGGGTGTACGGCATTGAGATCTGAGCTGGCATCGACTCCATGGTCTCGGACGGGTCGGCGTGGTGAATCGTGGTCATCGTCTGCTCCTCAGTTCTTCTCTGCGCCGACAACGGCGACACCGCGGAGGTTGGCCCAGCCGCCGCCTGCTTGCACGAGTGCACGCGAGGCGTTCGGCACCTGGTGCGCGCCCGCCTTGCCGGTCACCTGCATCGCGGCCTCGGCCAGTCGAATCAGGGCAGTCGCGCCGATCGGGTTGGCGCCCATGCAGCCACCCGACGGGTTCACGGGCAGC
Source organism: Nocardioides sp. (assembly GCA_025965125.1). Classification (GTDB taxonomy): domain Bacteria; phylum Actinomycetota; class Actinomycetes; order Propionibacteriales; family Nocardioidaceae; genus Nocardioides. The sequence continues at coordinate 31,851 of JAOPXM010000077.1, forward strand.
TCACCGCCCATCGTCGTGGCACCTGACGCGACCAGCTCGGCTGCTCCGCCCGCGGGGCAGAGTCCGAGGCCTTCGTAGTAGCTGAGCTCGAAGCAGGTGTAGGGCTCCTGCACCTCCGCTACGTCGAACTGGCGGAACGGGTTGGTGATCCCGGCGGCCTTGTAGACGTTGGCAGCGGCAATCTGGAGCGGCTCGGACTGGAGCATCGACCTGTCCGCAGCGTTGTCAGCCTCGCAGTAGTAGGCCATCCCGTGGATCCACGCCGGCGTACTGGTGATCGACTCGGCATCCTGGTCCGCCGCGAGGATGACAGCACAGGCACCGTCGGAGATCGGTGGGACATCGAGGATCTTGATCGGCCAGCAGAGCGGTCGCGACGCCAGTACCTCCTCGACGGTCACTTCCTTCTTGACGTGCGCCTTCGGGTTGGCCATCGCGTGGTGGCGGTTCTTCACCGCGACCATCGCGGCGGCTTCCTCGGTGTGGCCGAGCCGCTTGATGCGTGCGTGCCAGTAGGCCGCTGAGAAGCCCATGATCCCGACCGCGAACTCACGTCCCCAGAACGGGTCGTACAGAGTCGAGATGGAGGCCTGGAGCTGGCCCTCGGAGAGCTTGTCGTAGGCAACCACCAGCACTCGGCGAGCGGCGCCCGCCTTGATCTGGTTGATGGCGGCCAGCGCTCCGGCAAGGCCGGTGCCGCCACCGCTCGTGACTCGCACCAGTGGCTTGTACCGGGCCCCGAGGGCATCGACCAGCCACTTCTCCGGTTGGTTGACCGCTCCGAACATGGCCGGCCCGCTGGCGACCACGACGCTGTCGATGTCGTCCATCGTCAGCCCCGCATCGGCCAGCGCCTCCACGGCCGCCTCGCGGGCGAGGCCAGCCTGGCTCACGTCGGTACGACGGCGAGCGTGGACGGTCTGGCCGGTGCCGACAATCGCGACGCGGGTCATGACGCCGCCGCCATCGTGACCACGCAGTGGTTCTGCATTGCGAATCCTCCTGTGCCGTGCACCAGTGCGGTGCGAGCGTTGTCCAGGCCGTCCTGGGGGGAACCGGTACGTCCGGAAAGGCGGGATGCCGCCTCGTGCAACCGCGCCAGGCCGGTCGCCATGATCACGTCCGCGGGCAGGGCGCCACCGGAGGGATTGATCCCGGAGGACCCTTCATCGCGATAGAGGTCGATGCCCCGGTGGGGCTCGGCCAGTCCGAGTGCCTCGAGCACCATCAGCTCGCCAACGGTGGACGTGCCGGAGACCTCGACGATGTCGAACTCCTTGGCCGAGGCAGCGCCGGTCGCGCGAAGGGCGGTCCGTCCGGCGGCTTCGCAGGCGGGCAGGGAGTCGGGCTCACGGGCTGCGAGGAAGTGTTGATCGATCGCCGAGCCCTGTCCGGTGATCCACACGGGGCGCTTGGCGATCTGGTCGGCCACCTCGGCGTTCGCCACCAGCACGGCGACAGCGCCGTCAACCGGTCTGGCCATGTCGGAGCGACGCAGCGGCGTCGCGACGTCCTCGAACCAGAACGACCGATCGTCCGGAACCTCGTCGACATCGACGAACGGGTTGCGGGCGGCCCGTTCCCAGGCACGACGGCTCACATCGTGGAGGTCATCGGCCTTGAGCCCCGCCTTCGCGAGGTAGCGCTGGGCGTAGAGGCCGGCGGCGGAGAACTGGTCGAGCCCGGTCGGCCGCTGGATGAACGGCTCCAACAGCCCGGTCCAGAATGCGCTGACGTCGCTCTCGGAGGGCTTGGAGTAGGCGACGACGAGACCGACGGCGGCGGAGCCACAGGCAATCTTGTTCGCGGCGTAGGTCAGCGACCAGAGCCCGTCCTCCTCGACCCGAGACTCCTCCTTGTGATGGGCGCCCATGGCCCCGAGGAAGCCGCAGTTCGAGATGCTGCGACCGTCGAGGAAGTCGCTCCCGGAGTCGATGACGAAGTCGACGTCCTCGAGGCGGATCCCGGTGCCCTTGAGCGCCCGGCTCACGGCTTCGGAGATCAGGTCGATGTGCTGACGGTCGGACCACGAGGACGTGAGCAGCGTCTGCGCGCTGTTCACCACCGCGACGCGACCGGGAGTCGATGAGGTCATGATTCGATTCAAGCCTTTGTTTGGTGGATGGGACTGTCTCGTTTCGACACGCTCCGCACGGAGGCAGGCGATGACGGAACGTCAGGCGGAGATGCTCCGTCCGCCGCAGACCGTGAGCACCTGACCGGTGATGTACGACGACTCGTCGCCGGCGAGGAAGGCAACGGCCCGGGCGACGTCCTCGGGCTCCCCGATCCGACCGGCCGGGATCTTGGCGACCAGACCCCCGAGCACGTCCTCGGGCATGGCCCGGCTCATCGCCGAGTCGACCAACCCCGGTGCCACCGCGTTGACTCGGGTCCGGGGTGACCACTGGAGCGCGAGCCCCCTAGTGAATCCGATGAGGCCGGACTTGGACGCGACGTAGTTGGTCTGGCCGAAGTTGCCGAGTGCGGCGCGCGAGGTCATGTTCACAATCGAGGACCCATCGCGAAACGACGAGTCCAGGGCGAACGTGAGCCGCAGGGGTGCCAGGAGGTTCACGTCGATGACCGAGGAGAAGACCTCGGGCTCCATCTTCCCCAGCCGGGCATCTCGGGTGATGCCGGCGTTGTTGACAAGCACGTCGAGGCCGTCGAACGAGCCCCGGACGAACTCGACGAGACGTTCGACGTCATCGGAGACAGTCAGATCGGCGACACAGCCCGTGACACCGCCGCTGTCGCCGCCGAGGCCCGTCGCCGTGGCGTACACGGCTTCGTCGCGATCGACGAGGAGGAGCGTGTAGCCGCGCTCGGCAAGCACCTGCGCGATCGACAGACCGAGCCCGCGTGCGCCCCCAGTGATGAGAGCCACCCGGGCGGTCACGGGATCAGCCTTCCCACGAGGGCGGTCCCGAGGGTCAGCACCTGGCCGGTCAGTCCGTCGGCCGCCACGGCGTCAATCGCCTGGCGGTCGGTCAGCTCGCTCGTCGATGGCACCGCGACGGTGTTGATCTTCCATCCGACGCGAGCGCCCTCGAAGGCGACCGCTCGCGTCATCCCGATGAGCGCGTTGACGTACGCGGCTCCAACCGGCGAACGATGCCCCAACAGGTCCTCACTCGGTACGACGACCACGACGGCGTCGTCGTTCGCGATCGCATTCTTGATCGCACGGAAGGCGACCTCGAGGGCCGCCCCCAGCTCGTCGGCGTCCGAAGGATCTGAGCCACGAAGCACGTGCGTGCTCATGAGGTCTTTCCGGTACGGACGAGGTCCATCCGGGCGTAGGCGTCCACGGGCGATGCGATCAGCTCCAGATCGCCCAGTGCCCGTTTGTAGTACAGCCCGATGTCCACCTCGTCGGTGAACCCCACGCCTCCGTGCAGCTGAATCGCTTCCTGGGTGGCATGCAGCATCACCTCGCCCGCTCGGGCGAGCGCGAGGGGAGCGGCCAGCGCGAGCGACGTGAAGTCATCGGCTTCGATCAGCGTGGCCGCCGAGAACACGAGTTCCTGAGCGACCGTGACCGCCACCGCAACGTCCGCGCACCTGTGCTTCAGTGCCTGGAACGAGCCGAGCGGCTTCCCGAACTGGTGACGCGTCCTGAGGTAGTCGAGGGTCTGGTTCGTGCAGGCGATCGCCACCCCCACCATTTCCGCGGCGAGGTAGACCGCGATCTGGTCCACGAGCAAGGACACGCGATCCGAGGTCACGGACGAAGCGCCGATCGGTGTCGCCGGGGTGTGGTCGAACAGCAGGTCGGCGTAGGTCCGGGTCACGTCGACGGTGAGGAGCGGGACCGGCGTCGGAGTAGTGGCCGAGGCGGCCACCTGGAACAGTCGCCACCCGCCTTCCTCGAGGGCGGCAACCACCAGTACGACGTCTGCCCGGGCGGCGTCCAGCACCAGGGCCGCGCTCCCCGTGACCGTCCAGCCATCGTCGACTGGCTGTGCCGTGATCGAGGGCGACTCGTGTCCCGGCCACCCCCGACCATGACCGAGAGCCAGGGCGCATTGAACGGTGCCGTCCACGACGGCCGCCAGCAGGCCGTGCGCGGCTTCGTCATCGTCGACGAGGACGTCGAGGGCAGCGGCGCCAAATCCTGCCGAGCCGAGAAACGGGGTCGGAGCGAGGCGCGCCCCGAGCTCCCGGTGGACCAGGCACTGGACGATCGCCCCGAGCCCGGCGCCGCCCACGTCTTCGGCGATCCCGAGGCCGGTCCAACCGAGGTCGACCATTTGCTTCCAGGCCACTTCGTCGTATCCCCGCGGGGTCAGTGCCGCAGCGCGGACGCGTTCGGAGGTGAAGGTCGTGCGCGTGAAGTCCACGACGACGTCACGGATCTCGAGCTCATCGGCCGTGGTCAGGGGTTCGGTGATCATGGGGTGCGCCTCTCCGGCGGGAGGTTCGTCATTTCGGCAGACCGAGCAGGCGCTCGGCGATGATGTTGCGCTGAATCTCACTGGTGCCCGAGTAGATCGAGGCGGCCCGGCTCGCCAGGCGGGCGTGGGTGTCGTGCCGGCCGAGGACCAGGCTGCGAGCTCCCGAAGCGTCGGCGAAGGCGCTGCCGAGGTCCTTCTCGAGCTCCCCCCACACCAGGTTGGTCATCGAACCGACCGCCCCAAGCTCCTGCCCGGCCTTGGCCAGCACGGCACCCCGATAGTTGAGGTGGCGGAGCTCCTGGATGCGGACCCACAGATCACGCTGGACGCGACGAGCATCAGCAGCACGGTCGACGGTCAGCGTCCCGTCTGCTTCCGCCACCCTGAGGGCGTCCTCACAGTCGAGCAGGTGCACCAGCATCCGGGCGTGGTCGGTGTAGCCCTGGTCACCGCGCTCGAACTGGAACAGCGTCATGGCTGCCGACCAGCCCTGACCGACCTCGCCGACGACCCAGTCCTTCGGGACGCGGGCGTCGTCGAGGAAGACCTCGCTGAACTCGTTATCACCACTGATCTGGCGGATCGGGCGGACGGTGACACCGTCCTGGTCGACCGGGCAGATGAGAAGCGTCAGGCCGCGGTGCCTCTCGGACCCGGCCTCGGTGCGACACAACACGAAGCAGTAGTCGGCGTACTGAGCGAACGTCGTCCAGATCTTCTGTCCGTTGACGATCCACTCGTCCCCCACCAGCTCGGCGCGGGTGCGCAACGAGGCGAGATCGGACCCGGAGTCGGGTTCGGAGAATCCCTGACACCACATCTCGTCGCCCGAAAGGATGCCTGGGAGGAACCGGGCCTTCAGCTCCGCAGACCCGTGCGCCATGAGCGTCGGGCCCAGCAGGATCAGCCCCGGCGTGTTGACCGGTTCCGGAGTCGCGGCGAGCGCGACTTCCTCGTAGTACATGAACTGGGTCAGCGGATCGACGCCCCGGCCGCCGTGCTCGACAGGCCAGTGCAGGCCCACCCAACCATTCCCCGCCATGGTCCGGTGCCAGTCCCGACGGTGCCGGAACCGGGCGTCCTGGTCGAGTGGCTCCGGGTCGACCGGGTGTTCCGCGAGCCAGGCTCGCAGCTCCACCCGGAAGGGATGGTCGTACGGCGTCTGGGCGAAGGCCGGGCCGAGGACTTGGTGATCGAGCGAGGTCATGTCAGAGGACCGCCAATGCGTTGGAGGGCGAGCTGACGCCGCCCGGGAGAGGAAGTGGTGCCGCGACGAACAGGAACGTCCAGCGAGCGATCTCGCCGCACCTGGCGGCCAGCTCGTCGAGGTCGAGGAGCTCGGCCACCGCGGTGCCGAGCAGAGGGATCAGACGACGATGGAGGGATCCGACCGCGGGATCACCGGGCACGCACTCGAGCGCGGGGTTGTCGGCACACACGGCTGCGAGCCGCGAGTTCCAGATGAAAGCGGCCATCGCATCGTCGGCGCGCAGTCCGGACAGGCGTCCGCCCAGGGCCGGATCCTGACGTTCGGCTGGCGACAGCGCGCGGTAGGCGGCAACCCACCCGGTCCGGACGCACAGCACGTCGCCCGCGGTGATCGCCACGTCCTGGTGGTCCGCACACGAGCGCAGGTCCGCGGCAGTGATCTCCGCGCCCGAGAACGCGTCCCAGGCCCGGCCTGTCGCGGCCAGCCAACGCGGGACGTCGAGCAGGACGCCGCGACCCACGATCCCGTGCGCGGCCCAGTGTTGGATGCCCCGGGCCGACGGGTCGACGTCTACGTCCGTCAGGCCACCGAAGAAGCCGTGCTCCCGGGCACGCACATGCTTCAACCCGTCCCACTGCGAGCTCGACTGCGGGTTGAATCGATCCAGTTCGTCCTCGAGGGTGTTGCGTCCCACCTCGACGATCTGGTGCTCCAGGCGAGCGCGGCCGAACAGTGGTGGATCGATCAGGTCGAGCGCGAGGTTGAGACCGAACGACTCCCCCAGCTCGACCGATTGCGCCGCCGCACGGCGGTGCGAGTCGTCGAGGAACGACAGGCTGCCCAGGTCGTGGTCGAGCACCTGCCAGGCATGCGGAAGATCGAGTCCGGCAACGCGTGGCAGCTGCTCGTAGGTGGGCACCAGGTCCGGGTCCAGCATGCGCGCCTCGAACTCCTCCACCAGGTCAACGGGATTCTACCGATCGTTTGGCAGATTAGAGGTCGCGGACGAGTTCGTCAACCATCCGTTTGGTAGCCAAGCCCGGCTCGCACCCTCGGACAGGCGTATTGAGGTGAGACACTCGCTACCTCACCCAGCCCTCGAGACTCAGGAGCAGTCGAGCGGAACAGAGTCTGCTCGTGAGCAACGAGGAGGCTGGACATGGCCGATCATGACAACGAAGTAGACCTGCACGACTACCCGGCTACGCAGTCCGCCGAGCCGACCGGTCCACTGGACCTCGACTACCTGCGCGACAAGTACCGCCAGGAGCGAGACAAGCGACTTCGCGCCCAGGGGACGAACCAGTACAACTTCGCCGAGGGCGACCTGGCGAAGTACGACGACGACCCGTACGCCCCTCCGGCCCAGCCGCGCGAGCCGCAGACCGAGGAGCTGGACGTGCTCATCATCGGTGGCGGGTTCGGCGGCCTCCTGGCCGGCGCCGCCATGCGCAAGGCGAACGTGCCGAGCCTGCGCATCCTCGACGTCGCCTCAGACTTCGGAGGCACGTGGTACTGGAACCGGTACCCCGGCGTTCGCTGTGACGTCGAGGCCTACATCTACCTCCCGTTCCTGGAGGAGACCGGCTACATGCCGACCGAGCGCTACACAGCAGGTCCGGAGATCCTGGAGTACACCCATCTGCTCGGGCGGCACTTCGACCTCTACCAGGACGCCCTGTTCCAGACTCGCGTCACCGGCATGGACTGGGACGAGGAGGCATCTCGCTGGAACGTCACCACTGACCGCGGAGACCGTTTCGCGGCCCGGTTCGTGACGACCCAGAGCGGCATCTTCAGCCGCCCGCAGCTCCCCGGCGTCCCCGGCATCGAGACCTTCAAGGGCACGTCCTTCCACACCGCGCGCTGGAACTATGAGTTCACCGGCGGGGACGGGCAGGGCGGTGCGCTGGACAAGTTGTCCGACAAGCGCGTGGCCGTGATCGGCACCGGCTCGACGGCCCTCCAGGCGATCCCACAGCTGGCGGCCAGCGCCCAGCACCTCACGGTGTTCCAGCGCACTCCCACGGCGGTCGGGGTCCGTGACAACGCGCCGACGGACGTGGAGTGGTTCAAGTCGCTCCCGAGCGGCTGGCAGCAGCAGCGCATGGACAGCTTTCAGATGCTCGCCGACGGCACCTACACCGACGACTGCCCGGTTGACGACGGCTGGACGCGCTACTGGAAGCACACGCTGAGCGCGGTCGGCGCTATCCCTGAGGCCGAGATGTCGCCCGAGCGGTACGGCGCTGAGATGGAGAAGGCGGACTACGCGTGGAACGAGATGATCCGTGCCCGTGTCGACGCCGTCGTCAAGGACGAGCAGAAGGCTCGCGACCTCAAGGCCTACTACAAGGCCACCTGCAAGCGGATGGGGTTCAGCGACGACTACCTGCCGGCCTTCAACCAGGACAACGTGGCCCTGGTCGACACCGCTGCCAGCGGGATCGACCGCATCACCGAGACCAGTATCGTCGTGGACGGCGTCGAGCACCAGGTGGACTGCATCATCTTCGCCACCGGCTTCGAGCTCGGCACCACCTGGGCACACCAGGCCGGGTACGACGTCGTCGGCCGAGAGGGCGCAATTCTGTCGGAGAAGTGGGAGACCGGGATCCGCAGCTATCACGGCCTCTTCACGGTCGGCTTCCCGAACATCTTCTTCATGGGCCTGACCCAGACCGGCACCACGATCTGTGTCCCGCACATGCTGTCCAAGCAGGTCGAGCACATCGCGCACGTCGTCGAGAAGTCGCTCGAGCGGGGCATCACCTCTGTCGAGGCCACACCTGACGTCGAGCAGGAATGGGTGGACGTGATCGCCGGCAAGAGCGAGTTGCGCCGGCCCGGACAGATCGAGTGCACCCCCGGCTACTTCAACGCAGAGGGCAAGCCGAACGACACGAGGAGCGCGATCGGCTCGGGCATCTTCTTCCCGTCGATCGAGTTCTTCGACATGCTCGCCGACTGGCGCGCTGCGGACGACTTCCCGGGTCTCGTCACCACGACCTGACCACGCAGACAGATCAGCCCAACGGGCGGGGACCTCAGGGTCCCTGCCCGTTTTGTCATGTCAGGACTCGACGCCGGAGACCGGGCCTGGGGGTGGGACTGCTGTCGGCCGAGGGAGGCTCGGCGCAGGGGCGGCCGCCGGGGCGGGGCGGGCTGTGCTCCAGGGGCCGAGCCACGTCGGGGCGTGACTCCGAGCCGCCCACGCGGGCGGGCCGCGCGCTAGGAGCGCGAGCTGAGCGCGGAGCGGAGAACGGGCGCCAGGGTGCGGATCGCGACGGCAACCGCGATGGCGAGTGCCTGGGCGAGAAGCTGGACCGAGGTCGGCGCGCCCGAGGCCAGGAGCATCTGCACGAGCTGGGTGAGGAAGACGGCGGCGACGGCAGTCGCGACGACGCTTCCCCGGCCGCCCGAGAAGGCGGTTCCTCCGATGACAACGGCGGCGATCGACGTGAACAGGTACTCGTTCCCGAGGCTGACCGTGGCCGACTCGACGTACCCAAGCAGGAGGACGGCTCCGATGGACGAGCTCACACCGCCGACGACGTACGCGCCGACAACGTAGGCGTCAACGTTGATCCCCGCGGCCCGAGCGACTGCTGGGCTCGAGCCGACCGCCGTGAACCGGCGCCCGACGACGGTGCGGCTCAGCACCGTCGCGAGCACCAAGACATAGGCGAAGGCAATCAGGAACCCGACGGGTACCCCGAGGACCTTCGTCGAGACGAAGTCCACCAGGTCGGCCGGGGCAGAAGCGGACGGGAGACCCTTGGAGTACGTCAGGAGCGCTCCGATCAGGATCGAGTTCATCGCAAGCGTCGCGATCAGAGGTGTCACCCCGATCCGGGTGACCAGCAGGCCGTTGACGACACCGATGCAGGCGCCGACGACGAGAGTCACCACCAGGGCCTGACCGAGCGAGGACCCCGAACGAGTGAGGTAGATGGGGAGCACCATCGAGCAGAGCGTGATGGCACCCGGGATCGCCAGGTCCAACCCGCGTTGCTGCACGATGATGGTCTGCCCAGCAGCCACGACCATGAGTACGCCGGCGAAGCTCAGCATCGCTGCGAACGAGGTGGCCGACAGCGAGTTCGGGGCGACGACCAGGCTCACCGCGAACAGGGCGGCCGTCGCGATCCAGACGCTGCGGAACTCGCGCGCCGGCAACGGGAATGCCCTGCGGCCGCGCGTCCCGGCCGGCTGGCCGGTCTCGCCCTCATGGGCCGCCGGGGCGGGTGAGCTGACGGTCTGGGTCATGGCGTTCATTCCACCTTGCTGAGTTGACGGAACTTGGAGAAGATCGCGACCGCAACGAGCGTCATGATCCCGACCAGGTAGGACTCCCACTGGGTGCTCAACAACAAGAACGGGATCGCCCCGATGACCTGCTGGACCAGGAACGCGCCGAGGAGGGCGCCGACGTACGACCCTCGGCCTCCAAAGATGCTCGCTCCGCCGATCACAGCGGCGCTGATGCTGATCAGGGTGTAGTTGGTTCCGGCGGCCGGGTCCCCCGACCCGACCTGGACCAGCAGCGCCACCGCACCAACGGCGGCGAGCAGGCTGCAGATCAAGTAGGCCCGCAGCCGAACGAGACCGGGGCGGATGCCGTCGAGCGCGGCGCGATCAGGGTCCGAACCGACGGCACGGAGGCGAATGCCCCAGGCCGTGCGTCGCAGTGCGAGCTGGAGTGCGATCGCGAGGAGCACGACGGCGACGAACATGCCCGGAAGGATCCAGACCTGACGAGTCAGCGTGGCGGTGATGCCCGAGTCGATGATGCCGCCCGGTGTTGGCCGCAACAGCAGCGAGAAGGACTGGAGCGCGAAGAAGGTAGCGAGCGTGGCCACGAGTGCCGGGAGTCGCAACAGGTCGATCAGAACCCAGTTGACCAGGCCGACGAGTGCGGCCAGCGCGAACATCAGGGCCCAGCCGAGAAGCTGTCTGGGGGGACCGTCGTCCGCGGTGAGGAAGAAGGAGCCGACCACGACGAGGAACCCCATGAGCGGACCGACCGACAGGTCAATCCCACCGGTCATCATCACGGTGGCCTGACCCATCGCGACCGCCGCGAGGGGGACGACGAGCGCCAAGAGGGACGTGATGTTGAAGTCCGACCAGTACAGCGGGTTCTTCTGACCGGCGAGAACAGCCACCAGGAGCGCGGTCAAGGCGATGAGAGCCACCGGCGCGGTGTCGCCACTCAGCCAGGTCAGACGACGTCGTCCCGTGCTGGTTGTGCGGTGTGTGTCGGCCATCAGCGCCGCGGACGTGATCGCAGACTCCGAGAGCTCGTGGCCGGACAGTGTCGCGACGACCGAGCCACGCGAGAAGACGAGGACGCGGTCACAGAGCCCCGCGAGCTCGAAGGCGTCGGAGGAGACGACGACGACCGCTACGCCGGTCTCGCGTGCCATGTCTCGAAGGTGCCCGTAGATCTCGACCTTGGCGCCGACGTCAACCCCCTGGGTCGGCTCGTCGACCAGGATCACCCGGGGGCAGGTGGCGAGCAGGCCGGCGAGGATCGCCTTTTGCTGGTTGCCGCCAGACAACGACGACATCGGCGTCTCCATCGACGGAGTCTTGATGTCCAGAGAGGCCACGGCGCGCTCGACGAGTGCGGTGGATCGCGAGCCGACGACCACTCCTGCGGTCGAGATGGAACTCAGGTTGCGGAGCTCGATGTTCTCCCGGACTGACAGCTCGGGGAGGATCCCTTCCCGATGGCGATCGCCGGGGAGGTATCCGATGCCGGCGCCGAGTGCGCTACGACGACTGTTGACGCGTACGGCGTGGTCGTCGATCTTGACGGCTCCGTGGGAGCGGGCCATCCCCGCGAGTGAGCGGAGCACTTCACGTTGACCGTTGCCCTCGATGCCGGCCAGGCCGATGACCTCGCCTGCTGCAACGCTCAGGGACAGCTCGTTGAAGCCGCCGCCATGAAAACCTTCGAGCTCGAGGCGCGTCCTGGACAGGTCGCCGCCCTTGCCAGGGAACGTGGCGTCGAGATCGCGCCCGACGATGAGCGCGACGATGTCATCCTCGCTCAGGGCGTCCGCCGCGAAGTGTCCCTGAACCTCACCGTCGCGAAGGACCGTGAGCGAGTCGCAGATCTGCTTGACCTCGTGGATGCGGTGGCTGATGTAGACGACTGCGCAGCCGGAACCGGCAATGGTGCGCACCCGTGCGAAGAGTCGGTCGACGTCGTCACGACCCAGGTGCTCGGTGGGCTCATCGAGGATGAGCAACTCGGGAAGAGCGGCGAGGGCCGCCGCGATCTCGACGATGAAACGTTCCTCCGCCGTCAACTGCTCGACGCGGGCGTCGACATCGATGTTCGCCTCCGGGTCCCAGGCGGCCAGGCAGTCGGAGGCCCACAGTCGCAGCGCACCAGTTCCGGGGCGCTGCGACGGCGGGACCTTCAGATAGATGTTCTCCGCGACCGACAGGTCCGGCAGAAGCGCCGGTTCCTGATGGACGATCGCCACTCCGAGCTCACGGGCCCGGTCCGGCGTCGGAGGATCGAGCAGACGGCCACAGATCTCGACGTTGCCGGTGTCAGGCCGAATCGCGCCGGACACCACCGCCATCAGAGTGGACTTGCCAGCACCGTTCTCGCCGACGACCCCATGGACTCGACCATGTTCCACCTCGAGGTCGGCGCCACTGAGCGCGCGAACCCCGGGGTAGGACTTCGAGATGTCCCGCACACGAAGTGCAATGGTCTGATCCATGACTGCCACCCGATCCTTGACCGCGTCGGTTAGTTGCTGAAGAGCGCGGTGAGCTCTTCCTGGGTGAGGTCTGCCGTCAGGTCTGCGTCCGGCGGGAAGTCCGTGTTGCAGGTGGGCGCGTTGCCGTCGGGCTCGTAGGTGAACGGCTTCGGGAGCACCGCAGTGGGCTCCGTGTTGTCCACCCCCTCGTAGGCAGCAAGACCGATACGCAGCGCGAGCCGGGTCAGGCTCGAGGTCTGGCCCAGGGTCATGTACGGGTACGGGTTGTCCGTCCAGTCACAGTTGAGCTGGTTGCTCCCAGTGATCGAGGCGACCACGGGCCGCTCCATGCCGGCATCGTCGTAGGCCTGGAGGGCGCCCATGTCGGGTGCGTTGAAGTCGCTGACGATGGCGTCGATGCGGCCGTTCTTGGAGAGCAGACCAGCCATCACCTTGCGGCGAAGCACCGGGTCCCAGTTGGTGTCCTGGACCCGGTTGTCGACGATCTTGATGTCGGGGTACTGCTCCATGGCCTTCTGGAAGGAACCGAAGAACGCCGTGCTCGTCTCGTTGCCGGGTGTGCCGCCGAGGAAGGCGACCGTGCCGGATCCGACCTTCTCGTCGAGGAACGACGCCCAGGACTCGGCAATCGCGTCGGTGTCGAACGCGACGGACTCGAGGAAGTCGGTCCCCCGCTGCCCACCGGCGTCGCCCAGGATCGTGACGACCTGGACCCCGGCAGCCGTTGCCTTCTTGATGGCCGGAAGCTCCGCGACGCCGTAGTCGGCGGAGATCACCAGCACGTTGACGCCCTGTGCCACGAAGCTCGAGATGTCCGAGATCGCCTTCTGCTGGTCACCGATCGCCTGCGAGAACAAGGCGTCCGTGATGTTGTCGCACTTCGCGGCCTCGGACTGGAACTCGGCGGCCGACTGCAGCACCCAGGTGTTGCCCCCGGCACTCTTGAGGTATCCGACCTTGGCGGGCTTGTCGCCGCACTGGGTCGTGATGTCTCCCGATGATCCGTTCTCGGCAACACCCGAGGCGCTCTCGCGCTGGGTCGCGTCTGTGGTGGCGCCGCTCGAGCACGCACTCAGCGCAGCAAGCGATGCCGCCAGCACACACGCGATGGTGGTGGATCTCTTGAGGTTCATTGAACTTCTCCTAGTTGTGGTGCAGGCGGCCGGCCCTGGCGGACTCGGCAGACTCCGTGGTCAAGAGGTGTGCCGCTGTGTAGCTGCGGCAGCGCCCCCGAGCACGACGCCACTTGTGAGTGTGGTCACGGCGACAGGTCCACGGGTGTATCAAGTCGATACGCCAGACGCGGCACCACCGGTCCGCTGAGGACGGGTGGTGCCGCGTCTTGACGGGCGTGTCGGGTCAGCCGACAGCGAAGGGATTCACAGGGCTGGCAGTGGCTCCCGTGACCCGGAGTGGGCTCGTGCAGAACAGGAACTCGTAGCAGTCGTCGGCAGAGAGCACCGAGAGATTCAGGTGCTCGATCAGGTAGATGCCGTGGCGCACCAGGAGCTCGACGTGCGAGCCGAGGAACTCGCCTCGGTCGAACGGCTGCGCCTCGACAGCCGTGTTGTCCGAGCACACGGCAACGACGTCCTTCCTCGCCAGGTACGCCGCAGCGTCCAGCCCGATTCCGGGTTGTTCAAGGGACATCACTTCCCCCGAGGCGTAGAACCAGTCGACCCAACCGGTCCGGACCAGAGCGGCGTCGCCGGCACGAAGCTCAGATCCCTGGGTGGTCAGCGCCTGCTCGAGATCCTCGACCGTGATGACGTAGCCCGCCGCCAACCAGTCGACCCCCTTGGCCTTGGCCACGTCGATGAGAACGCCGCGCGTCACGATCGGGCCCGCCTTGTCGATGCCGCAACGCGTGGCGCCCGCAAAGGTCTCCATGTTGTCGTTGCCGAACCCGTTGTAGGTCTTGCCGCCTTCGTAGACATGGCAGAGCGCGTCCATGTGGGTCGACGTGTGGGACGCAAGCACCAGGACGTCCTCGTGGCAGCCGACACCGGGTGTGCCGCCGTACGGCTCGTACATGTGCTCGTCGGCGTGACTGACCATGGAGAGCCGCTGTGGCGCTCCTCGGTAGTCGACGAGCGGGATCCCGGTGCGTTGGATCGGGAGCCCCAGCTGGTAGAGCTTGCCCGTCTTCGGGATGCTGACCGCGGCGAGCGTGGTGCTCTCGTCGAGGAGGTTGAGGCTGCCTCGCTCGTCCTCCTCGCCCCATCGACCCCAATTGTTCGCGTTGTCTGCCATGTCGGCCTCCCTGGTGCGTGTGAGCGGACTGTAGGCGCTCGGTTGCCCCGATCGTCGTCCCCAGCGCCATGACAGGGCTGTCTCACCTCGATACGGACGGGACCGAGCCGGCGTCAGACAGTGGTCACGGGGGCGACGTCGAGCAGTGCCCGGACGTCGTCGCGCAACTGCCCGCGGGCCACCTTGAGGCTGGTGGTCCGCGGCAGCTCGGGGAGGAACAGAACTCGAGACGGCTTCTTGTAGCCGGCGAGCTGCGTGCGGCAATGGGCAATGACCGCGCCCTCGTCGACGGCGGCTCCGGGCGCGAGCACGACGACGGCCACGACCGACTGTCCCCAGCGCGGGTGTGGAGCCCCGACAACCGCGACTTCGCGGACGCCGGCCAGCTCGCTGATGCAGCGCTCGACCTCGCTGGGATAGACGTTCGCCCCACCACTGACGATCAGGTCCGTGCGGCGCTCCGAGACACTGACGTAGCCACGTGGGTCGATCGAGCCCAGGTCGCCCGTGTGGTACCAACCGTCGCGCAAGGCCTGTGCGGTCGCCTCGGGGTTCTGCCAGTAGCCGGACATCAGAGCCGGCGACGCGATCACGAGCTCGCCGACCGACTCGCCGTCGTGCGGCAACGAAACGCCGTCCGTGTCAACCAGCCGTACGTCGGCATCGAGCGCCGAGCGTCCAACGGAGCCGAAGATGGGATCGCTCGCGCTCACGCCGTGGTAGTCGGCCGCGGTCGTCACGCTCGCCAGCCCACCGGAGTTCTCCGTCATGCCCCACCCCTCGACGAGGCGGCTGCCGATGACTGCCTGCAGCGCGCTCAGATGTTCGACGCTTGCGCGACTGGCGGAGTGCAGGACGGCTTCGAGCGTCAACCAGGCAGACCTGTCATGGTCGAGTGCGACGGTCACGTCGCCCAGCAGCGGTGACGGAATGTAGGTGAACGTGACGCGGTGCTGCTGGATCGTCCGCAGCAACGACTCCGGGTCCCAGCGGCCCATGATGTTGACGGTGCCGCCCATGCGCAGGGTGCAGAGGATGTGCGCCGGGACCACGGACACGAACGACATCGAACCGGTCAGCGCGACCTCGGGGTAGACACCCATCCGGAACGAGAACGCATTCTGACGGGCGATCGCCAGGCAACTCGCGTGGGTCAGCATCGCTCCCTTGGGTCGACCCGTCGTTCCGCTCGTGTAGCCGAGGATGTACAGATCGCCGGGTATGGGAGCGACCACGTCGTGGGTGCTCGAGGACGCGAGGAGCCGCTCGTAGTCGTGCACCTCCACGACGTCGGTAGGACCGACGCTGACGGCAACGACGGTGCCCCACACGTCCTGGTCGAGCTCGGCGACCTTGTCGTCGAGGTCGGGGGTCCACACGAGTGCTCGTGCCGAGGAGTCCTGGAGGAGATAGGTGGCCTCCGCGGGTGTGGAACGCGCGTTGACGGGGCAGACGACCAGCCCGGCCTTGGCAGCTGCGAGGTACACCTCCACGTATTCGAAGCAGTCGCCCATCCACGCCGCGACGCGATCTCCGCGCTCGAGTCCGTTGGCGAGCAGCGCCTGAGCGAGACGCGTCGTGCGCAGGTCGAGGTCGGCGTAGCTCCGCTCGGCCCCGTTCCGATCGCGCAGCGCCGCGCGACCCGGGTGTCGGCGTGCGCCCAGACTGATGATCTCGCCGACCGTGCCCGCTTCTGTCTTCACGATCCGATGTTCGCACCGGACCGCCGCTGCCGTCCGTCCCAATGTGATACGAGCTCGACGGTGCTCGTCATCCGCGTCTCGAGGTCATCCAGAGATGAGCTCGGGCTCAAGGCCGTAGACGCGCATCTTGCGATAGAGGGTCGCGCGCCCGATCTCCAGAATCTCCGCGGCACGCGTCTTGTTGCCCTCGGACTCGAGCAGTGCCTGGATGATCGCGGACCGCTCCACGTGCTCGATGCGCCGAAGACGTCGGCTGCCGCGCTGGTAGTGAGCCGGCAGGTCGGCCAGGTGGATCTCGGACCCGCGGCTGCTGCTGGCCATGGCGGAAAGCACACTGTCCAGCTCGCGCACGTTGCCCGGCCAGTCGTAGCGCATCAGGGCCTGCATCACCGGCGGAGCCAGTCGCAGTTTGGCGCCACGGCGCCCCATCAGGCGCGGGACCAGGTCGAGCAAGTCCTCGGAACGCTCCCGCAGCGCAGGCACGTGGAGGCGGACGCCGAAGGTGGGCTGACTTGCCGATTCGGCGCGGTCGCGGTCGGTCAGCGTGCAGATCACGCGAGACTGATTCTCCTCTGCGGACTCCGCCAGCGCGGCCAGCCGCTGTACTGCGTCAGCGGAAAGGCCGCCGATCTGACGCACGATGACGCAACGACCGCGCATGGCCACCATCGCCTCGATCTCACGCAGGAGGGCCGACTCGCTGTCCCGAGTCGTCTGTCCGGCATCGAGCAGGACCGGGGGCTGGCCGCCCGACGTGAGCATCCGGGCCAGGGTGAGCTTGCCGACCCCGGCCTCGCCCGAGATCACGAGCGGGAACATCGTCCCGCGCAGCTGCTCGACCTTGGCGCGCAGGAACTCGGTGGCCTGGCTGCGACCCGCCATCGGCGAATCGGTGCCCGAGGAAGCCTTGCGCCGAGAGACCGCGGAGTCCCTGGCCGGCTTGGTGGCTGCGGGTGCTACCTCGAGCTCGACGAGTGTCCCGACACGGTGTCCGCCCATCTCAATGCGCTCGAACCTGACGGTAGCGGTGTCGCCGCTGCCGAGCGGGAGTGACTCGGTCGCGACCGGGTGTTGGGATGTCAGATCGTCGGCCCGCTGCGCGAGCAGGGTCTTGTCGGATCGATTGAGCACGGACGAGGCATTGGAGGTTGCGACCTCGGTCCGATCGCCCAGCACCAGCACCACTCGCCCGGGTCGTCGGCTGGCCGACATGAACCGAGCCAGCAGAGTTCGTTCTGCGGCCGAGCCTGCCTCGACGAGGCGCTCCTCGATGGCCTGGGCGGCCTGGATGGCCATCGGCATCATCAGCGGACTGGCTTTGTGGATCAGGGCGGTGAGGTCGATGACTCCCTCGAGCTTGCGGTTGAAGGGGTTGAAGATCGGGGCAGCGGCACAGGACAGGTCGCGCAGCGCCTCGAGGTAGTGATCCTGGCCGGTGGTCCAGCTGGCCACCTTCTCCTCGAGCGCGACCCCTACGGCGTTGGTGCCGGAAAACTCCTCCGCCCACACGAACCCGGGCGTGCTTTGCCCCGTGTCCATACGACGGCCCAGCGACCGGTCGTCGCACCGATGCATCAGGAACCGACCCGCTGGATCCAACAGAACGGCTGCCGTCTCGCAGCCGGCCAGCATGCCGCCCAGCTGTTCGAGCACGGGTGAGGCTGCCCGGGTGAATCGGTTGTCCACCTCGAGCTGGCTGACATACGGGAGCGTGAGACCGCCGCCCTGGTCGAGCCCACACATGCGGGATCGCTCCCAGGAACGAACGACGGAGGCCCGCACGTCGGGTGCAGTCAGGGTGAGGCTCATGGCATCTCGATTCAACCAAACGGTCGGCTGGCTTGTGACGTGCATCATAGGCACGGAACCTCGCTCCTGACCAGCAACGCGCCAGAAATGTTCCGGCACGCCGCGACCGTGCAGCCGGGCTACTGGGTCGTGTATCCGCCGTCCACGGGGAAAGGAACACCGGTGACGTAGGACGACGTGTCGCCCGCGAGGTAGATCACCGCATCCGCGATCTCGGAGGGTTCGGCAACTCGTCCGAGCGGGACTCGCGAGGCGTAGAGATCCGCAATCTCGTCGGTCGCGTCGGCGCTCCTGGACATGAAGCCCGCCAGCATCGGCGTCCGGACTGGTCCCGGACAGATGGCGTTGACGCGGATCTTCTCGGGCGCCAAGAGGATCGCAAGGGAGCGGGTGAGTCCGACCAGTCCGGACTTCGTCATCGAGTAGAGCGGCGTCGTGTAGGAGCCAGTCAACCCGGCTGCCGAGGCCGTGTAGATGATCGAGCCGCCTCGCCCGGTGACCCGCATCAACGGCAGCACCTTCTGGGTGAGGAAGAAGTTGCTCTTCAGGTTGACGTCGATGCAGCGGGTCCACTGCTCGTCGGTGATGTCGTCGATCCCGTGCGGATTCGGCATTCCGACGTTGTTGAACAGGATGTCCACGTGGTCTGCGGTCTGTTTGATCTCGGCGACCGCGCGATCCAGGTCACCCAGCGAGGACGCATCGCCCTGGTGAGCGGTGGCCTTGCCGCCGGCCGCCAGGATCTCCGCGACGACAGCCTCTGCCGACTCTCCGTTCAGGTCGAGCACTGCTACCGAGGCGCCCTTGGCGGCCAGCCCGAGCGCGGCGTGCTTCCCGATCCCGGACCCACCTGCCGAAACGATGGCGATCTTTCCGTCGAACTCCATGTGCGCTGACCTCCGTCGTGTGATGTGTGCACCACTCTCGGCGTCCGACAGTCCGGACGGCTGTCTCAATCGGGAACATCGGCACCCGGCAGATCCATAGCGACGAACCGCCTGAGCAGCCGCCACTTCTCCCCAGACTGCACGAACCAGTCGACGTACGTCGCGGTGAAGAGCACCTGGACTCCAGCCGAGGTCGTCTGGAGCACAGCAGCCGAGCACCGTCCCTCCACCTGGTCAGGTCCTCCCGCGAACGTGTGGTGCCAGGTCAGGTGACGACACGGATCGGCTGCGTGGCGTGCTCGGTCGTGCGCGAACGCCACGAGTTCGTCCCGGCCGGTGACCACCAGGGGACGGGTCGTTTCCAGCACGCCGTCCGGCGTGAAGCAGTCGGCGAACGCGTCCGCGTCGCCAGAATCGATGCTGAACGCGTAGGCGGCGTGGAGATCGAGGAGCGATCTTCGGACCTCGGGATCTGTCTGCATGCTGCATCCTGGCCCCGCGGGCCCGGAACCGGACTGTCCCAGATCGAAACGTCCCAGGATCACGACAACCGACGCGCCTACGCTGCCGAGCATGGAGCTTGCGATGACGCCCACCGGACCCGACGACGAACTCGAGGGACGGGTCGCGGTGGTGACCGGTGCGGGCGGCGGCATCGGTCGGGCCGTTGCCCTCCGCCTCGCGCGCGCCGGAGCGATCGTCGTCGTCGCCGACCGCCGGCTGGCCGCGGCTGAGCAGACTGCGGCCGACATCACTGCGGCGGGTGGTCAGGCGCAGCCGATGTCCGTCGACGTGGTCGACGGGTCGGCGGTTGCCTCGATGTTCGACGTGACTGTAACCCGTTGGGGGGCCCTCGACATCCTCGTCAACAATGCCGGTGTCGTGACCGAGCCGTCGCCCCTGGCCTCCTTCGACGAGGACGACTTCGACCGCCTCGTGGCCGTCAACTTCAAAGGCGTCTTCCTCGGGCTTCGCCACGGTCTTCCCCACATGATCGAGCAGGGTCGAGGGGTCGTCGTCAACGTCGCCTCTGTCTCCGCCATACGCAACGTGCGCAACCTGGGTCCCTACGCCGCGACAAAGCATGCGGTCGTGGCGCTGACCCGAGCCGCGGCCACCGAGGTCGGCGAGCACGGAGTCCGGGTCAACGCCCTCCTGCCAGGCCCCACGAACACTCCTCTGGTCGTCGGACGAGAAGGAGCCGAGACGGGTGCGGGTGACGAGTTCGCCGGGCAAGTGCCGTTGGGTCGCATCAGTCAGCCCGAGGAGCAGGCCGAGGCTGCGCTCTTCCTGGTTTCGGACCGGGCAGGTTTCATCAGCGGCTCGTCGCTGCTCGTCGACGGAGCCATGGCGTACGTCGACTGAGCGATGACGAGGTCAGCCCTCAGCGGACCGTCCAGCCGCCGTCGATCGCCACGGAGGCTCCGGTCATGAACGTCGAGTCCTCCGAGGCCAGGAAGGCGGCCAGCTTTGCGATCTCGGACGCCTTTCCCTGCCGGCCTGCAGGCACCCCGTCGACAATCTTCTGGACCGCCGGATTGTCCTTGAGGAAGAGGCGAGAGAGCTCCGTGTCGATCGAGCCGGGACAGATGGCGTTGGCTCGGATCCCCATCGGACCGTAGTCCGATGCGATCTGCTTGGTCAGACCGATGACCCCATGCTTGGACGACGTGTAGGCGGTGCCGCCCATACCGGCCACCAGCGCGGCGCCCGAGGCGATGTTGACGAACACGCCTCCTCCGGACTCGATCATCGCGGTGAGCGTTGCCCTGGCCACGAGGAACATCCCGGTGAGGTTGACCGCCAGGACTCTGTCCCAGAGCTCTTCGCTGGTGTCGAGCACGGGCAGGAAGTCGTCGAGGATGCCGGCGTTGTTGATCACGATGCCGATGGCTCCGAATGCGTCCGCCACCTCCGCCACGGCCCCTTCGACGCTCTTGGCGTCGGAGACGTCACCCTGGACGCCAACGGCCGATCCTCCACGACCGACAATGACGGCCGCTGTGGCACTGGCCGCCGCCGCGTTGATGTCGAGGACGCCGACGGTTGCACCGCGAGCTGCCAACTCCCAGGCGATCGCCTGTCCGATGCCGGCTCCCGCACCTGTCACGAGGCCGACCCTGCCGCTGAGACTTCCTGCATCCAGGTCAGACAAGACGCGGTCCCAGGACCTTGGTGTTGATGTAGTCCAGTCGTCGGGTCGCCGAGTCGACGTCCTCGCCGGGCAGCATGCCGAAGAAGTGAACCTCGTCGACCCCGGCGGTCTCTGCCTCATCGAGGATCGCACCGGCACCTGCGGCGTCGACGAAGGCATAGAACCCGTCACGCACCAGATCCGCCGCGTCCGTGTACGGCGCCATCTTGAGGAAGCCGTAGTCGATGTAGGCATTGACCTGGAACAGCATGTGCTCACCCAGCTCCGCGAGCGCTCGTTCCGGGTCTTCGTCGACCAGGATCCAGGCGGTGCGCATCGCATGCTTGCGGTCCGCTCCATCGAGCCGCGCACAGGCAGCGTGGTAAGCAACGACCTCGTCGTTGACCGAGGCCATGAAGCCATCGGCCAGTCGGGCAGCACGCTCGATCGCGACCGGGGCAGTTCCTCCCAGCCAGATCGGCGGCCCCCCGGGCCGCACCGGACCGGGGCGGACGACGACCTCGGGGATCGTCCAGTGCTTGCCCTCGAAGCTGAAGGCCTCACCGGAGAAGGCAAGACGCAGGATTGCGAGCGACTCCTCCATCCGAGAGCCACGCTCCTTGGTCGTGGTGCCGAGTGCCTCGAACTCGAGCTCGCGATAGCCCACCGCGACGCCGAGCCTGAAGCGTCCACCCGACAGCGCGTCGACGGTGAGTGAATCTTCGGCGATCCGGAGCGGGTGGTGCAGCGGGAGCTGCAGGATGTTGGTGGCGATACCGACGCGGGATGTGCGGGCCGCTATGGCGGTGGCGAGCGCAAGCACTGAGGGCGTGTAACCGTCGTCGGTGAAGTGATGCTCGGAGACCGACACCTCCGCAAAGGCGGTGGAGCTCTCGACCCAGTCGATCTGCTCGAAGATCTTGCGGTAGCGCACGTCCCACGGCTCGCGCCACGGCGCCGGGTTGCGGAAGTCGTAGAAGACACCGAACTTCGTGGGAGACATGGGTCGCCCTCCGATCAGAAGAGGTAGGGGTAGGACTCCGATCCTCCGACTGTCCGCGCACCGGGGGTTGTCTCAAATCGATCCAGCCGTTCATGGCGTGTCCCGACCTCTGGGTCAGCGGGAAAATCTTCGTTCAGGATGCCCGGCACGTCTTGCCGAGAGGTCCCTGGCGTGGCCAGCCGCGGTAGCCGTCTCGGTACCGCAGGCCCTCAGAACGCATCAGAGGCCGCCTCCCGGAACTCCGGGAAACGGCCTCTGACCTGCGATTTAACTTTGTAGCGGGGGCAGGATTTGAACCTGCGACCTCTGGGTTATGAGTGAAATCTCTCGACATGTCCCGCGCCCTTGATTCGCGCTCGCAGTGAGGTCAGAGTGAGGTAACCTTGCAGGTCAGATGCCCTTATTGCGTTCTGAATTCGTCCAGTTTGATCCCAGGCCATCCGGCAAAGTCCGGTAACCATACGGTAACCAAAAGTCTCGGAGGCAG